>DFLB01000043.1:0-18038 GCA_002373995.1 Bacteroidales bacterium UBA3630 | reverse complement strand
TCGTTGGGGTTGATCTTCTTGCGGCGCTTGTAGCTGACCAGGAAGACGGGTTCGATACCGCTGGTGGTCTGGGTGCAGATACTCACGGTGCCGGTGGGGGCGATGGTCAGCAGGGCAATGTTGCGGCGACCGTACTTGGTCATCTCCTTGTAGAGCTCAGGGTCGGCCTCGGCGATGCGCTTGATGAGCGGGTTGTTCTCCTCGCGCTTGGCGTTGTAGATGGGGAAAGCGCCACGCTCGCGAGCCATCTGCACTGACGAGCCGTAGGCCGTGCAGCACAGCGTCTGCTGCACCTTGACAGCGAATGCGGTAGCCTCCTCGGAGCCGTACCGCAGACCCAGGGCTGCCAGCATGTCGCCCTCGGCGGTGATGCCGAAGCCGCTGCGACGGCCCTCGAGACACTTCATCTTGATGTTGAGCCACAGGTTGTGTTCCACCTGTTTGATCTCGTCGCTCTCGGGGTCGCTCTCTATCTTCTTCAGTATCTGGTCCACCTTTTCGAGCTCAAGGTCTATCAGGTCGTCCATCAGGCGCTGGCCCTTGGCGACATGGTCCTTGAAGAGGTCGAAGTTGAACGAGGCCTCCTTTGTGAAGGGCTTGTCGACGTAGGAATAGAGGTTGATGGCCTGCAGACGGCAGCTGTCGTAGGGGCAGAGGGGTATCTCGCCGCAGGGGTTGGTCGAGACAGTGCGGTAGCCATAGTCGGCATAGCAGTCGGGCACGCTCTCGCGGATGATGGTGTCCCAGAAGAGCACACCGGGCTCGGCGCTGCTCCACGCGTTGGCGATAATCTTGTTCCACAGCGCGCGGGCGTCTATCTGCTTGGTATAGGTGGGGTTGGGCGAGTCGATGGGGTATTGCTGGATGAAGGGTTTGCCCTCCATGGCACAGCGCATGAACTCGTCGGTGATCTTCACCGACACGTTGGCGCCCGTGATCTTGCCCTGCTCCAGTTTGGCATCGATAAAGTGCTCGGCGTCAGGGTGCTTGATGCTGATGGAGAGCATCAGGGCTCCACGGCGCCCACCCTGCGCCACCTCGCGCGTGGTGTTGCTATAGCGCACCATGAACGGCACGATGCCGGTGGAGGTCAAGGCGCTGTTCTTCACCGGACTGCCGCCCGGACGGATGTGGCTCAGGTCGTGGCCCACACCACCGCGGCGCTTCATCAGCTGCACCTGCTCCTGGTCAATCTTCATAATGCCGCCATAGGAGTCGCTATTGCCCTGGTTGCCAATCACAAAGCAGTTGCTCAGCGAGACCACCTGGAAGTTGTTGCCGATGCCGCTCATGGGGCTGCCCTGCGGCACGATGTAGCGGAAGTCCTTGAGCAAGTGGTAGATCTCCTCCTCGCTGAGCGGGTTGGGATACTTCTTCTCGATGCGGGCATATTCGGCGGCCAGGCGGCGGTGCATCATGTCGGGGTTGAGCTCGTAGATGCGGTCGTCCTCGCGGAGAGCATACTTGTTCATCCACACGTTGGCGGCCAACTCGTCGCCATGGAAATACTCGACCGAGGAGCGCATAATCTCCTCCGGAGTGTACTGTTTCAGCTTACGGGGCTGCTCTTGGGGTTCGCTTGCCGAAAATAGGTCGCCTTGCATAGCAAAAAAATTTACTTATTCTTCTATACTACAATGTTTTATTATGGGAGGACGGTCTTCCGTTCCGCTTGCTAAATTAGATAGAAAAACAGAACCGCCGGCAAATAGTTATCAACAAAAAACCAACCGTCGGCGGCAATTATTTGACCCGTCAAGCGGTTGTGAGGTTGATAACTCAAAACCCCCGCTTCGGGCTCCCCCCGCCCGCCGGCAAGCCCGCAAACAGATGTTAAAAACCATTAAAATGCAGTCGCAAACATCTGATTTCCAGCGCCCACTGCAAACACACAGCGCTCAATCGCCTGAAACACTGTGCATTGTAGGCTCTCGGTCCGGGGATGGTCCGAGGGTGGTCCGGAGATGGTCCGAGGATGGTCCGGTCACCGGCGGACCATCCGCGCTCCGCCGGCGCATCGGCACCAGGCCAGCCGACGCACCCGCGCGGCACGGTGGAGAAATAATTTTCGGCCGGCAGGACAGGAACCGATTTTTTTGTGTAAATTTGCATCCGGAATAATACTTTTCTTTTTAAATAAAAACATTATTGTGAGCGACTTATTGTCACAACTGAACGAACCGCAGCGCGAAGCTGCCGAGTGCATCGAGGGGCCGGTGATGATCATCGCCGGCGCCGGCAGCGGCAAGACGCGCACGCTGACCTACCGCATAGCACACCTCATGGAGCAGGGCGTAGACCCGTTCCACATACTGGCACTGACCTTCACCAACAAGGCCGCCGCCGAGATGAAGGACCGCATTATCAAGCTTGTGGGGCCCGAAGCCCGCAACCTATGGATGGGCACCTTCCACTCGGTCTTCGCCCGCCTGCTGCGTGCCGACGGCCACCGGCTGGGCTACACGCCAAACTTCACCATCTACGACACCGACGACAGCAAAGCCGCCATCAAGCAGATTGTCAAGCAACTGAACCTCGACCCCAAGGCCTACAAGCCCTCCTACGTCTGCAGCCGCATCTCGATGGCCAAGAGCAACCTGCTCACCCCCAAAGACTACCAGGAAAGCCCCGAAATCTACCAGACCGACATCGACTCCAAGCGCCCCGCCATCGGACAGATCTACCAGATGTACGACCAACGGCTCCACAACAGCAACGCCATGGACTTCGACGACCTGCTGTTCAACATGAACATCCTGCTGCGCGACTTCCCCGACGTGCTGCTCAAATACCAGCAGCGGTTCCTGTACATCATGGTCGACGAGTACCAAGACACCAACTACGCCCAATACCTGATCGTCAAGAAGTTGGCCGCCCGCAACCAGAACATCTGCGTCGTGGGCGACGACGCACAGAGCATCTATGCCTTCCGCGGAGCCAACATACAGAATATCTTCAACTTTCAGCGCGACTACCCGCAGATGCACCTCTTCAAGCTCGAACAGAACTACCGCTCCACCAAGACCATCGTGGCGGCAGCCAACAGCATCATCGGCCACAACCGCGACCAGATACAGAAGGAACTCTGGAGCGACAACGCCGGCGGCTCGCGACTGCGGCTGCTGCGCTGCGCCGACGAGAAGGACGAGGGCAGCCGCGTGGCCGACGCCATACAGAACACACGCCTCGGCGAAGATGCCGACTATCGCGACTTCGCCATCCTCTACCGCCAGAACTCGCTCTCGCGCGCCGTCGAGGACTCGCTGCGGCGCATGAACATACCCTACCGCATCTATCAGGGTATCAGCTTCTACGGACGCCGCGAGGTGAAAGACGCCCTCAGCTACATGCGCCTGGCGGTCAATCCGCACGACGACGAGAGCCTCGTGCGCATCATCAACTACCCCGCCCGCGGCATCGGCCAGACCACGATGGACAAAATACGCGTGGCTGCCTCGGACAACGACATCAGCATCTGGACCGTGCTGGAGAACATTGCCGACTTCGGCCTTGGCCTCAACAGTGGCACAATGCAGAAAATCACCGACTTTGTCTTCATGATAAAACGCTTCGAGGCCCAGGTGCCGACGGCCGATGCCTTCTCGCTGGCCAAGCAGATTGTCTACGCCAGCGGCATCGTCAAAGCGCTGCGCGAAGAGGACGACCCCGAGAGTGCCGAGCGCATTGAGAACATCGACGAGTTGCTCAACGGCGTGCAGGAGTTCTGCGAGAGCGAGGAAGAAAGCCCCGAGCCCGACGAGGCAGAGAAGCAAGGGGTGCGCACCCTCGACGAGTTCCTGCAGCAGGTGCTGCTCTACACCGCCGAGGACAAAGACAAGGACAAGGATGCCGACAAGGTGAGCCTGATGACCATCCACGCCGCCAAGGGGTTGGAGTTCCCCTACGTCTTTGTGGTGGGCATGGAAGAGCAGATATTCCCCTCGTTCCTGGCCTCGACGCGCGCCGAACTGGAGGAGGAACGCCGGCTGTTCTACGTAGCCGTGACTCGCGCCGAGCGGCAGGTGACGCTCAGCTACGCCCGCACCCGCTTCAACAACGGGCAACGCACCGATGGAGAACTGAGTCGCTTCGTCGAAGAAATCGACCCGCAATACATCGAAATGCCGCGCCAGGCGGCCTTCCCGGAAGCCGGCACACTGCCGAGAGCTTTCTTCAACGTAGGCAAAGCACAACCCGCTCCCGCCAAACACCCTCCCCTCAGCACCAAACGTCCCGTCCAGCGTGGCCCCGTCATGGGCAACAGTCCCGCAGAAATCAACGCCATCATGCCCGGCATGAAGGTGCAACACGACAAGTTCGGCATCGGCACAGTGCAAAGCGTCGAGGGAGACAACGACTCACGGAAGGCCATTGTCTTCTTCGCTAACGGCATCGGCCAGAAACAGCTGATGCTCAAGTTCGCCAAACTGACAATAATAGAGCCATGAGGATAGTCGTACAACGTGTGCTTTCGGCATCAGTAGACATCGCCGGCGTCCGCAAGAGCGAGATAGGTCAAGGGCTGATGATTTTTGTCGGCGTCTGCGACGAAGACACCGACGAGGACATCGAGTACCTGTGCCAGAAGTTGGTGAAGCTGCGCATCTTCGACGACAGCGAGGGGGTGATGAACCTGCCGGTGACAGAGGTGCCGGGGAGCGGCATACTGGTGGTGAGCCAGTTCACGCTGATGGCCTCCACCAAGAAGGGCAACCGCCCGAGCTACATACACGCCTCAACGCCCGACTTCGCGGTGCCGATGTACGAGAAGTTCGTGGCCAAGCTGCAGGCTCTCTTCGGCCATGAGATACAGACGGGCACGTTCGGCGCCGACATGCAGGTGTCGCTCGTCAACGACGGGCCAGTGACCATCATCATGGACTCGCAGCTGCGCGAACGGTTTTAGCGCGTGGCGCTTATCCAGCGGTGCTTGCCGCGGAAGTCTTCGTTTACTTTGGGAGCAAAGCCTTGTGCCTCAAAAACGGCGCAGGTCTCGCTGGTAAGGGCTTCGTTTATCTCCACTACCAGCAGACCGTCCGCGGCCAGGTGTTCCTTGGCGATAGCGGCTATTGCCTCGTAGAAGCGCAGCGGGTCGTCGTCAGGTACAAAGAGGGCCAGCGCAGGGTCGTAGTTCAGCACATTGGGCTGCATTTGCGCCCGCTCCTTTTCCATAACGTAGGGCGGGTTGCTGACTATCAGTTGGCAGTTGGCAGTTGGCAGTTGGCAGTTGACTGGAAGTATGTCAGCCTGCACAAAGTGCACATCTACGCCGTTGTTTTTGGCGTTCTGCCGCGCCATCGCCAACGCCTTGGACGAGACATCCACCGCCGTCACTTCGGCCGTAGGAAAGGCCTTTTTCAGCGCGATGGCGATGCAGCCGCTGCCGGTGCAGAGGTCAAGTATGCCTCCACTCATGACTCTTAACCCATAACTCTTAACTATCCAACTGACCATCTCCTCAGTCTCGGGGCGGGGTATCAGCACGTCGGGGCTCACCGCGATGCTGCAGCCGCAGAAGTCCATATGGCCGATGATGTGCTGTATGGGGCGGTGGCGCTTAAGGTCTTCGAGCGCCCAATGGAAGCGCAGCAGGTCGCTCTGGTCGATGGTCTGCTCCCGCGAGGTCAGCAGCCGCACCTTGTCCCACCTGAGGAAGGCCTCGAAGAGCATCTCGCCGAAGGCCGACACCTCGCCGGAGCCATAGATGCCGTCCAGCTCCTCGTGATAGAGAGCGAGGATGTCGCGGACGCGGTTGCTGCGGAAACGGAGGTTGCGTGTGTTCATCGTTCTATAACATCTAACCTTTCCTCCCGAAGTCCGCCGGTATCTCGCCCCAGCGGTCGGTGTCCCACTTGCGTATCTCGGTGGTATATGTGTTGGAGCGTAGCCACTGCTCGGCGCGGTGCACATAGTCCCACAGCGCGGCGGTCGAGGCGTCCTCGGGCAACTTGCTCTTGCACACCTTCTGCCGCACCCAGCTGATGGCGTTGACGGAGTCGCTGTAGATAATCTGGTTGAGGCGGTGCTTATTGAGGTAGCTGAGGCCGTGCACTATGGCCAGGAACTCGCCGATGTTGTTGGTGCCCTTGGGGGCTTTGTAGTGGAACACCTGCGTGCGGGTGGGGATGTATATGCCCTGGTACTCCATCACGCCGGGGTTGCCGCTGCAGGCCGCGTCGACAGCCAGCGCGTCGAGGATGGGCGGATTGTCGGTGCCGGGCTTCACGGCGGTCATACCGTTGTCATCAATAAAAAGACACCCACTCTGATGCCCATTTGACCCATTATGCCTATTAGACGTATTCGACTGCACCACGCTGCTATACGGCAGCCTTATCGCCTGTTCGGCCTCAGCCATCGTGTCAAAAGCCTTGTACTGCGCCCCCTGCGCGCCCTGCACCTGCGCCTTGCAGGCGTCCCAGTCCGTGTAGATGCCGGGCTGCTTGCCTTGCCACACCACGTAGTATCGTTGCTTCCTTGCCATAGATTTCGCGTGCAAAATTACATTTTTTTTTGTAAATAGAGTAAAATAGAGAGTAACCACCACCTCTCAACGAAAACGAAGATGAAGAGTTATGTAGACACAAGGTGATACAACTTGTTAGAAATACTGTTTTTGCCCTATTTTTTTCTTGCTCATCCGGTGGAAAATATGTAACTTTGCAGTGTCTATCCTCCCCTCAGAATATCAAACAAAACCATCCTTTATGGGCGGCGAAAATGATTATATATATTATTATGGAGGTTCTGATTGTTGTACTAATGAGTTGCTGTTTACATAATAATAAATGATATCAATAACATTATAACTAATGCCCCCCCCAAAAAACACAATAATTATGCAAAACAAAAGAAAAACGACCAAACTGCCATTTCTTTTGGCGGCCATGACTCTCGCAATGACAGCCTGTGAGAAAACAAACACAACAGTAGAGCCTAATTTCGCTGTCTCAAACATTGAATTCTCTGATTGCTTGCAACATCAGGACAGCAGAGGAGCAAAAGGAATGTATAACCCTGACTCAATTTCCATTAATTATCATAATGGAACTGTTTACATTACACATTACAATCTAACAGTAAACTGTGGATTTAAAAGAGTCTATGTCGATATTGATGTGTATTCTGATACCATAAGAATTTTAGAGAGTGGATATCCCGTAAACGCAGATTGTATGTGTGATATTGATAATTCGTTCGAGATAAACAATGTACCATCGGGCTTGTACACGGTAATCATTGAAAATTGGGATTCTAATCCTTATTGTCAAACTTATAACTTTTAAAAACAATATACCCAAAATGAAAAAAATAAGAATATTAAACAATCTCCCGCCACTCCTTTTGGTGGCCATGGTTCTCTCTATGACAGCCTGTGAAAAAACTGAGAAATGTACATTCTGTAATGTTGAAAATCCATTAACTGATTTAGAGTGGTTGAAAAAAACGGTGGCAGAAATGACAGAATCCGCAGAACATTGTAGTGTGTCAAAATGTATTTACCAAACAGACAAACAAGGATTCATAATCTCCTTTTGCGATAACTGCCCTGATAACATGGTATCTCTTACAGACTGTACAGGAAACACCCTGTGTAATATTGGGGGATATGCAGGCCTTCAAGATACAGTGTATAAAATAAAAAATGAAACTATCGAGATAATATTTAAAAATTACTAAATTATGAAACAGTTTAGGCTATCACTTTTTTTTGCAATTTCATTATTCATTTCAGGTCCTTCGTTCGCACAAACATTGACAAGTTTCCATGTTTATAATGAAACAAAAAACAAACTTGAAGCATCTTATCTTTTAAAGGAAGCTCTTGGACTATCTAATCTTTTTGAGTTCCGTCCCATTAACGACATCTCACCTATAAAAGACGAAATGGGATTCCAGCATGAACGCTATAAACAATATTACAATAATATTATTATTGAGAATTCTGACATTATTGTCCACAAAAACGATGATAATATCATTTCAGCAAATGGTGAATGCCTTAAACGCTGTGAGATTGATACAACAAATATCATTGGTTTAAGTGAAGCAATCTATATCGTAAAAAATCATGTTAATGCCAAATACAAAGATATACCCAAAGAGTTGGTTAAGATTGATTCCACAATGGGATTGGTAATATTTGTAAACGAAATTGACTCCACGGTGCATTTGAGTTATAAGATTAAAGCATCCGCCATGGATTTCTTAATTAGTGAGAATTTCTATATTGATGCCCATACCGGAAGCATTATTTCATACGCGTCAAACATCTTCCATGAAATAGGAATTGCTGATACACGATTTAGTGGAGAACAAACAATCTCAACCCATCAAACCAATAGTGGGTTTATTCTGAAAGATATGACACGCGGACATGGAGTTGAAACTCGCAATCTCAATCATTCTCTTAATTTTAATGCATCATCAGAATATATTGACGATGACAATCATTGGACTGCATCAGAGTATCATAATTCGAACCGAGACGATGGAGCACTTGATGCCCATTGGGGTGCCATGATGACATACGACTATTTCAAGCAAGTTCACGCGAGAAATAGCTATGATGGGAATGACTCTAAATTGAAAAACTACGTTCATGCTCGTAGCCCATATTATTTATCAGACAATGCAGCTTGGATTCAAGACTCAAATTGTATGATATATATTGACGGTTATTACCTAAACAACAATATATTATCAACACTAGACATAGTAGGACATGAGATTGGGCATGGAATATGTCAATATTCGGCAAAACTAAAATATAAAGGTGAATCTGGAGCAATTAACGAATCATTAAGTGATATATGGGGAGCGTGCATTGAGGCTTGGGCAACAAATGACAAACAAACTTATGTGTGTGGAGAAGACCTTGGTACTCCAATAAGAAACATGGCCAATCCTAAAATATATAACAACCCAGACACATATGGCGGCTCCTATTGGAAAGACCCAACAGACACCTCGTATGACCACGGAGGAGTCCATTGTAATAGTGGAGTTATGAATTATTGGTTCTATCTATTGTCCGAAGGTGGTTCTGGAACAAATGACAAAGGTTGGAACTATTCTGTTTCAGGAATTACTATGAATAAAGCAGCCAAAATAGTTTATCGTGCCGAGACCGTCTATATGACACAGAACACAAACTTTATCAATGCGCGGGAATATACTATTGCTGCGGCTAAAGATATATATGGCAGCAACAGCCAAGAAGTTCAGTCTGTAAAAGACGCGTGGTATGCTGTCGGGGTTTGGGCCGATTTGTATATTCGAGATAGTGTGAGCGACAATGGTCTTGTGCCAAGCAATGTACATTATATGTGGGATAGCCCCGACATATGGATTGAAGATGCAAACGGAAATGTTTGTAATCCTCACGGGAATACATTATGCTATGTATGTGTACGCATTTGGAATAAAAGCGACATATCTTCATGTGGTGGTGAACGTCTATTCTTGAATTGGGCCAAGGCTGGTTGTGATTTAAGGTGGGATTATAATTGGAATGGCAACAATTATTTCGATTGCGGAAATTCCCCTGTGATGGGAGAAGTCATCAATACTGCGAATGGCATTCCTATTCCAAGTATCGCTGCGCATCAATCAATTGTTGTAAGAATACCTTGGTTTACACCAATCGCAGAAGACTATCAAAACTGCACCCAGTTTGATGCAGACAGATGGCATTTCTGTCTTGTCGCAAGAATTCATGATGGTGACGAAATACTATACGAAAACAGCAGTAATGCAGATATGGCTACTTTCACTACACATAATAACAATGTAGCCTGGAAGAATATTTCCATACTAGATGCACAATACAACAGCGCCGTTGTCTCTTTTTCCAACCCATTTGACTTCTTGCAAAAATTCCGTCTACATTTTAGAACCAGGCCAAACAAAGCTGGTGATATTATCTTCAAACACGCCGATGTGCTCATCCGCTTGGATGATGAACTTGTCAGACTATGGAAGGATGGCGGGGGCGTTTGTGTGGGCGGCAAGTATCTTGGCGGCAATAGATTCTTGGTCAATGAACCCGATTTCTCTCTCGAAAATATTGTAATGCCTATCGGCCGTCACTATACTGTTGAAGCTGGTGTGCGTTTCTTTACTCAAACCACCCCGCTCTGCAATGAGTTCGAATTTGATATTATTGAAGAAGGAGAAAAAGAGATTATCGGTGGAGAGCACTATCTGGCAATTAAAGATCCTCAAAAGAGATTTAAGGCCGTCGCACTTGAAGACATAACCGTGCTATCGGGCGACAGTACATCGTTTACTGCACAAACAATTACTGAAGATGCACAATACACTTGGTTCAGTACGACAGGTGATACGCTTGCCATTGGCGACCTGTTGCAGACATCACAGAATACATCCCGACAGTACATTCTTGAAGTGGTGTCTGACGCGGACAAGTATAAGGATGTTGACACAGTGACGGTCACTGTGCATCGTGCTGTCATTACTGCACTCATTCCCAATCCCGCAAACAACCAGACTGTAGTCAGCTATCGTCTGGCCTCCGACGTGACCAGTGCGACAGTCGTCATCGCCAACGCTACAGGTCAGGTGCTATACTCCGCACCGCTCGACGTGACACAGGCAAACCACGCCGTCAACCTACGGGCTATTCCAACAGGACAATACGCCGTCCGCATCGAGTCCCAAGGCTCACCCCTCGACTCCAAAACACTCATCGTCTACTGATTCTACTGTTTTTTTCAACAAACAGCCACCATGTCAAATGCAAGGCACACCGTACTACCAATTAGCGCACAACAACATCAAAGAACTTTCAATAGATTTTACTGGATAGCAATGAATTAAAAAAAGAATACAATGAAAAAGGGTTTGGTTTTGATAGCATTTTCGCTTGCTGGATTGGCGACAGCATATTCGCAAGTAAAACTCCAATTCGTTGAAGTCCAAATGGGACAATCCGTCATGTCTCAAGGAACAGGATATTCCCTGTTTAACAAGGTCGTCGGCGACAATCTCGCACTCAGCGAATCCATTCATTTGGGCTGGGGGAAGGGGCCTTCACGCAGCACGGGAGCCTACGTAGAAATGAACACCATTTCCATGCCGAATTATGATGAGATTGCTGCGGCTTTCACGATGGGCCTTGAGATGCGACGGTACATAGAAATCAATTCCTCTCTACGATGCCACAGCGGTTGCTCTATCGGTGGAATCCATGTAGCCAACGGATACACTATGGCCAATGAAAAAAAAACACGAAAGTCGATTCGGGCTATCGATGATATGTTCCACCGGTATCGAGATGACCTTTGGCGAACATCTGTATGTTGGTGGATGCCTGTCTCTTTCGGCAAACGCACTGTTGCTCTCATCATTTAAACCCACTGACGCATTACCCGACAAAGGGAACGACTGTCTCTGGGGGAGTAAGTTAATGATTACTGCTGGTTACAGACTATAGACATATTGTATGCCAAATTCCTGCCCTGCCACACAACGTAATATTTATGTTTCTTCGCCATAGATTTCCGCGTACAAAAATTACATTTTTGAGCAAATGGAGTAATAAAGAACATGGCAGCCATTACAAGGCGAAAAAAAGATGAAGAGCTTGGCAAACACAAGCTGATTCAGCTTGTTAGAAAAATGATCTTATCCACTTTTTTCTCTATTTTGTAACAGAATTAATTCATATTTTTGCCTCGAACACTAAAAACAAATAATTATGAAAACAATCAGAAACAAATGTGCTATAAGCATCGCACTTATCGCTACCGTCATCGGGTTTGCGGTGAGTTGCAACAATCTGGAAGAGAAAACTCTCCCCGACAAACCAGGACTCCAGAAAGATGCACTAGGGACAACCCAGGAACAGAACCCACTTGACGGCATTTATATTGGCTCTTTTACCTACTATGGAGAAAAGATAGCCGTCGAATATCTGGTGGAGAATGGCGAGATTGTAAAGACAACCATGACCGACGAAACAGGTGAGCCTTTCGATTTAAAAGATGTCGAATACTTGGGATTCACTTTTTACAAAGAGGAAGCCCGCGAAATGTATTTGGCTTTTTTTGAAAAGTATGACTGCCTGGAAATGACCGTGGCCTCCAAACCATCCTTTATACGAGGTGAGAATGAGGACATTTACACTTTTTATGGAGGGTATAACGATAAAAAAGGAGATTGCCGGTATAGTTAAAAGAAATGCAATTCATCTGACGAAGCCTCGCACAAAGGGGGTGCGCATTGTGTCGGGGCGTAAAAAAAAGACTCTATTCTGTGGCAGTAGAAAACGTTCCACAAAACAAGCGCAGAAAGAACTCTATCTGAGAGGAAATAATAATAACAACAGACAAAAAAATGAATAAAATCATAAAAGTAGCAGTATTGATTGCTACCATGTCCACATTCGTTGTAGGATGCAATAAGGAAGAGGATAATGTCCTCACTTCTTCAACCCCTTCTTCTGAAATGAAAAGCGGCACATCTCGGGGATTCTCTCTTGGGAAAAAACTTGATAACCCATATACCGTGCAGAATATGAGAAAAGCCCAGGATTCTCTTCTTCGTATCGGTGAGCTGACGCGTCCCGTTGATATCCAGACTACGCACCTGTATGTGCAGATGCTCCCTCAAGACAGCGCGGATTTAAACAAAATCATTGATGACTCAACACTTCTCCTTTTCCCGTACCCACTGGACTATGAAGTTGAAGGCGAAGGCTCTTTCGAGATACAGGAAGGTGAAACGCCCGAAGTCTATACTGTTGTTCCCGTCGGCTACAATATCCCGATTAACCATCGCGTCATCGACGAATGTTACATTCCCACAAACTATGACGATCCGGACGTTGTAACGTTGGAGATTGGATCATTTGTCCGTACAGGCAATGCCACGAAAGAAGAACTGAAAGATCTTTCTTTGTACAAATCTATCTGGAAATATCCCAAAGGATATGTCCGTGTGTACAATACGGCAACCGGTCAAAACGAGGGTGTCCGGAGAGTACATGTCTACACAAGGAGACTGGTTAATATTGCTTGTGCCTACACAAACGATAATGGCTATTATAGCATTAGCCGCGGCTATCTTTTCAATCCCAACTATTCTGTGGTGTTTGAAAACAGCAACGGTTTCAAGATCTGGGGAAACATTGGCCCTCTCACGCCTGCAATCCATAATGTCGGCACCCATAGCAGAGAAGGTTATGACATCACCATCGGGCATAGTTCCCAGGCATGGCCGTGGGCTACTATCAACAATGCTGCTTTACTTTATAGAACCACCTTTGTCCCTCATTTTGGTGTATCGAATACCCCGAGCAACATGCGTTTCTGGTACATTAACAAAAAAAGCAACTTAGGGAGTGCCAGCACACCCATGTTGCGACATGTCTCAGGATATGCATCCTCTCAAGTGGCAAAATGGCTACAGATCTTTGGTGTCAGCAGCACAACAAGTTATATTATTGGTGGAGCTTTGTATTGCGCCTTGCAATTCTGTCCTGACATCTTGGTAATGAAAGACACGGACACCAAATCATTGCATCTAACCATATTCCACGAGATGGCACACGCCACCCATTACAGTAAGGCTGGCTCAGCCTATTGGCTGACCTATATAGGACAGATTTGTGTGAATATGGGCTATGGTAACAATTATAATAGTACCAATGGAGTTATCGG
Source organism: Bacteroidales bacterium UBA3630 (assembly GCA_002373995.1). Taxonomy (GTDB): domain Bacteria; phylum Bacteroidota; class Bacteroidia; order Bacteroidales; family P3; genus Colimorpha. The sequence continues at coordinate 4,353 of DFLB01000043.1, read as the reverse complement.
CGTAGGTGAGATGTGGGGAGATTATTTTGGAAAGAAATGCTATAACTACTATTACAACCCGGATCTGTCATATTCCAATGGCTTCTGGTTCAAACCCGGAATACTTGGTGATATTGACAATAATCTAAATGATATTGGACCAAGCCAGATTCATTACGTAATGAGAAATACCGTAACCAATCCTGGCAGGTTCAAAACCGCACTCATCAACCAGTGGGGACACGGCAGCGTGATAACACAATGTTTCAACGCATACGGATTCTAATTACTTTATTAGTAAAATAAAACCCCATACAATGAAAACAATAAAGGCAACTGCAATCGTTCTGTTGGCAACAGGATTCTTGTTACTGACGGCTTGTGACCCGGAAGAGATGTTTGACACGACAGATACCATTCCCACAACACCTGTTGCCAGTGACGTCTACCACACCGCATGGATCAACGAACAACACGACACCTACGAAGACGAGTTCGGCAATCCACAAGAATCCGTTGAGACCAACATTATTAGGTTTGAGACTGATACTACTGGACATATGACGTACATGTATGTTACAGCCTCGCAAAACGACAACGAAAGTTATCCGTTTTCGTATACCTACTCAACTCCCAACGGTACAATCACAATTAGCGAAGGTGGCGAGACCGAAACGTTCCGTTTTGCCTACAACGCCAACAACAATACGCTAGCACTCTATGGAACCGCGGGGTATTACCTGATATTCTCCCGCCTGGAAGAATAAGGAAGCGTATATTGCTGCCTCCGGCCAAGTGGCTCTTGCTTAGTCAAGAACCACTTGGTCTTTTTTTATATCTACCGTGGCTCTCTTTAGGTGCTATTGCAGGCGAATCCGTGTTTAATTTGAGTTTCTTCGCCATAGATTTCCGCGTACAAAAATTACATTTTTGAGCAAATGGAGTAATAAAGAACATGGCAGCCATTACAAGGCGAAAAAAAAGATGAAGAGCTTGGCAAATACAAGCTGTACAATTTGTTAAAAATATCCTGTTTCAGCCACTTTTTTTTCTTTTGTGCCCCAAAAAATCATATTTTTGCGTTGAACATTCAAAAAAAAATCATGAAAAAATTAAAATTTACCAGTCATTTATTAAAGAACAGTTCTTTAATAATAGCAGCCATACTGATTTGTCAAAGTTGCGAAAGAGCCAACACCTCCGAAGAACTCTTTCCTTCAAAGACAAAGAATACAGGGATTGCATATCAAGGAGACACTCCGCGTGACGGTATATACTCATGTGTAACATATCGTACTGACGGCACTCCTTTTATTACCCACATGGAAGTAATAAAAGGCAATGTCATCCAATATTACTATATCAACGGGAAAGGGGAAGAGCAACCAATTAGCCCAGAATGCTATTACATTTTTCATGATGAATTTAAGGCGATAGAAACATATATGGGAATTGTGGACAAATATCCATGTGTTAGAATGGAAGCGCAACAAACACAAGGCCTGAATCCAGGAGAGACATGGACGGAATACATTGTTTCCGGATGTGATGAACTTCCCGAAGGAGGTTGTTGGTATGATTAATCATCGTTGATTATGAAAAAGACTATCTTGTTTTTCGCATGTTTATGCGCTGTTTATTCTGTCAACGCAAGCCCCTTTGTCAGTCATGTGGATTTTATTAAATCCAAACAAGATACCACTTTCAGAGCCGACACGGTTCTGCACGATGAAGTGGGAATTTTTTATACCGATTTGATTTATTCCGGATGGAAGATCCTGTCCATCAGCAAAATTGACAACGACTGGTCAGTTATTAATTCTATGAGAATAGAGGGCAACAAGAAATGTTATTTGAAAACAACTGACGAACAGCCAGAAATACATCGAGACGGGGTATACGAACATTCATTCACTCGAAGGGATGGGACAATTGCTAAATCCATCATGATAATTGAAAACGGGGAAGTGGTTTCATATACCTGCGACGGGAAGCAAATATTATCTTGTATTGGAGGAAAATAGATATTGAATACTGGCAGGGAAATGGTATTTTTGTAAAATAACCATCTCGAGACGAAAACAAAGATGAAGAACTTGGCGAGCACAAGCTGTACAGCTTGTTAAAAACATCCTGTTTCTGCCACTTTTTTCATTGTCTATGCGAAAAAAGATTGTACCTTTGCAGTGATTTCACCCTTAACAATAATCATTATGAAAACCTTAAGAAAAAAAACCGTATTCGGCATCACTATTGCCATCGCTATTATAGGTGTTGCTATCGGATGCAGCAAGATGGCCGACACTGCCTCTCCTGATGAGACGAACGGGAAAACTGCTATTTCATCCACGAAAGCATCAGAGCGCGATGGAATATATACAGGTACACTCACGTACTATGGCGAAAAGCTCACCGTCGAACAGGAAGTAATGGACGGCATATTGATGAGGACGACCATAACCGACGGGAATGGCGAGGTTGTTGAATTGAAGGAGGTAAAAGAACTTGCCTCAACCTTCTATAAAGAAGAGGCCCAGAAACTATATCTATATTATTTTGACCAATACGACTGCCTACAAATGACAGTTACCATAAAACCACCCTTTATGAGCGGTGAGAATGAGTATATTTACACCATATATGGAGGTTCATACGATGAAAACGGAGATTGCTGGTATGACTAAAGGCATCATCCTCTTGATGGTAATCATATGGACAAGCGGTTACAAATCCATGGCCATGGATGACAATGGTTTTCTGAAAGGGGTCGCTGCCATGGATACTATCCGCGACACAACAACCCCAGAAGGTTTTAAAGATGCTTGGGATAAACTGGAAGGCGATGGTTGGCGAATCGTCGATGTGAGGAAAATTGACGGCGGAAAACTTATCGAACTTACTGGAGTGCGGCGCCGCCCATCAAAAAAACACGCCTGGAACACGGTCATTCTCACCAAAATGGTCGACCAGCAACAACAGCAGAAATCATTATCAAAATCGGACAATCATTATGGCAGTATTTTTCAATCGGGTACTGAAAGTGAACCCTCGCGACCCGCAGGGTGGCGAAAAGAAATGGTATGCAACGCTGAAAAGCGTCGGGCATATGGATGAACATGCCGTGGCGAGGCTCATCTCCGACGAAACAACACTGAATCCCAAAGAAGCAGAAATGGCAATCTACCAGCTGGAAAAAGTGATGGGGCGTCTGCTACTCAACGGATACACAGTACAGATTGGCGAGTTCGGCTCGTTTTCTTTGACAGCAAACAGCATCGGGTGCAAGGATGAAATAGAAGTGACAGGAGACACCATCAAACGTGTAAGGATTGTATTTCGAGCATCGCGACAATTTAAGGCGTTGCTGAAAACCGCAAAATTCAAACCGGTCACGGAAATGCTGCCTAAAAAGCACTGACACCCCATCTCGAACAGCGTACATTGCCGTGTGAAGAATAGCTCCGCACGGACAGGAGATTGTGCACGCAATGACTTGAGAATGCGGGCAAAAGCACAGGTGAATATCCAATAAAACACAAAATAAAATAGGACACCCCATTCTTAGGGGTATCCTACTACTTTTTGAGGATATTGAATATCCTTAGGCGCCGAGTTCGAGGCGCTTGAAGCCGGTGCACTTGAGGTCCTTGTCGGCCTTGGCGATGAAGTCTTTGACCTTCACCTTGCTCTCCATGATGTACTCCTGCTCCATGAGGGTGTTCTCCTGGAAGAACTTGTTCAGGCGGCCGTTGGCAATCTGGTTGATTTGCTGCTCGCTGAGCTGGGCCATCTTTTCGGCAGCGACTTTCTCCTTGATTTCGCGGGCCTGGTTGACCTGCTCCTCGGTGATCCAGCCTTTGCCCATGTTGGAGGCCATGTGCTCCTCGCTGTCGACGTGGGCGGGGTTGATGCCGGCCTTCTTGAGGGCGGCGTCGACGGCCTTGCCGACGAGCTCTTCCTTGGTCTTCTCGATGGCCACGCGGAACTCCTGGTCCTTAATCTCCTGGGGCACGCTCTCGGCGTCGAGGGCCACGGGACGCATGGCGACGACCTGCATGGCGATGTCGTGACCAACCTGGTCGTAACCGGCCTTGTTCAGTCCGACGATGGAGGCCATGCGGTTGCCCGGGTGGATGTAGGCGTAGACCTTCTCGGCCTCGATGGTCTCGAAGTGGGCCAGCTCGATCTTCTCGCCGATCTTGGCGATCTGGTCGGTGATGGCGTCGCTGACCTTGGCACCGTTGAGGTCCATGTTCAGAACCTCGTCCTTGGTGGTGAGGTGCTGGGCCATGGCGGTGTCGAGGATGCTGGTGGTGAAGTCGACGAAGCCGGCGTTGGTGGCCACGAAGTCGGTCTCGCAGCTGACCATGATGA
>DFLB01000030.1:36873-56786 GCA_002373995.1 Bacteroidales bacterium UBA3630 | reverse complement strand
CGCGGTCGTGGTCGGTGGCGGTGACGACCACTGTTTCGTTTTCGGCGAAGCGGCGAGCGGTTTCTTTGACCACGGCGAAAGCCTCGGGCAGAATTTCGTCGAGTACCTTTTGGGTTTTGTCGTAGCTCTGTTTTTCCAGTTCGTCGATGCGTTTGTAGAGGGCTTCTTTTTCCTCTACGGGCATGTCGTATTCGGCGTCTATGCGGTCGCGCATTTGCTTGAGTTCCTCCTCTTCAGAGGCGATGGTCTTGGCGATGCGTTCTTTGAATTCTATGGTTTTGGCGCGCAGGCCGTCGTTGTCGAGGGCCTGGATGGAGGGGTAGACGTTCAGCGTGGCGTCGAGAAAGGGTTTGACGGTCTTGAGGTCGCGCTGGCTCTTGTCTCCGAAGATCTTTGTCAGGAAGTTAGCCATATTTTCTTGTATGTTTTCTTTTTGTTCTATAGTTATAAATGGTTTGGCAGCAAAAAACATGCCAAACGACGAGAGGCACCCAAGTCGGGCGCCTCTCTGAGCGGAAAGACAGGGATTCGAACCNNCAGGGATTCGGTCTCGTCTGCGGACTCGGTCAGCGGCGGCTCTGAAGCGCCACCGGCGCTTCATTCACTCCCGCCGCCTTCGAATCCCTGTCTGCACAACAAAACCTCCCGTTGAAACGGGAGGTTTTGTTGTGGCGGAAAGACAGGGATTCGAACCCTGGGACCCCGCAAGGGGGTCAACGGTTTTCGAGACCGCCCCGATCGACCACTCCGGCATCTTTCCAAAGCGGGTGCAAAAGTACTACTTTTTGGCAATATGGCCAAATTTATTTTTGAATATTTGTTATTCTTGCTCATCCCCAGAATGTTGCGAGGGCGGCGGGGTGGGGGAGCGGGTTATTTCGACGCGCATTCCGTCGGCTGCCAGGAGGCAGTTTGCGAACTCTTCGGAGGCTTGTTGCAGTAGGATTTCCGGTTCGCGGTAGCGGGCGCTGATGTGTGAGAGCAGCAGTTGGCGCACGCCTGCCAAGCGTGCCAGGCGGCCGGCTTGACCTGCTGTGAGGTGTTGCCGCTGTTCGGCGAGTTCGCCCAGTTCGTTGGCGAAGGTGCATTCCAGGCAGAGCAGGTCTGCGCTGTGTACGTGGGGTATGATGGCTTCGCTATAGGCTGTGTCGCAGCAGTAGGCGTAGACGCGCGGAGAGTGGTCGCCGCGCGGTTTTTCGGTGATGCGGAAGCCGTAGGTGGGTACGGTGTGAAGGATGCGGAAGGCGTCGACGGAGCATCGTTCGTTGTCGAATACGCGTTGTTCGCCGTCGTCGAAGTCCATTTCAGTCCAGAGGATAGGGTATTCGATGTGGTTGCCTGTCAAGCGGAAGGTGGTTTCGATTACTTCGCGAGCGCCTGTCGGGGCGGCGATGGTGACGGGTTCGGTGCGTCCGCAGAGGTGCATGGTGGAGAGGAGTCCGGGCAGTCCGAAGAAGTGGTCGCCGTGGAGGTGGGATATGATGATGGTGCCGATGCTTTGCAGTTTGAGGTGGTTGTAGCGGATGCGGTCTTGTGTGCCTTCGGCGCAGTCGATGAGGAGTTTGAAGCCGTTGATGTTTAATACCTGAGCGCTGCAGCGCCTGGCGCCAGTGGGCAGTGCAGCGCCGCTGCCGAGTATGGTGGTGTAGAGGTTCATTTGGTTAGTGTTTGGTGTTTGACGGTTAGAGAGCTGAGCCAGAGGAGGAGCATGGTGATGAGGCCGTTGAGGAGGAGTATTTCGAAGCCGAAGTGGTAGCCGAACCAGGAGGGGGAGAAGAGTTTGAGGATGTAGCAGAGCACGGGAGAGAGTAAGGCTATCAGTGGGACCCAGGAGTCGCGTGCGGGCCGACGGGTGAAGAGGCCGTAGGCGTAGAGTCCCAGGAGAGGGCCGTAGGTGAAGCCGGCCACGTCGAAGACGGTGTCGATGAGCGACTGGTTGTGGAAGGGTCGGAAGGCGATGATGATGAGCAGGTAGAGGAGGGCGAAGGCGACGTGGACAATCCTTCGGATTGCTATGGGGGTGAGGGGGGAGTGATGGGGGAGTGATGGGGGAGTGGGGGGGACATTACTATCGTTTTTTGCATTTGTTTTTTTCGCTGCCGTGGTACTCCCTACTTTGCTTTTTTTTTCCTTTCCGAAGCCGAGGAAGTTGTAGCAGAAGGTGGTGGTGAGGGCTGTCAGGGTGCCGTCGGCGGAGCTGTAGCCTGCGGCTACCATTCCCAGGACGAAGCATACGGCTGTGAAGGTGCTGAGGCTGAAGGCTATGGAGGGGAATATCTTGTCGGGTACCACGGTGCCGGCGTCGTTGACGGGCAGCGGGAAGCCGGTGATGTCGCTATAGGTGAGCAGTGCGGCGCCGAGCATGAGGAAGATGATGTTGACGAGGATGAAGAGCAGGGAGCTTGTCATGACGTTTTTTTGAGCGTCGCGGAGGGTGCGGCAGGTGAGGTTTTTCTGCATCATGTCTTGGTCGAGTCCTGTCATGGTGATGGTGATGAACATGCCGGCGATGATTTGTTTCCAGTAGAATTTGGGTGCCGAGGGGTTGGTTTCGAAGATGCGGGTGTAGCCATGCTGGGAGGAGGTTTTGAGGAGGTCGGAGATGGAGAGGTCGAGGTTGCTGAGGATGGCCAGTACGGTGGCGATGGCAGCGAGGAGGAGGAATGTGGTTTGCAGCATATCGGTCCAGACAACGGTTTTGATGCCGCCGCGGAAGGTGTAGAGGAGGATGATGACGATGAAGACGAGAGCCGGTACCCAGAAGGGGATGCCCCAGGCGCGGAAGACGAACTCGTAGAGTACGAAGACGACGAGGTACATTCTGAGCGCGGAGCCCAGCAGCCGGCTCAGGATGAAGAAGGAGGCTCCGGTTTTTTCGCTACGAGCGCCGAAGCGCTGGCCGAGGTAGGAGTAGATGGAGGTGAGGTTGAGGCGGTAGTAGAGTGGTAGCAGCACCAGTGCTATGGTGGCGTAGCCGAGGACGTAGCCGAGGACCATGGGCATGTAGGTCCACTGGCCGTTGTAGACGCCGCCGGGTACGGACATGAATGTGACACCGGAGAGGGATGCGCCGATCATGCCGTAGGCCACTACAGGCCAGGGCGAGCGGCGTCCGGCGCGGAAGAAGGCTTCGTTGCCTTTGGCGCCACGGCGGTTGGTGAGCCACATGACGAGGAAGAGCAGCGCGGTGTAGGCTGCAAAGCATATTAGAATAGTCAGTTCCATGTTTTATTGGGTACAAAATGCAGGTGCAAAGATACGAAATAATTTGATAGTGGGGAGGTGAAAGTTTGCCTGCTGGTGAGGTGGCGATGGGGGAGGAGGGGGTGGAAGCGGGGGGGGTGTGCTTAGGGTGTGCTTAGGATATGCTTAGGATGAGCTTAGGATGAGCTTAGGATATGCTTAGGAAGGGTAGGGGGTGAGAGAAAAAAAATAATGGGGCGGCACAATAATATAAATAAAAGTGCGTTCATAGTGCTAAAAATAATGCAACCAACATGAGCATGAAGCAAGTATTTGTGGCTATCCTGACGCTGGCAATGGGTGCTGGCGCTATGGCCCAGAGCGGCCGCGACCTGCAGGACGACGGGTTGAAGGGCGAGGTGAAGCGTGTGGACGCTGTGATGTATGAGGCGCGCTATGACCTGAGCGACAATCTGGAGCGTGGGGATCAGCTGGAGCATCTCATTACCGAGTATAGGCAGAACGGGCAGCGGCGCTCGCAGACGTATCTTTCGGTGGCAGAGGATGTTATTTTCCGTACGCGCTACAAGCATGACGGCTTTGGGCTGACGACGCTTGAGCATGTGGTGGACAACCGCGATCAGGTGATTGGCCGCACCTATTATGTCTACGACGCGGAGCATACGCTGACGGAGGTGTATGTGGAGGATGCCGAGCGGCAGATAGAGAGTCGACTGTTGCTCAAGCACGATGCGGAGGGTCGCATCAGCCAGCGCAGCTACAACGACCAGGCCGGGGAGGTCTATAAGCGAGAGGTTTATGTCTTCAACGCCGATGGTACGGTGAACAAGGCTGTGGTGTATGACCGTTCGAAGCAGAAGGTGCAGGAGAAGCGGTGGGAGTATGACGAGCAGGGTGAGCCCACCAGTTACACCCTCTATGACTACACCGAGGAGGAGCCTGAGATGTTTGTCACTGTTTATGAGCGCGAATATGACTCCCACGGCAATTGGACCAAGTGTATCGAGTATGAGGTCCTTGGCGACCGCCGCTATCCCAACTACACCACCATTAGAACGATTGAGTATTTCTAATTTCTGAAAACGGCGAATTGCTCTAATTTAACGAAGCTACGCAGGCTAATTTCAGGGTCAATTACTCGAAGCTTGCGCGAAGTTTAGCTCCATAAAGTCGCTGACCTCAGTTCGCGTAATTCGACGGTATAATAAAGATTTGGCAATGAAATCTGGGTTTGTAAATATCATCGGCAATCCCAACGTTGGGAAGTCGACGCTGATGAATGCCCTCGTTGGGGAGCGGCTGAGTATTATCACCAGCAAGGCGCAGACGACGCGCAAGAGGGTGATGGGTATTGTCAACGGGGATGATTTCCAGATGATTTACACCGATACGCCTGGCATTGTCAACCCCGCCAACAAGCTGCATGAGCAGATGATGGGCTTCATCGGCACCGCCCTCCAAGATGCCGACCTCTTCCTGCTTGTCACCGAGGTGGGGGAGAGTTTCAAGAACCGGCATGTGCTGCAGAAGGTGGTGGATAGCCGAGTGCCTGTTATTTTGGTTATCAACAAGATAGATCTATCTGACCAGCAGACCATACAGGAGAAGATGGCCTACTGGCAGGAGGAGATACCGCGTGCCGTGGTCATCCCCTGCTCCGCCACCGAGGGTTTCAACGTGGGCAAGATATTCGACACCGTGCTGGAGCTGCTGCCCGAACACGCTGCCTATTTCCCCCAGGACGAGCTGACAGACCGCACGATGCGCTTCTTTGTCAGCGAGATAGTGCGCGAGAAGATACTCCTCTATTACCAGAAGGAGATACCCTACAGCTGCGAGGTGGCCGTGGAGAGCTATGAAGAGAAAGAGGGTATTGACAATATCTCGTGCCTTATTTTTGTCGAGCGCGAAAGCCAGAAGGCTATTTTGATTGGACATCAGGGCAAGGCTATCAAGAAACTGGGCATCGAGGCGCGCAAAGACATAGAGGAATTCACCGGCAAGAGGTGCTTTCTCAGCCTCCACATCAAAGTCCTCAAAGACTGGCGCAACAGCGACCGCGCGCTGAAGCAGTTCGGCTACGCCCTCGAGGACTGACCGGTCTATTCCTTCAATACATCTGGATTTGTCAGGAAATCGTAAAGACTGACAAACAATATTCCGTCATCGTTTTGGTATCGAGGTGTAGAACCCCACACAATGACAACCTTACGGAAACTATCATTGATTTTTCGGAGTGAGTGCAACTCCTGCTCTCTTTTCTCATCATCGTCAATACGATATGCCGACTGAATATAATAGCGGTGGAATCCCTGATTACATACGAAATCGACTTCCAAACGGTGTCGTTCACTGCCGCCATCTTTCTTGGCAATTGATTCTGTCACCTCACCGACATCCACGGCCATACCCCTACGTCGCAATTCATTGTAAATAAGATTTTCCATTAAATGGGTCTCTTCCATTTGCCGGAAGTTTAGTCGGGCGTTCCGCAAGCCAAGATCGTCGAAATAATATTTTGCCGGTGTATCTATATAACGCTTTCCCTTGATGTCATAGCGAAGAGACTTCTCAATCAGAAAGGCATCCTGCAGGTAGTCAACGTATTTCTTTATGGTATCCTGGGTTATTCCACTGCCCTTGACGCTTCGGAATGTATTTGCAAGTTTTCTTGGATTTGTCAATCCACCTATTGTCGAAGCAAGGATGTCCACCAGCTCCTCCAAATCATTGTCAAGGCTGATGTTGTATCGATCTTTGATGTCCTTTAGATATGTATGTGTAAATAGTGCATTTAGAAATCGTTTTTTTTCGACCTTACTTTCCATCAAAGCGACTTGAGGCAGCCCGCCGTATGTGATATATTCAAGCACCTGCTCTTCTCTGGGCATTTCTTTTTTTTGCGGTACATTGAGGAATTCCGCAAATGACAGAGGGTGTATACGAACCTCATCACCACGTCCTCGAAACTCCGTAATTACATCCTTCGACAAAAACTTTGCATTTGAGCCAGTAACATACACGTCTGCATTGGGCACATGAAGATAACTGTTCAACACATCCTCAAACTCCTTTACATACTGTACTTCATCAAGCAAAATATAATACATATCGTTGTCCACCAACTGACTGTCGATGTACTGCAATAGATTGTCAGGGTCTCGAAGTGCCTTTCGACGACGATCTTCCAGGTTGACTTTGATGATATGGTCTTCCCTGACGCCCTCTTCCCGCAGCGCATCAGCAAACAGGTTGAATAATAGATACGACTTCCCGCAACGCCTCATTCCAGTGACCACTTTTATCATATTATTTCTCCGTCGTATCATCAACTCTTTCAGCAGAAAATCCCTATTTATCATATATTCCCATTCGATATTTTTGTTTATATATGCACTTTTATCGACTGCAAAAATACAACTTTTCTTGGTTTCAGCAAAATAATTCTGCAAAACAGAGTAAAAATTGTTTCTTTACAGGCGAAAAAAACAGAATAGAACCACCTTCGCCACGAACTGGAATACGGCAAAATAGCCTAATCACAAGAGCGACACACAGACATTGCCGCCGCGCGGAAGAGATTTCCGCGCGGCGGCAGCATTTTTATTTTGCCATATCGGGAAATGTTTGTATCTTTGCACCGACTTTCGAGAGCGAAAGTTGTAAGCAAGAAAAGCATTGCGACAAAGTCCTTACTTGTAAATTCGCCAAATTTAAAGCTGGAGGATGAGCATTTTATGTTTTCGCTTGACGCGTATGCATGGTACGCAGGCACCCTGCCTGCGGATGAAAGCATACCTTCAGGCGTGAGATATGTTCCCCAGCGATTCGTTCCAGCAAAGGTGTTTGGCGATACCTACAAGTAAACGGACATGAGCACATAACCTCATGCCTTTTCTTATTGTTATAGATTAACCAATCAAAAAATGCCCGCGGTTGATGGTAGTGATGAATGATTATAAAACACAAATAAAAACAACATGAAGAAAGACGATAGTAAATACCCTGGTTTATTCAAAATGTGTGCAGGTTGTTCCAAGAAAGAGAATCGTACCGATTTAGAAAACGGACAATTTTATTGCAAAGAAAAGGGAGGAATAGTGTATGGGCGGACAGATGCAACAAATTGTAACAGCTTTAACTGGGAAAATGTTGTTTTCCCCAATCAAGATAACAAGAAATGAAGAAAAAGTTAGCACTCGCCATAGGCTCTTTATTAATTACCATTAACAGACTCCGCGCCCAACAATGGGCAATGGATGAAGTGTATGACGATTATCGTGATACAAGGTCTGATGACACATCGTTTGGCTCTGGCTTACTCGGATTGTTAATTCTTGCAGCAGCAATCTTTGTAATATGGCTTATTGTGCAATTATTCAAAAACCATAAAGACGGGATCAAAGACTTCTTTGAAGAAAATGAAGGGTGTGGCTGTTTGCTAATTTTCTTTGGTATTATTTGCTTTTTAGCATTAATTGGAGTAATAAAATAGATAATTATATGAAGAAAAATGTAAATTGGATAAGTACTGCAAGTCCATATATTTCAATTGTTTCTCTTGCAGGATGCATTGCTCTTTCCTTTGTTTGTGTTTCCACCAATCACAAACTTAAGCAGGCAGAGAACACTATATCAAATTATGCATCAAAACCATTCTTCAAAGCAGATGACAAAGAGTTTACATTACTTGATATTCTAAATCAACATAGTCAGCAGATAAATGATTTATACAATGGACAACAACGAATATGGAATAATCAGTCAAATATCCAACAAGACCTTGACAGAACCAATAGTTTTTTAGATGACTATAATACATCAAGAGTGTTTGATGACGATTGGCCAATGAAAAGGCATTACTAAAAACAATAAAAATATGAAAATAGTTATTGAAAAAATTAAAGAATGGTCTCCGTACATTACAATAGTCGCTTTGTTGGCTTGTATTATATTGGCTATTACGATTATCATAACAAGCAATCGGCTAGAAGATGCTGAATACGAAATTTACGAATTACAAGATAACGTAAATGATTTGGAGAGTAAAGTTGATGATTTGGAGAGCGCAATATACACAATCAGCAGATATTTGTAAAATATAGTACAATGTGATACACTACCCTAATAAAATAATGCAATACCTCCAAATGAGTTAAGAATAATTAAATAATATGGCCGGGTTTGTTTTAATGCTTGTCATTTTAGCCATTTGTGGCCTACTATTTGGCAAGGCTGACACAAAAAAAGAGTTGTTATATCAAGTGGGACTTGATTTAAGCCGAAACAGGTATGAAACAAAAAAAGAAGATGAATTTAGAAAGTATGCATTACGGGCAATGAGAGAGGTTGTAAATCTTGATTATTATAGGGCAACTGACGAAAAATCCTTTTTGGATTTCATGTCCGATAAATTGGACCTTGCAGTAAATGGCAGAAGCGTGGAAAATAGTTGGGGTGGTTTTGAGTATGAGTCACTGAATTTAGGGGTAAAAAAACATTATGTGGATCATGCTTATACGGTTGTCTATAGACGAGAGGTCGATTTAAAGAATGGCAATAATGTACTATTGTCTAAAAATATTGATTTCTCAGATAAAAAGAGTGCGAAACACTATTGTGAGATACTATGGGATAAATATCAATATCCGTGGCCTAGTGATTGGATGCAAAATGATGGACTTTAACTTATAAGCGGATAACAATCAATATTGTACACATGAAAAGACTTCTACTTATTACGCTGTGCATTATAACTCTGGCGTCCTGCGGCTTATCACAGAAAACCACACAAGATGATAATGCCAATACTCGCTGGCCGGACTTCCTGCGCGAGTGGGCGGCGGACTATGAGATCAATGAACCGCAGCGGCAGGCTATACTCGATCAGATAGATACCCTGTATCGGTTGGTGGATGACAGCACAGAGAACTCTGGGCTCTTGTGCGAAAAGCTGTGCCAAGTGCAGACCACTATCAGCGATGCTATCGTGCACGACTCCTCGCTGGTGTTCCCCTTGATGATGCGGGCCACGGCACGCAACATCTACGGGAAGATATATAATAATCCCTGGCTGTTTAATCTCGATTGCGAATGCAATATCTTGGGCTACCTGGTGGCGGATGCGGCGTGGTACACCTCCAGCCGAGAGCATTTTGATCTGATGTACACCTCATTCATTGGTCTTTCGTGGCAGGCACCAGAACGTTTCGCGAATCTGATGCTCAGCAAGGAGGATGGCAACGAGCTTTCGACAGCGCTTTTGATTGTGTACAACTACACAGACACCGTTGTCGACAACCTTCAGGTGTCGTTCACCGACAGCGAAGGGAACGTGTTTCAACGGCTGACGGAGAGCGATGTGTTTGTCGACACGCCCGATGCTGGCGTCAAGCGGATGATGTTGCCGCCATACGTGGTGATGAACGCGCTGGCGTCTGGCGGGACAATGACCATATCTTTCGACACTCCGCAGGGGACGCTGGAGATGGTAGGCGTCCCGCATGTCCTTTTCGTGGAGCAGATAGAGGACTGTCCGCGGCTGAAAGCGGTGCTGCGGGAGGCTCTGGTTGAGTAATAGCTACGCCACACAAACATCAGCACATTCTTAGACTTATCATAGACCGAGGAAAAGTTTGAATAAACTTTCGCTTCGCGCTCCTCTCTTCGGTTCGGCAGAGCAAACAAGTTCACTCTGCTCTCACTTTTTGAAAGGTTGAGTAAACGGGGAGTAAAACCTAAAGGCTCTCCGAAGGGCATCAGTCGTCCAGCGCCAGGCCGCCAAGGGAGGTCTCTTTGTAGAGGCTGGGGAGGTCGTGGCCGGTGAGCTTCATGGTGCGGACCACCTTGTCAAAGCTGATGATGTGGCGGCCGTCGCTCATCATGGCGTAGATGTTGATATCGAGAGCGCGGAGGGCGGCCATGGCGTTGCGCTCGATGCAGGGTATCTGCACGAGGCCGCACAGCGGGTCGCACGTGAGGCCCAGGTTGTGCTCCATGGCCATCTCGGCGGCGTACTCTATCTGTTTGGGGCTGCCGCCGAAGAGCTGGTTGCTGGCCACGGCTGCCATGACGCAGGCGCTGCCCACCTCGGCCTGGCAGCCCGCTTCGGCGCCGCTGATGGTGGCGTTGGTCTTGATGACGTTGGCGAAGAGGCCCGCCGTGGCCATGGCACGCAGTATCTCGCGGTCGCTGAAGCCGTGGTTCTTCTTCAAGTGGTAGAGCACTGCCGGCAGCACACCGCTGGAGCCGCAGGTGGGGGCGGTGACAATTTTGGCGCCGCAGGCGTTCTGCTCGCTGGTGGCCAGGGCGTAGGCGATGACGAGGGCACGGCTCTGCAGCGAGGGTTTGAAGCCGCTGGCGCGGACAAAGTACTGGTGGGCCTTGGAGCGCAGGTGCAAGCCACCGGCGATGACGCGGTCGTCCTGGAGGCCCTCCTCGATGGTCTGCTGCATCTGCTGCCACATCTCCTCGAGGTACATCCACAGCGTGCCGTCCTCGCATTGCTCCACATATTCCCAAAACGAAAGCCCCTCACGGTCGATATGCTCCATGATGTCCCGCATGGTGTTGTGCGGGTAGACCTCACCCTCGGGCGTGATGCCCAGCGGCACCTCGCCCTCCTCGGTAGCCAGGTAGCCGCCGCCGATGCTGTAGACCAGCCATTGGTCGACAACCCCGCCGTCGGCATCCAGTGCCTCGAAGAGCATGCCGTTGGTGTGGAAAGGCTTGACGATGTCGGCCCGCCAAAGGATTTCCACCTCCTTGGGAGCCAGGCCCCGGGTGATGGCCATATCGGTGTGATGCCCACGGCCCGTGGCGGCGAGGGAGCCGTAGAGGGTGACGCGGTAGCGCGTGGCGGTGTTCTTGGTACGGGCGGCGAACATCGTGGCCGCACGGTGGGGTCCCATGGTGTGGCTGCTGCTGGGACCGAGGCCTATCTTGTAGATTTTCTTGATTGTTTCCATTTTTAAGCAGTTAAGTAGACCGAGGCAACTAGTTAAAAAAAGAGTATCAGCAACTTCTTCATAAAACCAAATCCAACTATAAACTGCAAATATACAAAAAACTTCGAATACACAGAATAGTTTTTTTTCGTATCTTTCCTCTGGAAAAAACACGAATGTCCACGAATTATCCATCAATTATTAATGGTAAATTCATGATAATTCGTGTTTTAATATTTTTTTCATGTGCCTGTGACTAAAACGAGGATTTTTATGTATCTTTGCACTGTCTTTTAGGTATGGAATGAAAACACTGAGACTATGTATTCTGGCCATGCTCTGCATGGTTGCGTCGCTACCCGCCGCGGCCAACGACGGCGTCTACTACACCAAAGGCAACCAGCTCGTCCCCCTGCAGGAGACGGACATCAGCGTACGGCGCGAGGTGCTGACCATCAGCCTGATGGACAACGGGATGGCCCGCGTGGATGTGCAGTACGAGTTCTGGAACCCCGGCGGCGCCAAGCGCGTCACGATGGGGTTCGAGGCCGACCCGCCGTACAACTACGACCATAAGTTCCACCCCGACGGCCGCCACCCCAGCATCAGCCTCTTCACCGTCGAGATGAATGGCCGGCAGCTGGAGTACAGCAACGCCGTATGCGTGGCCGACACGCTGCCGCTGACGAAGGTCAAAGACCTGAAACGCTACTACATGTGGGACAACAACTGGCTCTACGACACCGCCAACGCCGACCCGAAGTCCGGTTACAACGACCCAATAGACTACGATGCCGGCATCCGTTTCGCCTACGTCTACTACTTCGACGCCGACTTCCAGCCGGGCATCAACCGCGTGCGCCATACCTATGTTTACCGCATGTCGACCAACGTGGGCAGCCCGTTCATCGTCGAATACAAGCTGACGCCCGCCGCCCGCTGGGCCGGAGGCAAGATTGGCGACTTCACCCTCACCATCCGCGCCGACAGCACGGCCAAGCACTTCTACGTCTTCGACAGCGCGTTTGCCGGCACCCCCTTTGCCGTCAGCGAGGGCATGGGCAAGCTGCGCCGTTCGTCCACCTACGGAAATCCCACGGAAGTGAGCCTCCGCAACGGCGCCATCACACTCCACACCACCGACTTCGCACCGCAGGCCGAACTCTGCATCCGCGCCGTGGGAGTCGACGGCTACTACGTAGACCAGCAGTGCATCACGGGCGGCACCTACGACCGCACCGCGCGAATCAACTGGGGCCCCTACGAGGGAATGCAGGAGGTACCCGCCGACCCGGCCTTCCGCCAACGCGTCGTCCGCAACCTGCCCTACGCCCACCGTGGCCATGTGTTCAGGGACAAGCGCCTGCGCGAATACTTCGAGGGCCTGTGGTGGTACATGCCCGACCCCACATATAAGGACGACACCAGCGACTTTACCCCCACCGACTGGGAGTGTGTGAATTACAAAGAGGTAGATATGGTGCATCACGTAAAATGAGAAACAGGCGGCTCAAAGGAGTCGCCTGTTTCTTTACTGTTGGTAAGAATTTTGCACTTACTCGGCAGCGGCCTCTTCGCCGTCGCCGGCGGTGGCGCTGGCGCGGGTGCTGAGGACGTTGACCACCTCACTGCTCTTCGGGTTGAGGATGCAGTAGTTGTCGGTGGCGATGTCCTGCACGCGGACGCGCTGGTTGACATCGAGGTTGGTGATGTCGATGAGCACTTCGCTGGGCATGTTGGCAGGAATGGCCTTGCAGTTGAGGCGTTTCTGCTTGTAAGCCAGCTTGCCGCCCTTCATGACACCCTTGGAGGTGCCGGTGGTGTGGACGGGGATGGACATGACGACGGGTTTGTCGTCGGTCAGCTCGTAGAAGTCGGCGTGGTAGACGATCTCGGTCACGGGGTGGAAGTCGATGTCTTTCAGCATGGCCATGTGGTCGACGCCGTTGATGGTGATTTTCTGGAAGCAGGGTTCGGGGTTGAACAGAATGCGCTGGAAGGCAGTCTGGTCGACGCTGAACAGAATTTGCTCGCCTTTGCCGTACATGACGCAAGGAACCTTGGCGTCGCGACGCAGAGCTTTAGCATCTTTTTTCCCTACGTTCTCGCGGAGAGAACCGCTCATTGATACTACTCTCATTGTTTGATTTTTTTTGATTTGTTAAATAATATTTTTTGGTTTCTATAGTTCTTGTAATGGCTATAGAAGGGGTTTTATCCGTTCATTTTTTTGATGACGCCCTTGTGGTGGAGTGTGGTTTCGTAGAGGTTGTCGAGGCTTTCGTAGTTGACCACACGGCGGATGGCCTCGGCCAGGAGCCAGTCGCAGCTGAGGACGTGGATTTTGTCGCTCGGGCGCTTCAGCGGAATGGTGTCTGTCACGACGAGTTCTTCGAGTTCGGATGCTTCGACTTTTTCGATGGCTTGTCCGCTGAGCACGGGGTGTGTGATCATGGCGCGGACGCTTTTGGCGCCGCTTTGTTTGATGATGCCTGCGGCTTTGCAGATGGTGCTGCCGGTGTCGATGATGTCGTCGAGCAGGATGACGTGTTTGCCTTCGACGTCGCCAATGAGTCGCATTTCGCCGATTTCGTTGGGTTTGTTGCGGTGCTTATAGCAGATGACGAAGCTGTTGTTCAGCGTTTTGGCATAGATGCCGGCGCGCTTGCTGCCGCCCATGTCGGGGCTGGCGAACATGACTTCTTCGATGTCGAATTTTTCGCGGATATAGGGCATGAAGAGCGAGGAGCCGTAGAGGTGGTCGACGGGGATGTTGAAGAAGCCCTGAATTTGGTCGGCGTGCAGGTCCATGGTGATGACGCGGTCTACGCCCGCCACGCTGAGCATGTCGGCGATGAGTTTGGAGGCGATGGGCACGTGTGGTTTGTCCTTGCGGTCTTGACGTGCGAAGCCGTAGTAGGGGATGACGGCGACAATTTTTTGGGCGGAGGCGCGTTTGGCGGCGTCGATCATCATCAGCAGTTCAAAGAGGTTGTCGGTGGGCGGGATGGTGCTCTGTATGATGAACACTATGCCGCCGCGGATGGTTTCCTCGTAGGAGGGCTGGAATTCGCCGTCGGCGTACTGAAAAACGGTGGAGTTGCCCAGCGGAATGCCATAGATTTCCGCCACGCGGCGTGCCAGATCTTCTGTGGCGCGGCCGGCAAAAATGAAGACTTTGTCCGAACGTTTGTCGCTCATTAGTGTGTTGATTTAAGGTGTCTTATATTAATTTGTGTCTTGTTCTTAGCCGTTGATTTTGAGTGCAAAGATACAAAAAAATATACGACTGGCAAAACTTTTTTTTGTCAAGTCGGAAAAAGTTAGTAATTTTGCACCCGATTTCAGAGATGCCCTGGTGGTGGAATGGTAGACACGGTAGACTCAAAATCTGCTGCTCGCAAGGGCGTGAGGGTTCAAGTCCCTCCCGGGGTACTGGAGGACGGACGGTTGTCGGCAGGCGACCGTCCGTTTTTTGTGCGAGGAGATACGGATCATTAACGGACCATCCTCGGACCATCCTCGGACCAAGAGCTTAGGATGAAGCTATGATGAGGTGGGGGAGAGTGATGTTTTTTTTTGAGGTTTGGGGCAATATTTTCTGTCGCGGGACGTTAGAGGGGCGTTGGTTATAATATAGAATAGCATGAGAGTCATCATCTTGGGGCCGGCATGGCCCTACCGCGGCGGCATTGCGGCTTTCGGCGAGCGCTTGGCGCGCCAGTATCAGCAGGAGGGGCACGAGGTGGAGATGGTCACCTTCACGCTCCAGTATCCGAAGTTCCTCTTCCCGGGCAAGACGCAGTATTCGCCCGACCCTGCGCCGGAGGGGTTGAGCATCCGTCGCATGATGAGTTCGGTGAACCCGCTGAGTTGGGTGCGTACGGGGTGCTGGCTGCGGCGTCGGGGGGCGGACCTGATTGTGAGCGCTTTCTGGCTGCCCTTCATGGCTCCCTGCTTTGGCACGGTGTTGAGGATTGCCAAAGGCCGGGGCACCCGTAGGGTGGCTGTGCTGCACAACCTGATACCCCATGAGCATCGGCCGGGCGACCGGCTTTTTGCCCGCTATTTTGTCCACTCGAATGATGCTTTTGTGACCCTCAGCCGGTCGGTGCTGGAGGAGTTGGATCTTTTCGACCCCAAACACAAGCTTGCGCGGCGCTATTCGCCGCATCCGCTCTACGACCACTACGGGGCGGCCATCGGTCGCGACGAGGCTTGTCGGCGGCTGGGGCTGGATCCGATGCGTCGTTATGCGCTGTTTTTCGGTTTCATACGCGACTACAAGGGACTCGACCTGCTGCTTGACGCTATGGCTGACCCGAGGCTCAGGGAGCTCGGCGTGAGCCTGGTGGTTGCGGGTGAGTTCTATGGCGACCCCAAGCCGTACCTGGACCAGATTGAACGGCTGCATATAGGCGACCGCGTGGTGCTGAAGACGGACTTCATTCCAGACCATGAGGTGGGGCTATACTTCAGCGCTGCCGACGTGGTGGCACAACCTTACCGGAGCGCCACGCAGAGCGGCGTGAGCCAGATTGCATATCACTACGAGAAACCTATGGTGGTGACCCGCGTGGGCGGCCTGCCGGAGATTGTGCCCGACGGCAAAGCTGGCTTCGTGGTCGAGCCCGAGGGTCAGGCCATCGCCGACGCTCTGGTGCGCTATTTCGCCGAGGGCTGGGAAGAACGCCTCAGCGAAGGGGTGCGCCAGGAGAAGCAGAAGTACGGCTGGGACAAGATGGTGGCCGCCATTGGCCAATAGACAACAGAGGGCGGAATTATCCGCCCTCTTGCATACTCATTACCTATTTCGATGTCATCTGCAGCAGTCGTGGTCATGACAGTGGCTGCTGCTGGTCTCCAGTTCCAGTGTGCTGTGGTGGATGCCGAGGTCGTCGAGCAGGTGCTTCACACGTTCGGTGACCTCCTCGAGCCGGTCGGACGAAGGGATGACGATGTGGCAGGTGAGGGCCGTCTCGGTGGTCGAGATGGGCCAGATGTGCAGATGGTGCACGTTCAAAACG
The DNA here is from genome assembly GCA_002373995.1 of Bacteroidales bacterium UBA3630. Classification (GTDB taxonomy): domain Bacteria; phylum Bacteroidota; class Bacteroidia; order Bacteroidales; family P3; genus Colimorpha. Next base: position 40,609 of record DFLB01000030.1, on the reverse strand, counting down.
CCCTCTGTCCCTTCTATCTTCTGCTTTACCTCGTCCACATCGAAGCCTTCCGGCACGGCGTCGGTGCTCATGCGCAGACTCTCGGCCAGGAGGCTCCAGGTGCTTGCCAATATGACGATTGCGATCACCATGCCGATGATGGGGTCAACGACCCACCAGCCGGTGTATTTGATGACGATGCCAGAGACGACGACACCGACGGAGACCAGCGTGTCGGCCAGCATGTGCAGGAAGGCGCCGCGGGTGTTGATGTCGTGCTGTTGCTGGCGGCTGAGGGCCCAGGCGGTGAGGCCGTTGATGACGATGCCCACGGCGGCGGTCCAGATGATGAGGGTGCCGTTGACCTCAGCGGGATGCATGAATTTGCGCACGCTTTCCACCATGATGGCGCCCACGGCGACCAGCAGGATGATGGCGTTGAGCAGCGAGATGAGGACCGAGGCTTTGCGATGGCCGTAGGTGAAGCGCTTGGTGGCGTGGCTGGAGGCCAGCTTGAGGGCCACCATAGCCAGCAGGAGCGAGAAGACGTCGCTGAGGTTGTGGCCGGCGTCGGAGAGCAGGCCGAGGCTGTTGCCTACGAAGCCCGCGACGGCCTCGACGATGACGAAGGACAGGTTGAGCGCCACGGCGACGATATAGATGGTAGACAGCTTCTCTATCGCGTGCGCGTGGTGGTGATGGTGGTGACCGTGGTGGTCGTGATTGTGGTGGTGTTCCATAATACTGATGGTTCTTATTGTTATGTTTGAGTTTTAAATTTCATTTTGCAAAAGTACGAACTTTTTCCGACATGGAAATGTCACCATTGATGGTGAGTGTGTGCTGTAGGGGGCGAGTGGCACGGTTTGCAGTTCGTGGAGTAAGGTGCTGATCTGTAGTGCTTAATGCTGTCTCGCGTGCGATTGCGGCTCTGTGCACACACCTGTTGGGGGGCGGTGTTACTATTCTTGCAAGAGGCATTTTGCTCAAAAGACGGGTTCCCTTGGGCGGAATTAATTGTTGCAGAGTGATAAATCGTGAGGTTGCTGTATGGTGCAGATTATCAGCATCTTGTGTCCGAATATGACGAGGTGCGTTGTTGTGTGCATGTAATTGCTTGAAGAATAGTTGTTTAATAGCTCTCGGTCCGGGGATGGTCCGAGGGTGGTCCGAGGATGGTCCGAAGGTGGTCCGATAAATGTCGGACGAACGGCGGTCTGCGGGCGGTGTGGCGGCAGGTGGACAACAGGCATAAAAGTACAAGGGCATACCATCATGGGTATGCCCTTGTATTGTTTGGGGTGTCAGGACGTCTCGGTCACGACCGGACAACGCCAAGTGGCGGTTAGTTGTTGCGGTCGCGACCGAACATCTGACCGATCCACTGACGATTGAGGCGGGCGATGTTCTGGCGCTTGATCTGCTTGGGACACTCGGCCTCGCAAGCGTAGGTGTTGGTGCAGGAGCCGAAGCCCAGCTCGTCCATCTTGCAGACCATCTTCTTGACGCGGTCCAAAGCCTCGGGCTGGCCTTGGGGCAGCAGGGCGAGGTGGCTCACCTTGGCGCCCACAAAGAGCATGGCCGAGGCGTTCTTGCAGGCCGCCACGCAAGCGCCACAGCCGATGCAGGCGGCGGCATCCATAGCCTGGTCGGCCTTGTGCTTGGGCACGAGGATGTTGTTGGCGTCGGGCACGCCGCCGGTGGTGGCGCTGATGTAGCCGCCGGCCTGGATGATCTTGTCGAAGGCGGTGCGGTCCACCACCAGGTCGCGGATCACCGGGAAGGCCTTGGCGCGCCAGGGCTCCACCCAGATCTCGTCGCCGTCGTGGAAGTGGCGCATATGCAGCTGGCAGGTGGTCACGCCGTCGTCGTTGCCGTGCGGACGGCCGTTGATGTAGAGGCCACACATGCCGCAGATGCCCTCGCGACAGTCGTTGTCGAAGCAGACGGGGTGTGTGATATGGTCGTTGACCAGCTTCTCGTTGAGCTGGTCGAGCATCTCGAGGAACGAGCAGTCGGCGCTGATGTTGTCGATCTCGTAGGTCTCGAAGTGCCCTTTGGCGCGGGCGTTCTCCTGGCGCCAGATATGGAGTGTGAAGTGCATGGCTTATTTATAATTACGTTTCACAATCTGTATGTACTCGTAGTCGAGGGGTTCTTTGTACATCACCTCGGGCTTGTCGTGTCCCTGGTACTCCCAGGCGGCGACGAACATGAAGTGCTCGTCGTCGCGGAGGGTCTCGCCGTCCTCGGTCTGGTGCTCGACGCGGAAATGGCCGCCGCAGCTCTCTTCGCGCTGGGTGGCGTCGTCGACGATGAGGCGTGCCAGCTCGAAGTAGTCCTCCAGGCGGTAGGCTTTCTCCAGCTCGGGGTTCATCTCGGCGGCACGGCCGGGGATGAAGACATGCTGGTAGAACTCGGCCTCCAGCTCGGCGATCTTCTCCTTGGCGGTGGCCAGGCTCTCCTTGCTGCGGGCCATGCCGCAGTACTCCCACATCACGCGGCCCAGGGCCTTGTGGTAGTGGTCCACAGAGTGCTGGTCGGACTGGTCGGAGTTGCTGATGGCCATGAGGTCATCCAGGCGGGCGCGGACATTGGCCTCGGCCTCGTCGAACTCGGGGCCTTCGGCCTTGATCTTGCCCACATAGATCTGGTCGGCCAGGTAGTTCTGCAGCGTGTAGGGCAGCACGAAGTAGCCGTCGGCCAGGCCCTGCATGAGGGCGCTGGCGCCGAGGCGGTTGGCGCCGTGGTCGCTGAAGTTGGCCTCGCCGGCGGCGAAGAGGCCGGGGATGGTGGTCTGCAACTCGTAGTCGACCCAGAGGCCGCCCATCGTGTAGTGGATGGCGGGGTAGATCATCATCGGCACCTTGTAGGGGTCGGCGTCGACAATCTTATAGTACATCTGGAAGAGGTTGCCGTACTTCTGCTCCACCACGTCGCGGCCGAGGCGCTTGATGGCGTCGGCGAAGTCGAGGTAGACGGCCAGGCCGGTGGGGCCGACGCCGTAGCCGGCATCGCAGCGCTCCTTGGCGGCGCGGCTGGCCACGTCGCGCGGCACCAGGTTGCCGAAGGCCGGGTAGCGGCGCTCGAGGTAGTAGTCGCGATCCTCCTCGGCGATGTCGAGCGGGCCCTTCTCGCCACGGCGGATGGCCTCGGCGTCCTCTTTCTTCTTGGGTACCCAGATGCGGCCGTCGTTGCGCAGGCTCTCGCTCATCAGCGTGAGCTTCGACTGGTAGTCGCCGTGGACGGGGATGCAGGTGGGGTGGATCTGCACGTAGCAGGGGTTGGCGAAGGCGGCGCCGCGGCGATGGCACACCCAGGCCGCCGAACCGTTGCTGTTCATGGCGTTGGTGGAGAGGTAGTAGATGTTGCCGTAGCCACCCGTGGCCAGCACCACGGCATGGGCGGCGTAGCGCTCCAGCTCGCCGGTGACCAGGTTGCGGACGATGATGCCGCGGGCGCGGGGCTTGCCGTCCTTGTCGGGAACCACCACGAGGTCCATCATCTCGTGGCGCTCGTGCAGGACGACGGTGCCGCGGGCGATCTCGCGGCTCAGGGCGCCGTAGGCACCGAGCAGCAGCTGCTGGCCCGTCTGTCCGCGGGCGTAGAAGGTTCTGGAGACCTGTGCGCCGCCGAACGAGCGGTTGTCCAGCAGGCCGCTGTAGTCGCGCGCGAAGGGCACACCCTGCGCCACGCACTGATCGATAATCGAACCGCTGACCTCGGCCAGGCGGTAGACGTTGGCCTCGCGGGCGCG
>DFLB01000030.1:17275-36758 GCA_002373995.1 Bacteroidales bacterium UBA3630 | reverse complement strand
TAGTTCTTGGCGGCGTTGATGCCGCCCTGGGCGGCGATGGAGTGGGCGCGGCGCGGCGAGTCCTGGATGCAGAAGATATCCACATGGAAGCCCAGCGCGCCGAGCGAGGCGGCCGCCGAGGCACCGGCCAAGCCGGTACCGACGACGATGATGTCAAGTTTCCGCTTGTTGGCGGGGTTCACCAGCTTCTGGCTGGCTTTGTAGCGGGTCCACTTCTCGCTGAGGGGCCCTTCGGGTATCTTGGAGTCTAATATCATAAAAATATAGTATTTCGGGATGGACTATTATTGTTTGGTCTTTTAAAGACCAAGAAAGACCAGCACCGGCACCGCGGCAAAGCCGAGCACCACAAACCACGTGTAGATGCGTCCCAGCACCTCGATGGCATTGTTGTACTTGTAGTTGTTCAGCCCCAGCGTCTGGAAGGCCGACGGGAAGGCATGACGCAGATGCATGAAGATGACAAAGAAGAAGAACAGGTACCCCAGCACAATATGCCAGTGCGTGAACTTCTCCCTCGCCATATAGTAGAAGTCAGGCTCCGGCTTGCTCTCCGGTATCACCTTCCTCAACGTCTGCCGCTCGTCGTAGGTCAAGTGCTTGATCCACAATCCGTCCTCGCTGATGTTCCCCTCTTCCTGCGCACGCCTCACGATATCTATCACCGCCAGCTGGTCGCGCATTCTGCCAATATACTCCGCCACCTCTTCTTCCTCACCGTCCTCCTCGCTGTACATCATCGCCTCGGCTTCCATGTTGTCCACCAACTCCTCGGGGCTCATCCCCGTCTGTTGCGCAAACTGTACCAGCCCCAGCACCTCCTCGCTCTGCAGCTTCTCCGTCTTCACCATATACTCACCCTTCACCCAACCCATCTTCACAAAGTAGAAGTCGTAGAAATGCATAATCAGGCACACGAAGATCAGTATGCCCGTCCACATCATCAGCTTCGACGTCGTGTGCGTCTTGCTCTTCTGTGCCTCATGATAGCGCACCGGCCGCGCCAGCCGGTTCGTCACCACCAGCCACAGCGTCAGCATCACATGTAGCACTATCGCTCCAATCAGCACCACCTCAAACACCTTCACCACCCAGTTCGTCCCCATGAAATGGCAGAACGCCGAATACCACGCCCCGCCGTCATGACGCAAAATAAACAGGTTGGCCGTCATGTGGAACAGCAGGAACAGCAGCAAAAAACCGCCCACCAGCGCCACCATGATCTTTTTCGTAATCGAATGTACTTTCGGTAAATCCATATCCTTTATTGTTTTATTTATTGTTCTTTTTATTCTCTCCACCTTGACCTCACCCATTCCTCACCCCGCACCCAAGGCTCTTCCTAAGCTCATCCTAAGCATATCCTAAGCATATCCTAAGCATATCCTAAGCATATCCTAAGCATATCCTAAGCGTATCCTAAGCATATCCTAAGCATATCCAAGGCACACCATAGGCTTATCCTCCACCTTCTCACCCTCCAAAATCATCAAACGCTATATTCTCCGGAGCCACCCCCAAGCTGTCCAGCAACTTCACCACAGCCTGGCTCATCGGCCCCGGTCCGCACATATAGTACTCAATATCCTCCGGCGCAGGGTGATCTTTCAGGTAAGTGTCGTACATCACATTGTGCACAAAACCAGCCGTGTAGCGCACCCCCTGCGCATCCGCCGCAGGGTCGGGACGGTCAAGCGCCAAGTGGAACTTGAAATTGTCGAAATCACGCTCCAACTGCAGAAAATCCTCCAAGTAAAACACCTCGTTCAATGCCCGCGCACCATAGAAGAAACTCATCTTCCTGTCGCGCGTCTGCAGCGTCCTCGTCAGGTGCATGATCTGTGCCCTCAGCGGTGCCATGCCGGCGCCGCCGCCAACCCATATCATCTCTCCCTTGCCGCCTTCTTTCACCCTGAACTCGCCGTATGGACCGCTCATCGTCACCTTGTCGCCAGGCTTCAGCGAGAAGATATAGCTCGACGCAATGCCTGGGTTGACATTCTGGAACCCGCTGCGGTCGGCAGTGAAGGGCGGTGTCGCAATCCTCACCGTCAGCATAAACACATCGCCCTCCGCCGGATAGTTGGCCATCGAGTAGGCTCGCACCGTAGGCTCCGTGTTGACGCATCTCAAATCAAACATCTTGAACTTCTCCCACGCCGGCAGATATTCCTCGCCGATAAGCGTGCGGTCGAAGTCGCTGTATCTGATCTCAAACTTCGGAATGCGTATCTGCGCGTAGCTCCCCGGCACAAAGTCCATGTGCTCGCCCTTCGGCAGCTGCACCTTGAACTCTTTGATGAAGGTCGCCACATTCTTGTTGCTCACCACGGTGCACTCGTATTCCTTGATGCTGAGGATACTCTCTGGCAACCGCAGCGCGAGGTCTTCCTTCACCTTCACCTGGCACCCCAATCGCCACCCTTCCTGCACCTGCTTGCGGCTGAAATGCGGCACCTCGGTGGGCAGTATGCTGCCCCCGCCCTTCACCACACGGCATTTGCACTGCCCGCAGCTCCCTTTGCCGCCGCAGGCCGACGGCAGGTGCACGCCCTGCTCGCCAAGCGTCGAAATAAGGGTGCCGCCCGTCGGCACCGTCATCTCTTTGTCGTCGTTGATGGTTATCTTCACATTGCCCTGCGGCATCAACTTGGCCCTCAGCACCAGCAGCAGCGCCACCAGCAGCAGTATGACCACCAGAATGATTGCAATGGCTGTTATAAGTGTTGTTGTCATAGTCTGTATTGTCTTATCTTCTTATCTCCTTATCTTCTTATCTCCTTATCTTCTTATCTCCTTATCTTCTTATCCCCTTATCTCCTTATCTCCTTATCTTCTTATCTTCTTATCTTCTTATCTTCTTATCTTCATATCTCCTTATCTCCTTATCTTCTTATCTTCTTATCTTCATATCTCCTTATCTCCTTATCTTCTTATCTCCTTATCTCCTTGAGCCTAAAGTTTAAATCCCATAAACGACATGAATGCCATGCCCATGAGGCCGGTGATAATGAAGGTGATGCCCACGCCGCGGAGGGCAGGGGGGATGTGGCTGTAGCGAAGCTTCTCGCGGATGGCGGCGATGGCCACGATGGCCAGGAACCAGCCGATGCCGCTGCCGAGGGCGAAGACCGTGGCCTCGCCGATGTTCTGGTAGCCGCGCTCCTGCATGAAGAGCGAGCCGGACATGACGGCGCAGTTCACCGCTATCAGCGGCAGGAAGATGCCCAGCGAGTTGTAGAGGCTCGGGCTGAACTTCTCCACTATCATCTCCACCATCTGCACGATGGCCGCGATGACGGCGATGAACATGATGAGGCTCAAGAAACTGAGGTCCACATCGGCCAGCGAGGGCGAGATCCACGCCAGCGCGCCGGGGGCGAGGAAGTACTTGTTGAGCAGGTAGTTGATGGGCACGGTGATGAGCAGCACGAAGGTGACCGCTATGCCCAAGCCCGCCGAGGTCTTCACCGTCTTGCTCACGGCAAGGTACGAGCACATGCCGAGGAAGAAGGCGAAAATCATGTTGTCGACAAAAATCGACTTGATAAATATGTTAATGTAGTCCATAATCTATAATGTGTGAATGTGTTAATGCGTTAGTGCTTTTCATTTCCGTTGTTTTCATTTATGCATGGCGGTGTAATGGGTCATTTCAGCCGTTGTAAAAATTGCTTAGGATTATTCTACTATTTTTGTATCGTTGTAAGAACTCCATTCTCAAAATAGAGGTAGCGGCCTCCGCCATACACCCATTGCTCATGCTTCCCGTATTTGTTTTCTGTAGTGTTTACTGATGATGGGCTGCCCCATGCTTCTTTGCACATCGCCTTTGTAAATCCAATTGCCACCTCTCCACGTTCAATCATGTCTGCTTTCTGTTGACCATATAAACGCACAAGACGTTCATGGTTCTCTCTGTCTTGTTTTGCTCGTTCTGCATTTATCTTCGCTCTTTCTTCTTCTTGTTTTTTCTTCTTTGCCTGTGCAGCAGCGGCTTTTTGTCTCTTTGCTTTTGCATATGCTTCCGGTGTCTGGAATTTACCTAATATATAATTCCCAGCTTTCCCATCATTCATATCATTGGAATAAGCATAACAATAATAAGATCCATATTCTTCATTTGATAGATACAAAACAACTCGATTGTATTTGCCATTTGCATACGCGAAACCATTAAGGTCGGATGGATCTACTCCGATACCGTCACAATGCCATAGTGTTTCTTTTTTTATTTCAGAATTACGCGTGAATGTTTCACGTGATCTTAGTCCATTAAAGGGTGTGCTTCCGTAGAATCCATTATCGTCTTCTCTTACATAGATAAAATCTTTCCCTTCATACAATTCTTTTATTTTCTCATAGTATGCGACCATGACAAAATAGTAATTCAATTGATAATTATCCTCGAATCCTTGATTAAAATGAGCGAATCGGTATATGTAACTATAACCACTCAATGAATCATAAAGTGCAATTCTGTATGAACTGTTTGTGTCTGGATTGGGAATGATAGTTAGATACCTGTCTCTTAAATTATAATATTCAGGGTGATTTGCTTGGTCTCCATATCGCATAGTATTGCACTGTGTTGCACAATAGATTTTTAGTCCATAGTAGGAACTTATGTCGTATTGTTTATCATAATTGTATGTGCTGTCATATTGAACAACTGGTAACCGTGGGTTTGTATCCGTAGGCTTTGTATTTGTGGACTTTGTCAATATATCAATTTGTGCATTTGACGGCATCACACACACTAACAGTATCGTGCATATAAAAATACTCTTCTTCATTTCAATATGGTTTTAGTTTAAAAATGAGCGACTAAAAAAGAAACATAAAACCATCCGGCCCCACCGTAGGATCGCCGAAGGATCATAGAAGGATCGAAGAAGGCAGAGTATGTGTTGGGGCGTGTTCATTGCTCGCAGAGGTCTTTGTTCTTGCTGCGGTGCCACCAGATGATGAGGCCCACCAGGATCAGCGCCATGGGCGGCATGATCATTAGGCCGTTGTTCTCGTAGCCGATGCTGTAGAGGCCGAGCTTCTCCATGACGGGGTAGCCCCAGAGGGTGCCGCTGCCGAAGAGCTCGCGCACGAAGCCCAGCGTGATGAGGATGACGCTGTAGCCAAGGCCGTTGCCGATGCCGTCGAGGAGCGAAGGCCACGGCTTCTGCACCATGGCGAAAGCCTCGAGGCGGCCCATGACGATGCAGTTGGTGATGATGAGGCCCACAAAGACGGAGAGCTGCTTGCTGACGTCGTACATATAGGCTTTCAGCACCTGGTCGACCAGCACCACGAGGGTGGAGACGACCACCAGCTGCACGATGATGCGGATGCGCGGCGGGATGGTGTTGCGCAGCAGTGAGATGATGAGGTTGGAGAGCATCACCACCACGGTGACGCTGATGGCCATCACCACGGCAGGCTTCAGCTGTGCCGTCACAGCCAGGCAGGAGCATACGCCCAGCACCTGCACCAGGATGGGATTGTTCTTGCTGAAGGGGAGTTTTATCAGGTCTGTGTTCTTCATTGTTCGTCCTCCTCTCTCTGATTAATCGGAGCACTCGGAGTATTCTGAGTATTCAGATTTTGATAGTCGTTGAAAGCTTTGGCCAGCATGGCGGTGACGCCGTTGCTGGTCATGGTGCCGCCGCTGATGGCGTCAACCTCGTAGGGGTTGCTCTTGTCGGCGTTCTTTTTCAGGTGAATAGCCTGGATATCCATCTTCTTGCCGATGAAGCGCTGTGCGAACTTGTCAGTGGCTATCTCACCGCCAAGGCCCGGGGTTTCGCCCTTGTGGTCGAAGACGGCGCCCACCACCGTGCTGGTCTGGTCGAGAGCCAGGTAGCCCCAGATGGGTCCCCAGAGGCCGGTGCCTTTCATGGGCAGGATGATGCCGCCGTCGAAGGTGTAGTAGCCATCGGCCTCTGCAACGTGTTCGGCAAAGAGTTCGTCGGCGTTGTTGCGCGTAGCCTCTACTCCTATGGTTTTAAGTATCATCTGCTTGGTCTCGGCGCGCTGGTTCTTCTCCTGCGCGGGTTTGAGGCTTACGGAGACGACGGTGAGGATGAGTGCCGCCACTACGACGAGCGCGGCGGAATAGATGAATATATAGGTGTTGCTGAAAGTCTTTTTAGCCATTGTGAGCCTCCTTTCCTATAGCGGCGCGTTTGGCGCGGCGCTTGATGTTCTGTGCCACCACGCAGTGGTCGATGAGCGGGGCCATGCAGTTCATGAAGAGGATGCTGAGCATCATGCCCTCGGGGTAGGCGGGGTTGCACACGCGCAGCAGCACCGCGAAGGCACCTATCAGCAGGCCGTAGATCCACTTGCCGGTGTTGGTCTGGGCAGCGGTGACGGGGTCGGTGGCCATAAAGACGGCGCCGAAGGCGAAACCGCCCATCAGGAAGTGGTAGTAGAACGGCAGCTGCATGTACTCGTTGTAGCCTATGGCGTTGAAGAGCAGCCCCATCAGGCCGCCGCCGAGGAAGACGCTGAGCATGATGCGCCACGAGGCAATGCCCGTGAAGAGCAGCAGCAGGGCGCCGAGGGCGATGGCGATGACCGAGGTCTCGCAGGTGGAGCCGGGGATGGTGCCTATCAGCATGTCGAGGGCCGAAGCCGAGGGGTGCATGCCGGCGGCCAACTCGCCCATCGGCGTGGCACCGGCGATGGCGTCGCTGCCCCACAGGTCGGCGGCCACCCACACTTTGTCGCCACTCATATGGGTGGGGTAACTGAAGAAGAGGAACGCGCGCGCTACAAGGGCGGGGTTGAGGAAGTTCATGCCGCTGCCGCCGAAGACTTCCTTGCCGATGATGACGGCAAAGGCCACGGCCAGCGCCAGCTGCCACAGCGGGGTTGTCACAGGCACGATCATCGGTATCAGCAGCCCCGTGGCTAAGAAGCCTTCGTTGACCTCGTGGTGGCGCACCTGGGCAAAGGCAAACTCTATCCCCAAGCCCACTACATAGCTCACCACTATCATCGGCAGCATACGCAGAAAGCCGAACCACCATTCGTATAGCCAACCCACTGCCAGCTGCCCGCTGCCTATTGCCCACTGATGCCCGATGTTCCACATGCCGAAGAGCAATGCCGGCAGCAACGCTATCACTACCACGATGATAGAACGTTTGCTGTCTACCGCGTCGCGCACGTGCGACCCGCTCTTTGTCACCGTCTTGGGTGTGAAGGCAAAGGTGTGGAACGCATCGTAGGTGCTCTCCAGCCAGGCCCACTTGCCCTTGGGCTCTATCTTCTCAAACCAGTTGGCTAACCAATCCAGTTTCCCGTTTTCTGTTTTACGTTTTCCGTTCATAAAGCCTCCTTTCTGAGTTTCTCCAGCGCTTCTCGGATGACGCTCTGGATTTCTGTCTTCGAGGGGTCGATGAACTCGCACAGCGCGAAGTCCTCCGGCTCGACCTCGTAGATGCCCAGCTTCTCCTGCAGCTCCACGTCGCCCACGATGCAGGCTTTGATGAGCTGCAATGGGTAGATGTCGAACGGGAATACCCGCTCCATGTCGCCCGTAAACATCAGCGGCCTCACCGAACCGTGGACGTTCGTGTTAAAGTGGAACGTGGTAAGAGGAAGGTTCATGCCGGCGCAGGTCATCTTGCCGTTTTCCACCCTTACCTTTCCGTTCAAGAAACCGCTGAGGAAGGTCTTGCTGAAGCTGAATTTCTTCAACCCCGGCATCAGCCACCCCATGAAGTCGTACTGGTCGCCCTCGGCAATCAGGCTCACCTGCTGGTCATACATTCCTAAGTAGCCGTCAGCCGCGACGGCGGTGCCGCTGAGCACGCTGCCGGAGATGATGCGGGTGGGAATGGTGGTATTGTCTAAATAAGGATAGTTGGCGTCCATCAGCTGTGCTTCGGTGACGTGCTTCAGGCAGGCTCCCACCGTCATGCGGTAGTAGTGTGGCGCCTTCGCCGCCGGGCCGCCCACGCTCACCACCCGCTCCGGGCGGTATTCGCCGGTCAGCATCCACCGGCCTATGTTCGCCACATCCTGTGCTCCCACATACCACACGCATTCTCCCTTGTTGATGGGGTCCTGGGCGGCCACGATGGTGCCGATGTTGCCGGCAGGGTGGGGGCCTTCTGCTCTCACACAGTGCACCTTGCCATAGGCTTCCAGTGCCTCCACGCCGGCCTCGAACTCGTGCTCGCGCCCGGCAAGGGCGTAGTCTATGTCAGGTGCCAGCGGATTGCTGTCCCTCATGCTCACATAGATGCCTTTCGGCTTATGGTCGGGGTTGGCGATGGTGCCGAACGGCCGTTCGCGCAGCATCCACCAGACAGGGGCTTCGGGGGTCAGAAGGGGCTGCCCCGTCTGACGGGTCTGATCCTTCTGACGGCAAACCACCACCTCCAGCAGCTTCCTTTTCTCGCCGCGCACGATGGCTTCCACCACGCCGTTCACCGGCGAGGTGAGTGCTATGCGCTCGTCTTTCTTGTCGACCACTAAGGGCTGGCCTGCTGCCACGGTGTCGCCCTCCGCCACTGCCAGCCGCGGGCTGAAGCCCACCACGTCCGTCGGTTTCACGGCATAGCGTTCCTCCCATCGCAGGTCAGTCGTCTGGCGGGCCGGCGCTCCGTCTATCGGCAGGTCCAGTCCCTTCTTTATGGACAGCTTCTCTATCTTCATTAAGTCTAAGTATTTAAGGTGACGACTAAGGGCTCTTGCCTCTTAGTTCAACTTAAGCTCCACGGGCTGCAGCATGTTCTCGGGCTTCAGCACCTCGTCCAGCTGTTCCTTTGTCAGCAGGCCGTGCTCCAGCACGAGTTCGTACACGCCGCGGCCTGTCTCGCTGGCTTCTTTGGCAATCTTCGTGCTCTGCTTGTAGCCGATGATGGGGTTCAGCATCGTCACGATGCCAATCGAATGCTCTACCAGCTGGCGGCAGCGTTCTTCGTTGGCGCGGATGCCGTCGATGCACAGGTTGCGCAGCGTGTCCAGCCCGTTCTCCAGCAGGTGGATGCTCTCGAACAGCGTGTATGCAATCACGGGCTCCATCACGTTCAGTTCCAGCTGGCCGTTGTCGCTCGCTAACGAGATACACATGTCGTTGCCTATCACCTTGTAGCACACTTGGTTCATCACTTCGGGGATGACGGGGTTCACTTTGCCGGGCATGATGCTGCTGCCGGGCTGACGTTCGGGCAGGTGTATCTCGTTCAGGCCGCACCGCGGGCCGCTGCTGAGCAGGCGCAGGTCGTTGCACATCTTGTTGATCTTGATGGCCAGACGTTTCATGGCGGCGCTGTAGGCGATCATGCATGTGGTGGCGCTGGTGGCCTCTATCAGGTTGTCTGCCAGGGTGATGTTCCAGCCTGTGATCTTGCGCAGGGCTTTGATGCAGGCCTCGCTGTAGCCGGGCTTCGAGCAGATGCCCGTGCCGATGGCGGTGGCACCCATGTTGACGATCAGGAATTCGTCGGCCGTCACGCGGAGGTTCTTGTACTCGCCGCGCAGCGAGTCGGCGAAGGCGCCGAAGGTCTGCCCGAGGGTCATGGGCACGGCGTCCTGCAGCTGTGTGCGCCCCATCTTGATGACGTGGGCAAACTCTTTGCGCTTATAGTCTAATGCGGCAATCATCTGCTCCAGGTGCGGCATGAATCCCAGGTGCTCCAGGGCCAGGGCCATGTGGATGGCGCAGGGGTAGGCGTCGTTGGTGCTTTGGCTGGCATTGACTACGTCGTTGGGCGAGCAGTACTGGTACTCGCCTTTCTGATGGCCCATGCGTTCGAGGGCCAGGTTGGCAATCACCTCGTTGGCGGCCATATTGGTGCTTGTGCCCGCGCCGCCCTGTATCATGTCGATGGGGAACTGGTCGTGGAACTTGCCTTCGATCAGCTGGTCGCAGGCCCACTGGATGGCCTCGCCTTGTTCCGGGGTGATCATGCCCACTTCCACATTGGCAATGGCGGCGGCTTTCTTGGTGATGGCCATGCCGCGGATAAAGTTGGGGTAGCTCGACAGGAGGTGTCCGCTGATGCGGAAATTGTCCATTGCACGCAATGTCTGTACACCATAGTAGGCTTCTTCTGGCACTTCTCGTGTGCCCAACAGGTCGCTCTCTGAGCGGTATTTTTTCTTCTCCATTGTTTGTAACTAATTGGGTTATTACTCAATATGCAGCCTTTTGGCTTCGCTGCAGGCGGCAAAGATAAGAAAAAAAAATTATACGGCAAAAAAAGCATCGCGCTGCCGGCGTGACACCTGCGGTGGAGGAGCGGGTGGGTGCGGAGCGGGTACGGAGGAAGGTCGGAGCAAGGTCGGAGGAGGAGCGGAGGAGGAGTTTTGGAAGAAACAATATTTTTATTGTGGTATATACAATAAAGTGTATGAAGGGACGTTAAAGAGGACATGAAAGCAAGTAAGAACTTGTCGTGGTTGCGTGTGGCGGCGTTTGTATGGCTGCTGGGTGCGTTTTCTGTTGCCGCGCGGGGGCAGAATGTGCGCATCGAGGGTACGACGGCGAATGCTGCGGGCAAGCGCATCGAGCTGTATTGCTACGATGATATGCTGACTTTGGGCACGACGCTGCTTGACGCGGCGACGGTGGACAGCACGGGGCGTTTCAGCCTGGCGTGCTACCTGAATTACCCGCGGCTGGTGTATGTGGAGGTGGAGAATTACAGTCAGTCGTTTTATGCGGAGCCTGGCCGGAGTTATGAGGTGTGGCTGCCGGAGTTCCGGTGGGAGCAGGATGAGGAGCGGAATGTCTTCCTGGATCCTGTGGCGTTGCCGTTGGAGTTTTTGAATTTGCCTGAGGGGGAGCTGAATTTGCGCATTTTGCGCTATGAGGAGGTGGTGGATAGTCTGTTGAGTGCCGAGCGGGTGCATCTTGATTTCCGTTTTCACAGGGACCGCCGCTGGTTTGACACTGTGGAGCGCAAGGTTTATCAGTTGTTGGGGCGCAGTGTGCCGAAGGGGGATGAGGCGGCGGATTTCTTCGACCGCTATGTGGACTACAGTCTGGCGACGATGCGCTATGGTATGGGTTTTGGGTCGCGGCGGCAGCTGCACGACCGCTATGTGGCTGGGAGGCAGGTGCTTTACCACGACGAGTGCTTTATGCGTATGCTTGTGGCGCTGTATGAGGATATGATCAGCGGGGGTACGCGGAAGGTTGCGAAGGGGAGGTTGGTGGCCTGGGTTGCGGAGGGCGATTTGGATACTTATATGGATTCGCTGGGCACGGATCCACTGCTTTACGATGAGCAGCTGCGCGAGTTGGCGGCGTTGGTGGCGTTGAAGGAGAGCTATTATGATGCCGACTATAGTCGGGAGGGTGTGGTGAAGATGGTGAGACGCGTGGCTGAGGGGAGCAAGTTTGCGGAGCATCGGCGGCTGGCGGCGCGCCTGGCGGCGCGGCTGACGGCGCCGGAGCGAGCGGCGGAGGTGGAGGGTGTGGTGTTGCCCGACGTGGACGGCCGGGCACGGTCGATGGATTCGCTGCGTGGCAAGTGGGTGTACCTGAGTTTTGTGCGGGTGACGGATCCCAACTCGCTGCGCGAAATTGAGACGATGGCCCATTTCTTCGACAGTGTCTACAGCCGGCACGACGATGTGTGTTTTGTGAGCATCAGCTGCGACCGCGAGTTTCAGAAGATGTTCCATTTCCTGCGCACGGGACGCCGCGGGGGACGTTACGGATGGATGTGGCTCCATTTTGACGGCGACTATCGGTTGCTCGAGCGCTACGGTGTGGTCAGTTTCCCCACGTTTGTGCTGATAGATCCGGAGGGTAGGGTGCGCGAGGGACGGGGACTGTCGCCTGGGGAGGGTTTCTTGCTGCATGCTCCCTGGCAGCAGGGGAAGGAAGAGGAGGATGACGAGTGGGGGCAGGGGTTGAATAATTGGAATAGAAACAAATAACACATGGCATAATGAAGAAGACATTTTTATCGGTACTGCTGTTGCTTGCGGCTTTTGGCGCGGCGGCGCAGCGGGAGACTGGCGACGTGCGGCAGCGCGAGCTTTACCGCCAGGCTACGGATCTCTACCAGAAGCAGAAGTATGCTGCCGCGCAGCAGATTTATGACCAGATTGCTGCTGGGGCGACGGACCGGGCGGACCTGACGACGGCGGATGCATGCTATTTTGCGGGTGTGTGTTCGGAGAAGCTGGACAACAACGACGCCTACTACCGGTTGGAGGAGTTTCTGCGGCTGTATCCGCAGAGTTCGCGTTGCAACATGGCGCGCTTCTATCTCGGCAATTTCTACTATAGCCGCGGCGACTACGAGCGTGCGTTGGAGTATTACCGCGCCGTCAATGGCGCGGAGGTGGAGTATGAGCACCGCAGCGAGTATAACTTCAAGATGGGTTACTGCTATTTCCAGCGTGGCGACACGAGGCGCGCCGCCAACCTTTTCGCCCAGCAGGTGGGCGGTCAGTCGAAATATCGTGCTTCGAGTCTCTACTACTACGCTCACATTCAGTATAGCGAAGGACAGTATGAGCTGGCGTTGAAGAACTTTCGCGAGTTGCAGGGAGACCGCAAGTTTGCGCGGATAGCGCCGTCGTATATTGCCAGGATATATTACTACCTGGGCCGTGAGGACGAGTTGCTGGAGATGGCGCCAGGACTGTTGGCTGACGGAGATGCGTTCAAGCGCGACGAGATACACCAGATGGTTGGGGAGGTGTACTTCAACCGTGGCGAGTATGGCAAGGCTTTGGAGCAGTACCGCGAGGTGGAGCGTCAGGCTGCGGCGGGGAGTTGTTCGCCGCAGGACAATGACTACCAGAGTGGCTATTGTTGCTATATGCTTGGCCGCTATGACGAGGCTGCGGGGCATTTGGCGCGCAAGGCTGGCTGTAGCGACAGCGTGGGGCAGAGTGCCCTCTATGTGCTGGGCGATTGCTATGTGAAGCTGGGTCGCAAGATGGATGCCCGCAGCGTGTTCCTCCAGGCTTCGAAGCTCGATTTCGACAAGAGGATTAAGGAGGATGCGCTGTTCAACTATGCCAAGCTGAGCTGCGAGCTGAACCAAAACGCTATGGGGGAGAGCATCAGGTCGTTTGAGAGCTACCTGAAGAAATATCCGCGCAGCGAGCACCGCACTGAGGCGGAGGAGATATTGACGGACCTCTATTGTTCGACGAGCAACTACAAGGATGCCATCAAGCTGCTGGAGCAGGTGCCGCAACGCAACGCAGCGCTGGAGCAGGCTTACCAGCGTGCGCTGGTCAACCGCGGCATCGAACTCAGCAACAGCGGTAAGGAGGCCGAGGGTGCCGCCCTCTACGAGAAGGCAATCAAGGTGAACGCTGTTCCCCGCATCACGGCCGACGCCAACTACCTGCTTGGCGAGTGGCAGTATCGGAACGGCAAGGGGCGCGAGGCGGAGCGCAACATCAACCGCTTCCTGCTGTCGTCGTATGCCAACAAGTCTCCCTATGCCAATGATGCACGCTACACTTACGGCTATTTGCTGATGAAGAAGAAGAACTATGCTGACGCTTACGAGACCTTCAGCGAACTCTCGGGTCGGCTGACGGGTGGCGATAGCAAGACGGTGGAGATGCGTAACGATGTCGACAACAGGCTTGGTGACTGTTTGTATGTACAGAGCCGCTTTGCCGACGCTATTGCGCACTACGACAGGGTTATCAAAGCCGGGGGCCGCGATGCCGACTATGCCACTTATCAGAAGGCGCTTTCCTATGGCGCCCAGGGCAAGAATAGCGATAAGCTCACGCATCTCAACTATATCTTTGAGCGTTTCAGCGACTCACCCCTCAAGAGCAAGGCTATGCTTGAGATTGCCAATACATACATGATGTGTGACAATAACGAGATGGCAATGACTTACTACAACAACTTCATCAAGCAGTATCCCAAGAGCGTGTACGTGAAGACAGCGCTGCTTAATCAGGGGCTTATCTATTACAACACCGACCGTAATGCCGACGCGTTGCGCACCTTCGACCGGTTGCTGACGGAGTACCCTGGTACCGACGAGGCGCGCGACGCTCTCAGCACTGTGAAGAATATCTACATAGCGCAGAACAGGGTGGAGGACTACTTTGCCTACGTCAAGCGCACCACCAAGGTGACGGTTTCGACTGTCGAGCAGGATTCGACGACCTTCCTTGCTGTCGAGGAGCGCTACCAGACAGGAGAGTACGAGAACGCTGCTGCCGGACTTGAGGCTTATCTCAGCAAGTTCCCGAACGGTCTCTTTGCTGTCAAAGCCCATTACCTGCTCGCCGACTGCTACTTCCGACAGGGGCAGAACGAGAAGGCCTTGCCGCATTATGTGGCAGTGGCTTCGGCGGGTACCAACCAGTATAGCGAGCGTTCGCTCTACAATGCTGCTAATATTGCGTACAGCTTGGGCGACTACAACCGAGCAGCCACTCTCTACCAGCGCCTCTCGGCCGGTGCCGAGAGCGACAACAGCCTGCTGCAAGGACTGCTGGGAGGCCTGCGGTGTGCCGCTGCCTTGGGGCAGCACAGCGGCGTCATGGAAGCCGGTCATCGGTTGCTTGATGAAAAGAAGGCTACTCCTGAACTCAAAGAAGAGGCATGGTTGGCAATGGCCCGCAGTTGCTTCGACAATGGCCAGCGCGACACGGCCTACAATTACTATGCCCACCTCGTCAAGTCGACCAACGGTGAGTATAATGGCGAAGCACGGTGCCGTCAGGCCGAGATACTTTTGCATCAGCAAAAGTACCAGCAGGCTGAGAAGATGATAGAGGGCATTGTGGCCGATGCTTCGAGCGACTACTGGCTGGCCTACAGCTTCATCCTGTGGGCCGATGTCTACTACGCCCGCGGCAACCGTCTGCAGGCCAAACAGACGCTGCAGAGCATCATCGAGAACTACGACGGCGAAGAGCTCGTCGCAGTGGCTCGTCAGAAACTCGACGCCATCACCGCCGAGGAACAGCAAGTGCAGGAGCCTGAGGAAGAGGAAATAGTCATTGAACTTTGAATGTCATCTGTTCTGGAACAAAACCGCTTAAAGAAATGAAAAAGTCAACATCATACCTTGCAATAATCGGTCTCTGTGCTGCGCTGGCCGCTAACGGCACGCTGCTTGCGCAGGAAGAGGGCGCCTACAACGAGAGCGTTGTCGTCAAAGGCTCGTATACCCCCACTATCGAGCTGCAACAGAAACTCAACTTCCCCGCTGCCATCAGCGATACATCGAGTCGTCTGCAGCACACTTTCCAGTACGGCATCACCCCAACGCGTCTCAAGGCACTCTACGCCCCGTCGCGCATCAAGGCGGCACGTGTTGTCGGCGAACCTGCCACCAGGCTCTACAACAACTATCTCCGCCTGGGAATGGGCAACTATTGGAGCCCCTTGGCCGACCTCTACTGGAGCTCTACGCGCGACACGAAGAAGACTTACGGAGTGCGCGTCAATCATCACTCCTCATGGGATAAATTGCCCGACTACGGCCCTAACCACTTCGGCAACACCGGTGTGACCCTCTTCGGCAAGTATATTGTCGGCGATGTGTTGCAACTCTCCTCTGATCTGGGCTACGAGCACGACCACAACCTGTACTACGGTTTCACCGACAGCACGTTGCAAGCCGTACTCGGCAAATCGCGCGCCGATATTTCCACAGCCGACTATCGCGCCTCCTATAATGTGGCCACCTGGAACATAGGCATCAAAAACATGCAGCTCGACGCCAACAAGCTCGGCTATGCCGCCAATGCCCACCTTGCCGACCTTTGGGGCGTGTACGGACAGAACGAATTCAACCTCAACCTCAGCGGTGATGTGCACTACGGCTTCAACCTGATGAACCAGTACAAGGGCATCGCCTATCTGCACGCCGAATGGGACGGCTACACCACCCGCTCCCGTCAGGCCGAGGGTCCCCTGGGCTTCACCGCCCCTGCTGGCGACACCATCCGCAGCTACCGCAACATTGTCAAAGTCAACCCCTATGTCGACTTCCTCCTTGGTGGACTGCAGTTCCACGCCGGCTTCACGGCAGGGTGGGATGCTTTCACCCTTGACACCGCCACCACCTTCCGGTTCTTCCCCGATGTCGTTGTCAGCAAGAGCCTCCTGCACGACAACCTCGTGCTCAGCCTCGGTGCCACCGGCGGTTTCGACGCCAACAGCTGGAACACCATCCGCGTCGTCAACCCTTACATCGCCCCCGATGCAGAACAGCGCGCCACGCGCCACTACGACTTCTCTGCCCATGCCCGTTGGACGCTCAGCCGTAAGCTTGAGGTTAACCTTGAGGGCACATACCAGATGCTCCGCGATGACCTGACCTTTGTGCTCGATCCCCGCTTCACCCTTGGCAACGTCTACCGCCCGCACTATTTTGCCGACAACCGCTTCACCCTTGGCGGCACCGTTACCTTCGTCAACGACGAGATGCTCACCCTCCGCGCCGGTGGTCACTACTACGCCTACACCCTCGGCCCCGACGACTCTGTGCTCTACTTCCGCCCCCGATGGGACGCGTTGCTCGCTGCCGACGTCAACTATCGCAACAAATGGCTCTTCAGCCTCGAAGGGCAGCTGCTCGGCCAGATGACCGGCTCCTATGGCGAGACTCTCCCCCTGCGCTACGGCATCGCCGCACAGGTGGAGTACCGCCACAATCGTGCCCTCAGCCTCTTCCTGCGCATGGATAACCTGGCCT
This sequence comes from Bacteroidales bacterium UBA3630, assembly GCA_002373995.1. Lineage (GTDB taxonomy): Bacteria > Bacteroidota > Bacteroidia > Bacteroidales > P3 > Colimorpha. The sequence continues at coordinate 20,094 of DFLB01000030.1, read as the reverse complement.
TCCAGCGCTACTGGCTCTGGAGCAACTATCCCTCGCAGCGCGGCCTCTTCATCCTCGGTCTCACCTACACCATCCCCCACAAATGAACTATCAAGAGACGTTAGACTTCATGTTTGCGCAGTTGCCGATGTATCACCGCATCGGCGCTGCTGCTTATAAGGCTGATATCCAGCCCACCATCGACCTCATGACCGCCCTCGGCAACCCCGAGCGTAAGTTCCGCTCCATCCACGTGGCCGGCACTAACGGCAAGGGCTCCGTCAGCCACTTCCTGGCCTCCATCCTACAGGAGGCAGGCTACAAGGTGGGGCTCTACACCTCGCCCCACCTGGTCGACTTCCGCGAGCGTATCCGCATCAATGGCGAGATGATTCCAAAGGATGATGTGGTTGCCTTCGTGGAGGCGCATCGCCAGCTATTCGCCGACCTGCACCTCTCGTTCTTCGAGATGACCGTCGGCATGGCCTTCGATTACTTTGCCAAAGAAAAGGTCGATATCGCCATCGTCGAAGTCGGCATGGGTGGCCGACTGGACAGCACCAACGTCATCACGCCGATGCTCAGTGTCATCACCAATATCGGCCTCGACCACACGCAGTTCCTCGGCGACACGCTGGAGAAGATTGCCGTCGAGAAGGCCGGCATCATCAAGCCCGGCGTTCCTGTGGTGATAGGGGAGACCCAGCCCGAAACCAAGCCCGTATTCGAGCGCATCGCCGCCGAACGGCACGCCCCCATCACCTTCGCTGACCAACACTGGCACCTGCGTGTCGATTGTAACAACCACGACGAGAGTCGCCTCCTCTTTGACGTGCAGCCTTTGGAGCGCAGGCTGCCAGCCTGCGACTGTGACCTCTCCGAATGGCGCTGCGGCCTTGTGTCGCAGCTCGCCGGCAGCTACCAGCTCAAAAACCTTGCCACCGTCTTCGAGGCTGTCGACCTGCTGCGTGGCAATTCTCAATTCTCAATTCTCAATTCCCAATTGGAAAACGGCATTGCCCGTGTTGTAGACAACACCCACCTGCATGGCCGCTGGCAGGTTATTGCCAACAAGCCACTTACCATCTGCGAAACCGCCCATAACGCCCCTGGCATCGACGCCATGCTCGGCAAGCTGTCCACCATGCGCTTCGCATGCCTCCATGTCATCTACGGCTGCGTCAACGACAAGGACTACCGCAAGATTCTTACCCACCTCCATACCGAGTTTGCCAAACTCGGCAGACCCTTCGACTGGCGTTTCTCCCAGCCCTCCGTCCCCCGTCAGCTCCCCGTGGCCGACCTCCAGTCTGCGGCCCGCGACCTCGGCATCGACGGCCCCGCATTCCCCAACGTCAAGGATGCCATATCCGATGCCCGGCAGAACGCCGCCCCCAGCGACCTTGTCCTCGTTACCGGAAGCATCTTCCTTATTGCCGACGCGTTGGCTTAATTCCGCTTTGTCGTGTCGTGTGCGAGACGCCCGTCGGTGCGCCGTCTCAAAACCGTATTTTGTCCGACTGTTATCGGACTTGATACGGACCATCCTCGGACCATCCTCGGACTTGGTCCGGAGGAAGAGCCTTCGATGTGCTGATTGTGAGTGTTGTAAACAGAGGGCGCCCGCCGAATGGCGGGCGCCCTCTGACATATAGTTGTACTTGCGGTTTATCCGAGGGCCTCGATCTGGGACTTGAGGGCGGCGATCTTGGTCTCGGCGTCGCGCTGTTTGTTGCGCTCCTTCTCGATGACGGCGGCGGGGGCGCCATTGACGAACTTCTCGTTGGAGAGCTTCTTCAGCACGCTGTTGAGGAAGCCTTCGGTATACTTCAGGTCCTCCTGCAGCTTCTTGAGCTCCTCTTCCTTGTTGACGTTCTGGCTCATGGGCACGAAGCACTCGGTGGTGCCGATCATGAAGCTGAGGGCGCCGACGGGCTTCTCGGTGATGACCTTCACAGCGCTGACGTTGCCCAGCTTGCGGATGATGCCCTCGAAGCGGTCGATGCGGAAGCGCTCGTCGCTGGCGATGTAGCTCACCTCCAGGGCCTCCTTGGGCGAGAGGTTGCGCGTGTTGCGTATGTTGCGCACACCGGCGATGACCTCGCGGGCGGTGTCGAACTCGTCGAGCAGGCGCTGGTCGTAGTAAACCGAGGTGGGCATGTGCTGGTTCATGATGCTGTAGTTGGCGTTGATGAAGGCGGCCTTCTCGTCGTCCTTGCCCATGGTCTGCAGGGCGTGCCAGATCTCCTCGGTGACGAAGGGCATGAAGGGGTGGAGCATCAGCATGAGGCGCGAGAAGATGGAGAGGGTGGCCTCGTAGGTCTCGCGGTCGATGGGGGTGCCGTAGGCGGGCTTGACCATCTCGAGGTACCAGGAGCAGAAGTCGTCCCAGGCCAGCTTGTAGGTGGCCATGAGGGCCTCGCTGAGGCGGTACTGGTCGAAGTCGCGCTCGATCTCCTCGAGCACCTGGGCCATGCGCTGCTCCATCCACTGTACGGCGACGGCATTCTCCGGACTCTGCTGCTCGTCGCCAATCTGCCAGCCGCTGACGAGGCGCAGGGCATTCCAGAGCTTGTTGCTGAAGTTGCGGCCCTGCTCGCAGATGCTTTCGTCGAAGGGGAGGTCGTTGCCCGCGGGAGCGGTGAGCAGCATACCCATACGGACGCCGTCGGCGCCATACTTCTCGATGAGCTCGATGGGGTCGGGGCTGTTGCCGAGCTGCTTGCTCATCTTGCGGCCCAGCTTGTCGCGCACGATGCCGGTGAAGTAGACGTTGTGGAAGGGGACGTCCTTGCGGTACTCCTCGCCGGCCATGATCATGCGAGCCACCCAGAAGAAGA
>DFLB01000030.1:0-17173 GCA_002373995.1 Bacteroidales bacterium UBA3630 | reverse complement strand
CGGCGGTGGGGTAGTAGTACTTGATTTCGGGGTTGCCGGGGTTGCGGATGCCGTCGAAGAGCGAGATAGGCCAGAGCCATGAGGAGAACCATGTGTCGAGCACGTCCTCGTCCTGACGTAGGGCGCCGGTGTAGCCGTACCGCTCGGCGGCCACCTTGCGGGCTTCCTCTTCGTTCAGGGCCACGATGGTCTCCACGCGGCCGTCCTTCTCGAGGTACCAGGCCGGTATGCGGTGGCCCCACCAGAGCTGGCGGCTGATGCACCAGTCCTTGATGTTCTCCAGCCAGTGGCGGTAGGTGTTCTTGAACTTGGCGGGGTGGAAGCGGATGGTGTCGTCCTCCACCACCTCGAGGGCGCGCTTGGCGAGGCCCTCCATCTTGAGGAACCATTGGGCGCTGAGCTTGGGCTCGATGACGGCGTCGGTGCGCTCCGAGTGGCCCACCTTGTTGGTATAGTCCTCGATCTTCTCTATCAGGCCGGCCTCCTCGAGGTCCTTGACGATCTGCTTGCGGCAAGCGAAGCGGTCCATGCCGGCATACTTGCCGCCATGCTCATTCAGCGTTCCGTTGTCGTTGAAAATGTCGATGCTCTCGAGGTTGTACTTCATGCCCAGGTTGTAGTCGTTGATGTCGTGGGCGGGGGTGATCTTCAGGGCGCCGGTGCCGAACTCGCGGTCCACATACTCGTCCATGATGATGGGCACCACGCGGCCCACGCCGGGCACGACGACGCGCTTGCCCTTGAGCCAAGAGTAGCGCTCGTCCTCGGGATGGACGCATACGGCGGTGTCGCCCATGATGGTCTCGGGACGGGTGGTGGCCACCACGATGTAGCGGTCCTCGCCCTCCACATAGTAGCGCAGGTAGAACAGCTTGCCGTGGCTTTCCTTGTAGATGACCTCCTCGTCGCTGACGGCGGTGAGGGCCTGGGGGTCCCAGTTGACCATGCGCACGCCGCGGTAGATGAGCCCCTTGTTGTAGAGGTCGTTGAATACGCGGATCACGCTCTCGTAGCGCACATCGTCCATGGTGAACGAGGTGCGGTCCCAGTCGCAGCTGGCGCCCAACTTGCGGAGCTGCTTCAGGATGATGCCGCCGTACTGCTCCTTCCATTCCCACGCGTACTTCAGGAAGTCCTCGCGCGAGAGGCTCCGCTTGTCGATGCCGCGTTCGGCAAGCATCTTCACGACCTTGGCCTCGGTGGCGATGGAGGCGTGGTCGGTGCCAGGCACCCAGCAGGCGTTCTTGCCCTGCATGCGGGCACGGCGCACCAGCACATCCTGGATGGTGTTGTTGAGCATATGGCCCATGTGCAGCACACCCGTCACGTTGGGCGGCGGAATGACCACCGTGTAGGGCACCCGATTGTCGGGCTCCGAGTGGAAGAGTTTCTTGTCAAGCCAGAATTGATACCATTTCTCCTCGATGGCACGAGGGTCGTATTTCGATGCTAATTCCATTTATTTTTTATATTTTTTCGGGCTGCAAAGATACATTATTTTCTCGACATACGTCAAAAAAAGTATCTACGAATGCAAAGTGTTGATTATTAGTGTATTGTATATTTTCTGTCTAACTTGCTGTTTTTCAGTATTTACCATGCGCCCTCTAAGCATAAGGTAGGCATAAGGTAGGCATAAGGTAGGCATAAGGTAGGCATAAGGTAGGCATAAGGTAGGCATCAGGTAGGCATCCGCTAAGCATCAACAAGGCTTTTCCTCACCATTGCCCATAGTTATGCATGCTCAGAAGCGCGAGAATGGGTGTTTGCGCCAGTAGAGGATCAGCAGCAACCCTACGAGCATCCCGCCCAGGTGCGCAAAATGAGCCACGTTACCCGTGCTGAAAAATCCTTCAAGTACCTCTATCACAGCGTATCCGATGACAAACCATTTGGCTTTGATGGGCATTAGAAAGTAGAGGTAGATATATTCATTGGGAAAGGTCATCCCAAAGGCCAGCAGAAGTCCGTAGATTGCGCCCGACGCCCCCACCGTGATGCCCCACCCGGGAACTATCAGGTTGATGAGTCCGGCTCCTATGCCACAAACAAGGTAGTAGAATACAAAACGTCGTGTCCCCCAATAGTTTTCCATCGTGTTGCCAAACATCCATAGCGCAAACATATTGAAGAAAAGGTGGTCCCAGCCCCCGTGCATGAACATATAGGTGACTGTTTGCCAAAAGCGGAAACGTCCGGTGCCAATGGCGTTCAGGGCCAACATGCTGGTGATGTTGTTCATCCCCATCCGCTCAAGCACCATCTGGAGCAGGAACACTATCACGTTGATTATCAGCAGGTGCTTCACTGCCGGCGGCAGCATACTGTATCCTTGTGGTCTGTATTCGGCCATAGTCTATCTCATTATCTCTTCGGGTTTTACTATCGTGATGATCCGCTTCCCGGTAGGCGACATCTCTGCCATCGGACAGGCAAAAAGGTCGGCCACCAACTGGTGCATCTCTTCCTGCTCCAGCACCGTGCCGCTCTTCACAGCCATCTGCCGCGCCAGCGAGAGGCACAGCCCCTGGCTGCGGCTGCTGTACTTCTGCATCGTCGAGCCTTTGTAGTCTGACAGCAGTTGCTCGAAGAAGGACTGCAACTCGCTATCCTTCAGGCTGGCGGGCGTCGCGCTGACAACAAAGGTCGTACGGCTGAGCGCCGAAATGTCAAAACCGTAGCTCTTCAGCTCCGGGAGCAATTCTTCCATCAACTCGGCATCGGCCGCCGTAAAGGTGCAGTTGACAGGGAATAGCAGCGTCTGGCATTGCTTGAGCGCTTGGCTGCCCCTCTGTATCAGCCTGTCGTAGAGCACCCGCTCGTGGGCGCGTTGCTGGTCTATGATGGCTATCCCTGAACTGATCGCCGTGACGATATATCGGTTCTGCACCTGCAGGCAGGTGTTGCTTGCTGCCGTCGGACGCGTCGGGTCTTCTCTCTCAGGGCTGTCAACAAGCTCGTTGCGGCACTCAACGGTCTTATTACCCTCGGCCTCTTCCAGCTTGATGCGCGTCTGCGCACCACTGGCTCTGAAGGGGTTGTAGTCCGGATTGAAGCTGATCTTGGGCTGCCGCGGTACGTAGTCTTTCGGCGCAGGCCCTATGTTGAACTCCTCAGGCGTGTCAAAGCTGAGCTCGGTGGCCAGACTGAACTGCCCCAACGCCCGCTTCACCGACGACCTCAATATCGCAAACAGCGCGTGCTCGTCTACAAACTTCACTTCAGTCTTCGTCGGGTGTATGTTTACGTCAATGCGCGACGGATCCACCTGTAGCCCAATGAAGTAGCTCGGGTACGTCCGCTCCGGCAGCAGGTCGTTGTAGGCCCGCTCTACCGCCGCGCTCAGGGCTGGGTGTTTGATGAAGCGTCCGTTCACAAACAGATATTGCTCGCCGCGTGTCCGCCGGCTGTACTCCGGACGGCTCACAAAACCGCGTATCTTCACCATATCCGTCTCTTCCTCAACGGCGTATAACCTCTCCTTGTAGGCCGCACCGTACAACCCCGCAATGCGCTGCAGCATCGACCCGGCTTTCAGGTCATAAATCACGCGCCCGTTATGACTCAGCGTGAAGGCTATGTCGTAGTGTATCAGCGTGATGCGTCTGAAGACTTCCTCTATATGACTCATCTCCACACTGTCTCTCTTCAGGAAATTGCGGCGCGCTGGCACGTTGTAGAAGAGGTTTTTCACCGCCACCGACGTCCCTCGCGGGCACACCGTCGGCGCTTGACTCACTATGTGCGACCCTTCTATCACCACCGTCGTCCCTAACTCGCTGTCGTGTAGCCGCGTGCGTAGCTCAACCTGCGCAATGGCTGCTATCGACGCCAGCGCCTCGCCGCGGAACCCCATCGTGTGGATGGCAAACAGATCGTCGGCACGTTGTATCTTGCTCGTCGCATGGCGCTCGAAGCACAATCGCGCGTCGCTGTCGCTCATCCCGCTGCCGTTGTCTATCACCTGTATCAACGTCCGCCCCGCGTCTTTCACCACCAGGTCTATCTGCGTAGCCCCGGCATCCATGGCGTTCTCTAACAGCTCCTTGACGGCGCCGGCTGGACGGTCCACCACCTCGCCGGCAGCTATCTGGTTGGCTACGCTATCGGGCAATATGTTGATTATATCCACTGTTCGTCTCCTGATTTCTCAATTTATTTATTGCCCTTCTTCTCGTAGTCGTCTAAGAAACCCATCAGGTTCTTGATGGCGATGACTTTGTTCATGATGATGTCCCGCTTCCTGTTCAGTATGATCATCGTCGGCGCTCCATGCACATTGTAGGCTTCCTGGTAGTCGATGTTGACGTTCGGGCCGCCAACGTTCACCCATTTGAAGTCGTGCTCCCTGACATACCGCTTCCACTTCTCTACGTCGCTCTCGTAGCCCACCGCGTAGACCTCGAAGCGTTTCTCGCCCCTCGCCACCATGTCGTCGTAGAGCTTCTTCAGCTCTTCGCTCTGCTCTTGGCAGTGGTGGCAGTCAGGATCCCAGAACCACAGGATGACGTATGGCGTCCGGAACCTATGGCTGCTCACCCACTCCTTGGGATCTTGACTCTGGTTCGTGTCGGCCATCCATAGCTCTTGCCCGTGCGCGCCGATAATGCTCTGGCTGATGCGTTTATAGTTCTGCTGCATCAGGTACAGCTCGCTCTCTCTCGCCCACGCACATTTCCCCTTCAGGTAGTATTCTTTCGCAATGTGGCACCACACGGCATCCCATCCGATATTCTTCGTCGATCGGAAGTATCGCGGCTCAATGTATTGTAGCACATACCTCTGCATCGCCGTGTCCCCGTCTATGCGCTCCATCAGCTTGTCTATCTCCATGCATATCGTGTCCGCATCCGCATGGTACAGCAACCCGAAGAAGAAGTAGTTCATCTTGTTGAACAGCTGCGGACTGTATAGATAGGCGTCCCCTCCCGCTCTCCGTGCTCCCTGCTCCATTGGCTCAAACAGCCTGTCCCAATAGTGCACCCTGAAGTATCGCGCCTTGTCTTCTTCTTCTTCCGGCACATCCGGATTGTCGCAGTCTCTCACCAGCTCGAAGAATACATTCCTCTTCCCCGACAGCAGCGTCCGGCCTTGATATTCAAGCATCCGCGCCGTCAGCGCAGCTTCTTCTTTCTCGGCTTCTGCCTGTGTCTCGGTGTTCTTCCTCTTCTCGCGTATCTCACGCGCCTCTTTCTGCGCAGCCTGCAGCGTGGCTAAGTAGTCAAACATCTCCCTGTTCACTTCGCTGCCCGCCACGCGCACCGTCGCCGGCGTCATCGCGTCGTCGCCCTCGATGCTGAATTTTTGGCTGTCGTCAATCGCAAAATCACCCACCACCGTCTTCCGGTCTTGCCTCACTATGGCATACATTCCTCTCTCCCATGTCCGCCGACCGGCAAAGCAGTATTTCCCTTTCTCCAGCCGCGTGCTGTCCATCAGCTGCACCTCGTCTCTGTAGTGCCGCCCCACATACAGCATCGTGTCTGTCAGCCCTTTCAGCTGAAACTTGAATTGGTACGACGGCTGACCCGTAACGCGCACATTCTCACTGCCTCCATAGCTCATCATGGGCATTAGCAAGGCAATACATAGGCATATCGTTGGCAAATCTCTTTTTCTCATGCTCACCTAACAACGTCACCCTGTGTTTTTTTATTGTGTCCCGGCAAAAAAAAAGTCGGAAGCCAGCCTTCTGGCTCCCGACCCTTCTCTTCTGCAAGTCCCGAAGGCCATGCCTTCAGTCTCGTGCATCCATCCTTAGAAATTGATACCAAAGCGGATGGCAACATTCGCAGGCGTTATCTTGCCGGCCTTGAATTTCGGCGCGTTCGACTGCTCTTTGCCGTTGATCTCTGTGTATGCCGTTCCCTCGGCCTTGGCCATGCCTAACGAGTAGTAGTCAACGCCTATCGAGTATTTCTCGTTCAGCATGATGCCGGCGCCTAAACGGTACGCAAACGTCGTCGCCGTGTTGTACTCGCTGGTCGCTATCAGCTCATAGTTCGTCATTGACGTATAGCTGGTCTCCACATAGTTGGTGATGATGCGGATGTTCGCTCCAAGCGCTGCCTCGGCAAATACACTGATGTTGTTCGTCGCCTTCAGCGTGTACCCCAGTCCGGCCATGATCGGTATGTTGAAGTACGTCGGCAGCGTGACAGAAAACTCTGTCGTCGAGTTGTCACGCGCATCCACCATGTCGTCATAGTAGTCTGTCACATCGCTGTTCAGCGAGTTGTACATCCCGTCTACCGACACCAGCACGCCAAGCCCTTTCACACTCGCTATGTCGTACTTGAACTGGCCACCCACGATGACGCCAATGCCGGCACCGCCTTTCTTCGAGTTGTCTTGCAGGCCCCAGTTGATAGGGTTCCCTGACGAAAAATCGCCCGACGCATCGGCAAATTTCCCCGTCGGAAAGTTCCCGCCTAATCGCAGGCTGAAATGTCCTTGTGCCTCCACGGCACCCATGCCCAGCATGCTGAGCATCACCATTGCTAATAATGTCTTCTTCATGTGTGTGTTGTTTTGGTTGTTAATGTATTGGTTTTGATTATTTTCTGCTATTCGCTGTCTTGCCCCCGTACTTCATCTGCCTGGCGGGAGCTCTATGACTGGCAGCTCCCGTGCTGTTTGCTGCCCCTGTACCCTTGTAGGTCCACCCCCAGTGGTAGTTGTTGAGGGTGCCGCTCAGCGTGTAGGTGTTATAGTTCACCCCGTAATTGTTGTAGTATTGCTCATAATCAATCACATCCTCGCTCCATGTGGCACTGATAGTGAGGGCCGAAAGATCGATGGCGGTAATGTTCTCTCGGTATGAGGATCTAACTGTCATGTATTTATTGTAATTGTTTCCGGCTATTAGTGTATCGCCGTTGATGATACGTGTTTCGGTGGGTGTAAATGTATGGTTCGGATCTTGGTAGTCGGCATAACTGTAGTAGTCGTCATGTGTATAGGAACCGGTAAATGCCTCCAGAAAGAACAAAACATTTGCATCGTTGTTAAGGTTGGATGTCTTATAGGCGCGGTTTGCTATGTAGTTTTTCATACGTATAATTGTGGAAATCAACACTGTAGGGCTGCCATGACGTGCCGTTGAAATTGATGGTCATCGTGCCCTCATCGCTACCGCCGCCACTCTCTGGTGTAAAGTAGGCTACGTATTCGGCATCGCCGGTGACGCTGATAACCCGCGGATTATCGTCGTTGCCGTCCTGCCAATGGCTGAAATAGTAGCCGCTGTTGGGCGTTGCGTATATCGTCAGCGTGCTCCCGGCCGCGCAGCGCAATTCTGTGTTGCGGTGCCCGTTCTGGTCCCACACGTCTCCCCCTTCTCCATTGTATGCGTGGAAGTATATCCTGTAGCTCGACGTCGGAGCGGGCGCTTGGCCCCCCGTGCCGTCGGAATACTCAAAGTATATCTGCGTCACGCTCCCCTCGCCGGCAATGCCGCTAATGGTGGCCACCGCCGGATAGTTGTCCTGACTCTCGTAGCTGATGGTGTACGTGTAGCCTTCGGCATTGGTGATGCTCGTCGGACAGTTCAGGCCTTCCTTGATGCCTACGCTCTTCAGCACCGCGTTCAGCGGAAAGTCCAGGGTGCCCCACCTGAGGCGTATGGCGCCCTCGGCAGTGCTGATGCGGCTCGGATTGTTGCCGTACCATGTGATGTCGATGCTCTCGCCGTCGCCTGTGATGCTGCTTATCTTGCCCTCGTTGTCGTAGTCTATCTCTATGTCGTGGGTCCCCGTCTCGATGGTCTCCACCTGCTGCTGACCGTTGTAGTAGAGGTCTGTCATCTGGTTCATCCCGTACTCGTTGCTGTGCACCAGTATGCTCTCTATCAGGCCGCTCCTGTTGTACGTGGGCTCAGCATAGCCCCTGTCGCTCAGTGTGCCCCCCTGTGTGGCTTCCTTGACAACCAATCGCCCCACTTCTGTGCCGTCCCACTCTATCTCCGCCACCATCGCTACTATCCCGTTCTCTACCACCGTCATCTTGGTCAGTTGCTTGCCGTTTCCACCGCCGCCGCCTTCTTCATCGTCGGCTCCGCCGCGTCCGTGCTCTTTCTCGCAACCCGCCGCCATGACGCCTGCCATTACCATGACTGCTGCTATCCACAGCCACGTCTGTTTGTTCGTTTTCATATTCTCTGAGTGTTTTAATGAATTGATCATGTTCTTTCTCTCACTGCACGAGCTCAAACTCCAGCTCCCCGGCATACAGTTTCTTGTCGGCCGTCACGATGAAGGGTAGGGGCTCTTCCTGTTCATAGTACAGCTTGCCGTTGCCAGCGCTGTAGGTGTATGTGAATGCTAACGTCTCCGAGTAGCCGCTGTTCGTCTCCACAAACGACAGTGTTCCTTCGCTGCTTGAGGTGAAGTGCAGGGTGATGACTTCGTTTTGGCTCACGGTCTGGTCGTAGGCTACCCACTGTGTGCCCGTTATCGAGCTCATGATGTCGGTGGGTGTAGTGCCGCCGCCACCGTTGCCGCCACCGCTACCGTTGCCCGTGCTGCCATCGCCGTCGGCATAGAGGTAGTAGTTGAACCCTACGTCGTCGCGCCCGTTGCTCTTCGGGTACCCGTCAGCGGTGTAGGTCCAGTAGAGGTAGCGCACCTCGCGCCCGCTGGCATTGTAGCTCTCCACCCTCGTGAAGTTGTTTGCCGACGTCATCTTCGGCATACCCGAGGCAAGGAAGTAGGCCATCGGAAAGTCAAGGGTGTAGGCCGTCGGGTGTGTGTCATACTGGTACCGGACATAGTAGCCCTCTTGGTCGCGCTTCTCTATCAGGTTGCCGTCTTGCCATGTGAGGCTGTAGTTCGTGGTCGATACAACACCTATCGCTGCTATACTCATCGACTGCATCATGGTGCTGATCTCGCCATCGGCGTTGTACTCGAAGTCGTAGCGCTGCTCCAGACCGTTCATGTTTGTGCTGGCGCTGACTATGCGGTTGTCGGCATAGCCCAGCGTGTAGGTCTGTGTCATGCCGGTGCCGAAGCGATAGGTGAACGATGTCAGGCGCGAGCCGTTGTAGCTGAAGCTGACGTCAAGGCTGTCAGCAATGGTCAGCCGTTGCAGCTGGGTGTTGTTCCACGTGTATTTGGTGACCAAGGTCTTCCCCTCGGGGCTGACAGCAGTCTCCTGCACTATGTGCTTGCCCGTCGCCGTGCCGTACCCCTCGTCGTCACCGCCCCCGCGGTGCCTCTCCTTCTGGCATCCGGCACCCATCATCGCCACCACCAATACCGCCACCCACAATAGTGATCTCTTCATAATATTATGTTTTAAAATTTGTTGTTTTTAATACTTCAAATCGTATATTGGTTCTTGGTGTACTGTATAAGAAAACAGTTTTATGCCCCTGTGCGATGAAATATGTGCTGGTTCCAGATTAATGTGTCACCGTTAATGGTAAATTCGCTTGTATAATTATTGTCATCATATACGATTACTCCATGGTTGTCGCTATAGGTATAGGTGAAATTGTTTGTTGTGTTATTGTGTTGCCCGGAGTAACTGTCATGAAATGTATATGATACATAACCTTGTTTGGCCGTACGGAAGTCAATGTAGAACGACTCAGACCATCCATCCCCAATTTCACGGTAGCTCCATGAGGTTCCAGCAAGTGTGGGTTGCACCTCCGCTGCTTGCACAAAAAGCCATCCAGCGTCTGCTGAGGGTTGGTATAAATACAATGAATTATTTTCACTTAACTGGAGAGTGTATGTTTCCCCATTCATTTGCATTGTCCCTTTGCCGTCGGAGTATGTATAAGTAAATGGATTGCTGTATCCATAGATGTATGTCCCTTCGGACAAAGTCTCGAATGATAAAAATATTGAGTTATTCCATTGCCAATACGTACCCGCCAGTGTGGTAGAAATATCGGGACCGTCTGGAATGGGGGTGCCACCATTGCCAGCACCTGTGCTCCCGTCGCCATCGGCGTAGAGATAGTATGCAATGGAACCGCCACTCATAACTCTGCTGGCAGGGTGGCCGTCGGATGTGTAGGTCCAGCGGAAGTAGCATAGCTCACGACCGCTGGTAGTGGTGCTTTCTATTGCTGTGATGTTGTTGGCCGAAATCAGTGCAGGCTCGAAGAGAAGGAAGTAGGCTGCAGGAATGTCGGGTGAGTATGCCGTCGGGTGTGTGTCATACTGGTAGCGGTCATAGTTACCGTCTTGGTCGCGCTTCTCTATCAGGTTGCCGTCTTGCCAGGTGAGGCTGAAGCTCCTGGTCGTTATAACCCCGAGCGTGGGCGTACTCGTCGACAGCATCATGGTGCTGATCTCACCCTCGGCGTTGTACTCGAAGTCATATCTCTCTTCGATGCTGTCGCATATGGTGTAGCTGAGGCTTGCCAGACGTTCCTCGGAGTAACTCAGATTGACGGTTAGTGTGGATCCATCGTTGTAGTGGTATGTGAACGACATTAGACGCGAACCGTTGTAGTTGAAACTGACATCACAAATGTCACTTATCATGCGTTGCAATTGGGTGTTGTTCCAGATGTATTTATGGACTATTGTATCACCATTGGCTTCGATGATCGTCTCCTGCACAATATGTTTGCCCGTCGCCGTGCCGTAGCCCTCGTCGTCACCGCCCCCGCGGTGCCTGTCCTTTGTGCAGCTCACCATGAGCATCATCGCCATCGCAATGGCCGTACATAACCTCAGTGTTGTCTCTTTCTTCATTTGTCCGCATACCCTGTATCCGTGCCGGGCGCAACTTTTTCCCCTGTCTCGGGCCCGCGGGCAGGGTAGTCCAGAATCGGTTCAAATGAAGAAAGTGGAGCCATCCATCTTTCTCTATTCTCCAGTAGTAGGGTCTCGACTCCCTGAAATGCAAAAAATAAAGGTTTGTTGCGGATCAACTCCACTACGACACGTTGTCATAGCAAGTATCCATTCCCCCTTTATTCTCTGCATTTCTCTTTGAGTGAGTTGTCGAGATTCACTACTGCAGAATAAGGCGAAAATGCACTTTCTTCGTCATCGGCTCCTGTCGCCTTTTGACGGTGCAAAGATACATAAAATAGCGCACACCGACAAAATAATTTTTGTCGGTGTGCGTCTTGTCTTTGGTTATTAGTCGGTTATGCTATGTGGTGTGGAACTCTAACCTCTAACCCATAACCCATAACCCATAACCTCTAACCCATAACCCATAACCTCTCTCTACCAGAGCATGGCGCGTTTCTCCGGAGCTAACCACATGCCGTCGCCTTCCTGGATGCCGAAGGCGTCGATGAACTCCGTCACCTGCGGCAGGGCCACGTTGACACGGTTGCGGCCCAGCGAGTGCACATCCATCTGCGTCAGCTGCAGGGCGGCCAGCGGACGGATGTTCGAGGCCCACACGGCGGCGTAGGCTAAGAAGAAGCGCTGCTCAGGCGTGAAGCCGTCCATCTCTTTGGCATTCAGCTGCTTCTTTTCCTTGGCATTCTGCATGGCTAAGTAGCTCACATGCAGGCCGCCGTTGTCGGCAATGTTCTCGCCAAGGGTCAGCTCGCCGTTGCCGTGGATCAGGCCCAGCTCGGGGTCGTCGAGGGCTATGCAGCTGTCAAAGGCGTCGATGAGGGCTTTCTTGTTGTTGTTGAAGTTGGCGGCGTCTTCCTCGCTCCACCAGTCGTTCAGGTTGCCGTCTTTGTCATACTGGCGGCCCTGGTCGTCGAAGCCGTGCGTCAGCTCGTGGCCTATCACCACGCCGATGGCGCCGTAGTTGGCGGCCTCGTCAGCCTCCATGTTGAAGAACGGCGGCTGAAGGATGGCGGCAGGGAAGCAGATTTCATTGGTCGTGGGGTTGTAGTAGGCGTTGACGGTCTGCGGCGTCATCTGCCACTCGTCTTTGTCCACAGGCTTGTTGATCTTGCTCAGCATATAGGCCATGTCAAACTCGTTGCTGCGCACCACGTTGGCATAGTAGCTGTCGTCTTTGATCTCTAATCCGCTGTAGTCGCGCCACTTGTTCGGGTAGCCAATCTTGACATAGATGGTCGACAGCTTCTCGTGGGCGTTGGCCTTGGTCTGCTCGGTCATCCACTCGGCCATGTCGATGCGCTGGCCCAGGGCCACGATGAGGTTCTGCACGAGGGTCTCCATGCGGCTCTTGGCCTCGGCGGGGAAGTATTTCTCTACATACAGCTGACCCAAGGCCTCGCCCATGGCACCGTCAACGGTCGATGTGACGCGTTTCCAGCGCGGACGGTTCACCTCGCGGCCGCTCATCAGCTTCCCGAAGAACTCAAAGTTGGCTGCCACAAAGTCGTCGCTCAGGTAGCCAGCGGCACTGACTATCTCGTGCCACGCATAGTAGGCCTTCAGGGTCTCCACGTCGGCGTCTTTCAGCACTCGGTTCACCTCGGCAAAGTACTTGGTCTGCGCTATGTTGAAACTCTTCATGCCCTCCATGATGCCCATGGTGGTGAAGTAACCCTCCCAGTCAATGTTCGGGGCGAAGGCTTTGGCTTCCTCGACCGTGTAGCGGTTGAAGGTGGCCTGCGGGTCGCGGTTCTCAAGGCGCGTGTTCTGGGCCGATGCCAGACGGGTCTCGAAGCCCATCACCATCTTGGCCAGCTTGTCGGCACTCTTGCCGCTCAGCTTGTCGTAACCGGCCATGGCAAACTCTTTCTCCATCAGCTCGATGTAGCCCTTGCGAACGTTCTTGTTGTTACCCTCGTCGGTCAGGTAGTAGTCGCGGTCGCCAAGGCCCAGCCCGCTCTGGTAGGCCCAGGCAATGCACTGCGTCGCATCGTCTTTGTCAGCCTCGCCAAAGACACCGAAGAGCACGTGGTTGCCGCGGCGGTGCATCTTCAGCAGCTCAGCCCAGGCATCGTCGCGTGTCTTGATGTTGTTGATTTCCTCTAAGTAGGGCATCAGCGGGGCGGCTCCCTGCTCCTGCAGGCGCGCACTGTCCATGCCGATGTTGTACAGCGTGGCAATCTTGTCGGCCAGCGAACCGGCCTCGTTCTGCATCGCACTCACCGAGTCGATGATGCCGCGCAGGTTCTCCTGGGCTTTCTCGGCCAGCACGTCAAAGGCACCGTAGCGCGAATGCTCGGCGTCGAGCGGGTTGTTCTTCATCCAGCCGCCGCAGGCATACTGGTAAAAGTCGTCCTGCAGACGCGCCGTGGTGTCAAAGTTGTCAGTGTCGATGCCAGACGTCAATTGGGTCTTGTGCTGGCATCCGGTTGCGATAACTGCCATAGTAGCAATGGTTAACAATGTTTTCTTCATATTGGTTTTTATTAATTTGTATTCGTAAAACAAAATGCAAAAATACAAACTTTCGTTGGATGGGCAAAATTTTATTTGGTGAGGGTGTTTTTGTCGCTGTAAAAAATGTCCTCGAAAGAGAGTTGTCGGGAGGGGGAAACAGTTGTCGGGGATGGGAGGGACAGGGTAAAGGTGAGAACCTGTGTCCGGAAAAGGTGTAGACGTTGTGATTTTCTGCTTTTTTTACTTGCAAATACTGGCCTGTTTGTGTATTTTTGCAAAGTGTTTCGGATGAATGGACAATGATTTCGAGAGTTCTTGTCTTTTCTCGGAGTGTCCGTTGCGGCGGGAAAAAAATTGAACAAAGGCAAATCTCCGAAGCTCAAGGATTATTTATTATTAATCTAAAACGTTAAAATTTAGGGGCTGTTGAAAGTGTTAATCATCCAATAATTTTGACCGAATATGAAAAACAAGAGAAAAAACAAGAGAAACATGTATGGCGCGTTGTGTCTGGCGGTGCTGGCAGTGGCCCTTGCGTGGCAATGCGACGATACTGTGTTGACGGACACTCCCCTTGTTGGTGTTTGGACCAACAATCTTCTGGAGTCGTCAAATAATTCGCAACGGGTCTACGATACAATCAGGTTTGACCGTGACGGAACCCTGCAGCACCTTGGAATGGTTGGGACGCAAAGATGGTCCTACGAGGTGCAAGACGATTCGGTCCTGATGGTCCATTATGCAGAAGACAATGGCAGCAGGCATTCGTTTTTCATCCGGGAAAATCCTGCCCGGGGATGGACCGAACTGTTTGTTACCAATAATTTCAAGTTCGACTTTGCCGAATATTTTTTGGACACTGCCCGATATAGGAAGCTGTAGCCTTGGTTTCTTACACAATCGACAAAGCCGCTATTTGTGTGCATCCGGCCCGGGTATTTTTCCGGAATCCGGATGCATGCATTATTTGGCATTATGGGAAATGATTTTGGGTTAGGGCATCGGTAATGTGATGAAAAATTTTTTGCTGGATGGAAAATTTTCTGTATCTTTGCAATCCAAAACCCCATCCTATGGAAGAACCTGTTTTGAACGCTCATAACAAAGAGGAATATCCGCCCATGCACACGGCGGAGCACATACTGAACCAGACCATGGTGCGCATGTTCGGCTGCCCGCGCTCGCGCAACGCCCACATCGAACGCAAGAAGAGCAAGTGCGACTACCAGCTTGCCGCCTGCCCCACCGACGAGCAAGTGCAGGAAATCGAGCGCCGCGTCAACGAGGTCATCGCGCAGCATCTGCCCGTCAGCTACGAGTTCGTGAAGAGGGGAGAGGTGCCGCCCGAGGTGGATTTAGGAAAACTGCCCGACGACGCTACCGAGACCCTGCGCCTGGTGCGCATCGGCGACTACGACCTCTGCGCCTGCGTAGGCTCACACGTCGCCAACACCTCAGAGATAGGCCAGTTCAAAATCATCAGCCACGACTACAACCCCGAAGTGCACACCTGGCGCATGCGCTTCAAACTGGTCTGACAACCATCAAGTGGTAGGAAAAGCGCTCCGTGGATTTTCCTCTGCGGACTGCATCTTGTTCACTCTTTCTTCTATAAGCTTTGATTATAGTCCATTTTCTTCTTTGCCATAAAGGGAATTGTTCTTATCTTTGCACCGAAAACCTAAATAATTGAATGAATATGCAAAAGATGTTTGAAAAAATTATGATTATGTTGGCAGCAGTCGGCTTGGCTGCCTGCACCACCGATGTCGCCACTCAGCAATCCCTCGGTGTGGCGGAAAATCCATCCATGAAAGTGCAGACATCGGAGGGCGTGTTTGTCGGGGGGCTGTTCGGGGACGAGGTTCTCTGTGCCGTGGAGTTGGACCGTTTTTCTGATGCGCTCTGGGCTAAGAGTGGCACTCATGTCGCCGAGCAGCTGGAGATTTTGGATTCAAATGGGGTGGCCGAGTTGCACATGGTGCTGTTCAACGTGATTGATGAGGCTACCGAGGCTTACTGGTTTCTGCTCGTGAAAGAGGACAGTAAGTATTATTATGTCGCCGATGTCGCGGCCAGCAACTTGAATGTTTACTGTAAGGCTGCCCCTGGATGCGAGCAGGGGTGCTATCGCCAGTATGATAAACACCGGAATTTTATCGCCTGCCGATGCTTGAAGCCGAGGAAGAAGCGTTGTGATGAGGTTCCTATTCCCCGATCTTTCCTCTGCACCATACAGGACGCTTTGTCCTGCGCTCTGTAACTGCGATTTCCCTTTCTGCGCCCCGCAGGGGCAAAAGAGTTCCCTACGCCCAGCGGACGTTCTCGCTGCCGGCGCCGAGCTCGAAGTGGTACTTCACAATGCCGAGGTCGATCTTCAGGTAGCTGTTCACCAGGCTGAATCGCGTCCGCGCGGCCACCCGTCCGTCGGCCAGCAGCTCGAACTCGAACTTCTGCATGTGCATGGCCGTCGGGGCCAGCATGGCGGCCTCCATGCCGCGCAGGAACCACTCCGGCACCGGCTGGATGGCGCTCCGGTAGTACTTCTCCGTGGGGCGCACGGGGTGCTGCACGCCCTGCGTCAGGCCGTAGCCGAGGGCGATGACGCCGTGCAGCTGCTCGTCGGCGCCGACGGTGTAGTGGTCGGGCTGCTTGCTGAAGGTCAGGCCCACCCAGCAGCTGTTCAGCCCCAGCGTCTGCGCCAGCAGCACCACGCGCTCGCCGTGGTAGCCGAGGGCTTCGTCCAGCCCCTTGCGGCACACGAGGACGATGTAGTTGCTCACGCCGCTGAATTTGCCGTACTTGGCCAGACCCTTGGCGAAAGCCTCCGGCTCGTCGGTCACCAGCTGCATGTGCAGACCTGTCGTGCGGTTGGCCTCGTCGATGGCGGCGCGCAGCTGCTCCACCTTGTCGGCCTCGATAGGTTGTTGTTTGTACTGCCGCACGCTGTGCCGTGCGACGATGGCTTCCTGTAGTGTCATTTCAATATCTGTTTCGTGTGTTCTTTGGTGTTCACTTTGCCGATGGCGTCGACGATGGTGCCCTGCTCGTCGATGACGTAGGTGGTGCGGAGGGTGCCCATCGTCACCTTGCCGTAGTTCTTCTTCTCGCCCCAGGCTTCGTAGTCTTCGAGTATCTTGTGCTCGGGGTCGGAGATGAGGTGGAAGGGCAGCTCGTATTTGGCGATGAAGCGCTGGTGGCTGGCGGCGCTGTCGCGGCTGACGCCGAGCACCTCGTAGCTCTGGGCCAGGAAGCGGTGGTAGTTGTCGCGCAGGTCGCAGGCCTCGGCGGTGCAGCCCGGCGTGCTGTCCTTGGGGTAGAAGTAGAGCACCAGCTTCTTGCCGGCATAATCAGTCAGTTTGATGATATTCCCGTTCTCGTCCGCGCCCTCAAACATCGGCGCCTTGGTTCCAATCTGTAGCATGTTTTTCTTTCTTTTATTCTCAATCAGAACTAAAAGAACAAAAAGAATAATTCTGATTGTTCTGATAGTTCTGATTGAGATTAAATAACGCTGCAAAGGTACGACATTTTCCCGACATGGTGAAAATTTATTTCGTCAATTGAAATAAAAGTCGTATTTTTGCAGCCGATTTCAGAAGGAAATCGTCGAAGCGTTATGCGCGTTCTGGCTTGGGAACCTAGGAAATTCCACAGAGATACAGAACAAGTGTAATGGCTCTTCGCATTTTAAGGCGTGGGCTTATTGCATCTTCTTATCTCAAGGTTATTCCTAGGACCTCCAAGCAGGAAGTGGCAAATGGGCGCCACGCTTCTTGTTTTTGGGTGGTTTCGGCGTGTGCGGAGGAAAAAAAATCGGGGCGATGTAGATATTTCGGAAAAAATGGTTATAATATATGTAGGAATGGTTAATTAACTCAATTTATAAACTTAAAAAAAAAACATGTACAAACAAATCAAAAAACTCACCATGC
>DFLB01000066.1 GCA_002373995.1 Bacteroidales bacterium UBA3630 | reverse complement strand
CGGAGTACGTAACAGTGCATGACACAACCTATATTAACGTTCCCTTCGCCGTACGTGACACCTCCGTCATCACAGACACGGTGACGCTAACGGAGTATGTGACGGTGCATGATACAACCTATATTAACGTCCCCTACGCCGTACGCGACACCTCTGTCATCATAGACACGGTGACGCTGACGGAGTACGTAACAGTGCATGACACAACCTATATTAACGTCCCCTACGCCGTACACGACACATCCATCATCATAGACACGGTGACGCTGACGGAGTACGTAACAGTGCATGACACAACCTATATTAACGTCCCCTACGCCGTACACGACACCTCCATCATCATAGACACGGTGACGCTGACGAACTACAAGCATGTGCATGATACCACCTATATCACCATGCATGACACAATCGACATCAATTCATCCTACACCGTACATGACACCACCATCGTTATCGACACCGTGACACTAACGAAGTATGTACCTGTGCACGATACGACCTATATTAACTTACATGACACAACCTATATAAATGTGCCTTACACCGTACATGATACCACATTTATTATCGACACCGTAAACTATGCATCCGTTTCTTCTCCCGCCTTGGCTTTTGCTTCCACCTCAGCCGTGGCGATGACAGAATACGTACCAAATAGCCAGCCCTTCACAAGCCCATCCAATCCAACCACAGAAGAGCCCCGACGTCAGGCACGCAAGACATTAAAGATTGCACTAATGATGCCACTCCATCTGGATCAAATGGAGCAAATCAGCACCTCCAAGTTCGACATCGAACAGCGGGGCAAGAAAAGCTATCGACAATTTGAATTCATTGAGTTCTACGAAGGTATACTGATGGCTCTTGACAGACTGGCCGAGGAAGGCATTAACATAGAATTGAACGTGGTTGATGTTAGTGAGAATAGCGCAACACAAGTAGAACAGGCCTTTATGAGCCACAAAGTGGCGCAAAGCGACTTCATTGTCGCCTTGCTGCTACGCGACGCTTTCGACAGGGCCGCTGCCCTCGCTCAGCAGGCCGGTGTCTATATTGTCAACCCCATGGCTACACGCAGCGAACTTTGCGCTGAGAACCCTTATATGGTGAAGATACAACCCTCAGTGGAAGGCATGATAAGCCTTATGCTCAACAACATGGTCGCCGAGAGACCCAAGGCACACCTATACGTCATCCACTCTGGCTCCAAGGAAGAACGTCCCGTCTTCGACGAGCTGAAACGCCAGCTCGAAAGCCGCACGGACATTGCATATACTCTTTTCAACTGGAGCCAAAGTGCCAAACTGACGGCATTACTCAATAAGACCCCCTCCTGCAACGTGCTAAGCATCTATGACCAAAACAAAGACAATAACCGTGTATTTGCCGGCAACCTACTCAATAAACTGGCCGCATTTAAGACTAACACACCCTCACTCTATACCCTCAACGACTGGACTCGAGACTATGTTGATGTCGATTTCGCACAATTGCAGCAGTTGAACTACCACACGTTCAGCACTGCATGGGATATGACCAACGAAGTGCACATCAACTTTCTCAAAGCCTACCGTACACGCTTCGGCACAGAGCCCACGTCGGCGTTGGCTTCGACTGGGTACGACCTAATGCTTTACCTTGCGCATGGGCTTAACCAAAAGAACAGCGACTTCTGGCTCACACCAGGCAACACCCTTCCTTCGCTCACACAACCACTTCACCTGCGCCGCCACGGAGCCGGTTTAGAGAACGACCGTGCCCAACTCTATCGCTTGGAGAACCTCCACTTCATAAAAGCTACTGCAAAGACAAACTAACACCTCTCATGGAGTATCAAAACACGATTTACAAAGAGTTTCGACTGACAGGTCCTGGACTGCACACAGGCCGCACCGTGACCGTCACCGTAAAACCCGCCCCCGATAATTTTGGCATAGCCTTCCGCCGCACCGACCGCAACAACATTGTCACACAGTATGCTCTGGCTGACAAGGTTGGTGAGACCTCGCGTGGCACCACCCTTGGCAGCGGGCACCACTCCATTGCTACCATCGAACACCTCATGTCAGCTTTGCACGGCATGAAGGTAGACAATGCCCTCGTCGAACTCGACGGTGGCGAGATACCCATCATCGACGGTTCCGCGCGCCCCTGGTTGCTCCAATTGGCACGGGTGGGCATACGGCAACAGGGTGTCGAACGCAAGGTGTTCAATATCACCGAGCCACTACACTTCGAATTTTCCAAAACAGGCTCCATCTACGATGTAGAACCCTGCGACCACTTCGCCGTAGAGTGCGAAATCGACTTCAAAGATAGTGTCATCGGACACCAGACGGCCGTCATGAATGACCTATCAGAATATGCCGCCAGCATTGCCCCCTGCCGTACCTTCGTCTTTCTTCACGAGATAGAGCCCCTGCTACATCTCAACCTTATCAAAGGCGGAAGTCTCGACAATGCACTCGTCTTTGTTAATAAAGAACTTACTGGCAAGCAACTAAAACGTCTGGCCAAAACGTTCAACAAGGACGTACGCAACTTCAAAGTCCACGACGGCGTTCTCAACACCACTGACCCCTATTTCCCCAACGAGCCAGCACGCCACAAGCTCCTTGACTTTGTGGGCGACGTGCGTCTCTTTGGATCCATGATAAACGGGAAATTCAAGATATACAAACCTGGCCATAAGGCCAACAATGCTTTCGCACGCTTCCTGATGGAATACAAACGAAATCAAGAAAAATAACACATAACATGATTCTCTACGACCTTCATCCCAATGCCAAGATTGGCAAAGACGTCACAATAAGCAACTTCAGCACCATCTACGACGATGTCGAGATTGGCGATGGCACCTGGATTGGCCCCAACGTCACCATATTCCCAGGTGCCCGAATCGGCCGCAACTGCAAGATATTTCCCGGTGCCGTCATTGCCGCTGTGCCGCAAGATCTTAAGTTCGCTGGCGAATATACCACAGTCGAGATTGGCGACAATAACGTTATACGCGAATGCTGCACCATCAATCGTGGCACCGCAGCCAGCGGACGCACCGTTATCGGCAACAGCAACCTACTGATGGCCTATGTCCATATCGCTCACGACTGTGTGGTTGGTGACAACTGCGTGCTGGCCAACAACGCCACTCTCGCAGGCCACATCATCCTCGGTGACTACGTCATCTTGGGCGGTAAGACAGCCTGCCTGCAGTTTATCCACATTGGCTCCCATGTCATCACACAAGGTGGTGCGCTCATCGACAAGGATATACCCCCCTTTGTCAAAGCGGCCCGCTACCCAATACAATATTGTGGCGTCAACAGTTTGGGGCTCCAACGCCGTGGCTTCTCGCAGGAAAGTATCAACCGCATCAGCGACATCTATCGCTACATCTTCGTCAAAGGACTCACCATTACTGATGCCGTCGAGCAGGTGAAAGAAATCTACGGCAACACTGACGAAGGCAAGCAGATTCTCGCTTTTATCGGCAATGCCAACACGGGCCTCATGAGCGGTTTCCGCTCAGTGAGAAACTGAGATCATCGTCGTCTCCACAACGGCTATCCGGCGACCGTCGTCGGGACATTCTATTGTAGTCTGATACAGCGCCGTGCTGCGTCCCACCTTCAAGGCCGCAGCGTGTGCTATAAGACTCTCACCCGTAGCGGGGGCGAGGAAGTGGATTGTACTGTCGAGCGACACCCACTGCAACTGTCCTTTATCCACTGCCAACTGTCTGCTATTTGCGGCCACCGCAGCACAGAAATCTGCCAGCGTGAACAACACACCACCCATCGCCACACCACGTGCATTGCGGTGATTGTCGCCCACGTGCAGAGCACATACGGCACTATTCTCGCCCACACCCTCTATCGTGATGCCAGTCAACTTGCTGGCATAGCAGTCGGCCGCGAACACCTCGCGCGCTCTTTTTGTCAGGTCATTCATCATTGTACCATCTGTTTCAATTCCTTACGCAATTCCTCGGCACCACGGAAGACCATGCCCCGCATGCCCATTTCCACAGCGGCCTCGACATTGTCCCGATTGTCATCCACAAACACACATTCCCCGGCTTTCAGTCCATAGCGCTCAAGCAACACTTGGAACAGACGCGGATCGGGCTTCACCAGACCCTCGGCACCACTCACCACGTAGTGGTCTATCATCTGCAGAATAGCGAAACGTTTGCGAGCCTCGGGGAAGGTCTCCATACTCCAGTTGGTAAGACCATATATGGGTACGCCCGCCGTTTTCAGATCACAAAGCAAGGCCCTCATACCGGGAACCTCACCGGTCAGCATTTCGCGCCAGCGGTCGCGGTAGAGCGCAATGGCCTCTGCATAGTCGGGGTATCTGGACTGTAAATCAGCGATGCAGGCATCCTGGTCTTCTCCGGCGTCGATGCGCAGACGCCATTCGGTGTCAGCCACATGGCGCAGGAACCACCACACCTTGGCCTCGTCGCCGAAATACGCGCCATACACACGCTCGGGCTCCCACTTCACCAGCACATTTCCAAAGTCAAAGATGACGTTTTTCATATTAAATGATAACGTCACCTTTGACTTCTTATTGTGCCTCCAACCGCCTATTTATCGTCCAGTTTGAAGGTGATCGGCAGGTTGAACTGGGTGCGGACGGGCTTACCGTCGACGGTGCCGGGGTTCCATTTAGGCATGGCGTTGACCACGCGGAGGGCTTCTTCGTCGCACCCGCTGCCAATGCCGCGCAGCACTTCGGCCTCATTCACCGTGCCGTCAGCCTCAACCACAAAGCGCACAAACACACGTCCTTGCACGCCATCCTGCTTGGCCTGCTCGGGATAATGAATGTTCTCAGCCATGTACTTGTACAGCTCCCACATGCCGCCAGGGAACTCCGGGTTGGTTTCTGTCGTTTTCTTGTCAGCCACGGGGCCTCCGCTGCTGCCGCTACTGGTCATCATTACCGATTTAGTCGTTACTTTGGCCACCGCGTCCTGCATGTTCGCGGGCATCGAGTCTTCCGTCTCCGTGATCGTAAACGACACGTCTGATGTGGGTAAGGCAGGCTGGAACTCTTTTTCTTGTGCCACGTTGGGCTTGCAGCCCGCCAGCAACAGCAGTGCCGCCACGGGTAGCGCCGTCAGCGCCTTCCAAGCGCCGAAGCGCGTTTTCGTCCTGTTCATCATAGCAATACGATTTTTAAGGTTAATACTTTGGAAATTATTGGTGATATGGCCATATCCTAATCCAGTGGCCTGCCGGTAGAGCAGGTGCAGATACCCCTCGCGGCCGCAGGCACCGATCGACGCGGCGTCGGCCAGAAACTCATGTACCGCACGTATCTCGCGCATGATGAGCCACGCAAAGGGGTTGAACCACATCAGGCAGCACAGCAGCCTTGCAAACAGAAGGTCGACCGAATGGCCCTGCCTCACGTGCAGCGACTCGTGGGCCAGTATGCAGCGCACCTCGTCATCGTTCAGGCCTCGCGTGCCCACCACTATATGGTTGAAGAAGGAGTACGTGGCCGTGTCGTCATCCAGCAGCACGAGCGCCGCACCGCGTGGTATGTCAAAGCCGTCGCTTGCCCTATAGACCTTATGCCTGCGCCGGAGCCTGATGACAATTACCACCTGCGCCGCCAGCTGGAACAGGAGGTAAACTGCGCACAGCGCAACGCCGACGAGGTAAAGGTCTACCATCACTCCGAGGGTACGCGGAGCCGTGATGGCCGATATCTCTACTTCGTTCATCGTCACCAGGTACTCCTCCACCGAGGCCACCGACTGCGATGCCTGGCCGAGGCCGTCGGGTAGCTTGATAAAGGGGAACACCAAACTGAAGCCGATTGCCACCAGCAGATACCAAAGGTTCAGCTGCAGCCAGCGGTCGCGCCGCAGCGTCAGGCAGTAGAGGCCGTACAGCAGCCCTGCCGCCAAGGTCGAGAACAACATCCAGTGTATCATTTTTCAAGTTCTTTGGTTATTGACTCGAGGTCTTCGAGCGAGACCTCATTCTTATCTACCAGGAAGCTCACCAGCGCCTTCGCCGACGAGCCGAAGTAGCGCTGCGCGAAACCGTTCAGCTGCTGCTGCATATACTCCTCGCGACTCACCAAAGGGTAGTAGCGGTTGGAGCGGTTGAAGGTCTCGTGGGCCACAAAGCCCTTCTGCTCCAAAATGCGCACCACGGTGAGCACCGTGTTGTATGCCACGTCGGACTCCACGGCCGCAACTATCTCGTTGGCAAAGCCTTTCCCCACTTTCCACACAGCCTGCATCACTTGTTCTTCTGCTTTTGTCAGTTCTTTTTCCATAATCTATATATTTAATCTTGTAATTAATTTCTTAGTTAAGAAACGCGCAATTTAGTTTAAAATTGTGTGCAGATAGAATTTTTTTTGCAAACGGACACTTTTTTGCCTGCAGCGGCTCTCTGTCCGGCAAAGTCATGGCCTCCTCATCCACAGTCTTACCGCCGTTTCCCCTCCGCCGTCCCTCCGCCCTTCGTCCGCCAGTTGTCGGACCACCATCGGACCATCCTCGGACCATCCTCGGACCATCCTCGGACCAAGAGCGGAGGTAGAGGCTAAGTGGAGATATGGAAACGGCCCGCCCCGAACCGAAAGGTTCGGGGCGGGCCCTGGGGTTCTATACACCGTGCCGCTACCGGTTGGCGTACATGTCTTCGTAGTACTTCATGTAGTCGCCGCTGGTGACGTTGTCCATCCACTCCTGGTTGTCGAGGTACCAGCGGACGGTCTTTTCGATGCCCTCCTCGAACTGCAGGCTGGGTTCCCAACCGAGCTCGCGCTGAAGTTTGGAGGAGTCGATGGCGTAGCGCAGGTCGTGGCCGGCACGGTCGGTGACGTATGTGATGAGGTCCATGTCCTGCCCCTCGGGACGGCCGAGGAGACGGTCGACGGTGT
>DFLB01000026.1:57453-183832 GCA_002373995.1 Bacteroidales bacterium UBA3630 | reverse complement strand
ACCTCCTTATCTTCTTACCTCCTTACCTCCTTATCTCCTTATCTTCTTATCTCCTTATCTCCTTATCTCCTTATATCTCCTTACCTCCTTACCTCCTTATCTCCTTATCTTCTTACCTTCTTACCTCCTTATCTCCTTATCTCCTTATCTCCTTATCTCCTTATCTCCTTACCTCCTTATCTCCTTATCTCCTTATCTCCTTATCTCCTTACCTCCTTATCTCCTCTACCTTATCAACATCACCGTCCCCCGCAGCACATGCGTCCGATCCGGCTCAAACTTGTCGATATACTTTATCAGGTACACGTACGCTCCCTGCTCGCACGGCTTGCCGTTCAGGTCGCGGCCGTCCCAGGTGCAGTCTATCTCTTCGCAGCGGTACACCAACTCGCCTCGCCGGTTGTAGATATACATCTCTTCCTTCAGCGTGTTGCGGCTCACCGACCCGAACAGGTTGTTACCCATCGTGTTGTCCGGCGTGAAGGCGTTCGGCAGGTACATCGTCTCTTTGTTGAACGGCAGCACCACCGTCGCCGTGTCTGTGCAGTCGCCGTAGGGACTGAAACTCACCAAGCTGATCGTCGCCGTATCCATCTCAAGCGGTATCGTGTAGTATATCCTCACGTCGCTCTTCTCGCTATGGTCCGGCAGTATCCATTTGCGCGCCCCTGACCCTTCCGACACATCCTGCAGCTCCACCTCCAAGTGGTCGTAGTCAAAGTGGTCTATGTCCGTGTGTATCTTCGATATGGTGGGGTATATCGTCAGGTGAAGCTGGTAGATGTCTTCGCAGCCCCACTCGTTCAGCGCGTGCACCGTGTCTTGCTCCCTTGTCGACGTGTTGGTCATCGTGTACGTCTGCCCGTTGCCGTGGTCTTCTTCCGTCCACGTGTATTCCGCGCACTTGTCGCGCACCACCGGTATCGTCCTCACCGAGTCAAAGTGTAGGTCTAAGTGCACGATGCTGTCGCATCTTGGCGCCGACACGGTGTCCACCGTGTAGAACCCTCCCTCGTGGTCATAGTACGTCCGCCCGTTGGCGTCCCAATAGTAGGTCTTCCCTATGCAGCTGTGCACCGTGTCAGTGATGTCAAACTCCGGATAGATGTTCATCTGGCATGTCGCAAAGCTGTCGCAGCCGTTCACAAAGTCCATCGTCACCTGCAGAAACACCGAGTCTATCTTGTTCTCTGTCGTGTCGGCCATCGAGTTCTTGAACCGGATGGGCATCCGCTTGATGTCCAACGAGTCTACCACCTCGAAGGTGTCCCGCTCTAACACATCGTCGATCGCCAGGTCTATGGTGTCGCCCATGCTCACGCGGTAGGCGCGCCACGACGTGCCCAGCGTGTCGTTGACCGACGGTATGTCTAAGTACATCATTTTGTCGCTCGACGAGCACACGGTGTATGTGCGGCTCCCCGCCGGCTGGTCCGCGCCGTGCAGGTCTATCGTCTTGTCAGCGTCGTAGCCTATCGTGACCGTGTCGGCAAGGTTGTACCACGTCCCCTCGGCGTTCTGGAAGCGTAGGTAGAAGACAATCCGCGTCGTGGTGTCTATGTTGCGGATATACGCCGTCGTCAGGGTGGGGCAGGGGGCGGGGTTGTCGTCGTCATAGATGGGGTCGTCCTGCTGCATCGGCTCGAAGTAGCTGTTGTAGCCGTCGTCGGTCTGCGGCAGTGTATCGTTGATGATGGTATCGCCCTGCTCCACAAGCCGGTACCAGCCGTAGTCGCCATGTGTCTTGCCCTGCGGCGTGAAGCGCCAGGCACGGTTGGTGATGGTCTGTGTGCCTACGTTGCCCGCAGGGGCGTTTTTGAAGGCCGCGGGATAGTAGGCGGCATAGCTGCTGTCGATTATATGCTTTTTGATGGGGTCTTCTTCATCTGTGCGCTGCCGCAGGCCCGTAGCGTTCTGTATGCCAAGAACACCGTTATGATTCCAAGTCGCATAGCTGTTTTCTGTACGTTTCGCAACGTGTACCTCAATGATATTGGAACCTTCATAGCAGACTATCTGATATTTCTGTCTGGTCTGATTTAAGTTGCTACTACAGTCGTACCAAGGCAGGTTGTTGTATGATGCTATGATTTTACGGCAGGGGAACTCATCTTTAATGCCATACCAAATACCGTAGTATGTCGGTGGGTCGGAATCTATGCATTTGGGGTCTGTATCTTGAAAAATACCGTAGATGGCGTCTCTGTGTCGAGAGGCATTGCTTGTTGCCATGTTGGTGCCGAAGTTATCGTTGGGCCACGGCAATGCGTCGTATATTCCATAGGCACAGCTTTGACTGGCCGCATTTGTGTTGAAGCTGATGATGCCGTTACCGCCAGCAACAAAGGCCGTCTTTTTCACCCCGAAGAAGTAGAACGGGAAGGCATGGTACCCGTTGGAGGCATTGGCCGTCGGCAGGTCCTGGACAGCACAGAATTTGTCGTCGGCACTGTTAGGCAGGTTGTGCTCGAAGTGGAACGTTGTGTCGGCTGGGTCGTAGGGTATCTCGTCCACGGTGTAGCGCCCGTTGAAGTACTGCACAGGGATATACGGCGTGCACGACAGCAGTATCTCTCGCTGCTGGCATGTGACCGCCGTGTCCCATCCGCGCTCCCTATACCGCTCCTGCGCCGTGTGGTCGTGCTTCTGCCTGATCTGCACCTCAGGGCACGGCGAAATGACCTGCGGCCATACCAGGTTCGAGTCGCATATCCACGCCCGCGACGTGTCGTAGGGCGTGAACTCGCTCCAGTGCGTCTGCGCCTGGCCGCCCATCGCCGCCACCAGCGCCACAACTCCTAATAAGAATACTTTTCTGTCCATATCTTTTAAGAATACTTTTCTGTTCTTATTTATATTATTCTTCAACTATCCACTATCATCTCACCACCGCCACCGTCCCCTTCTTCACCTGCGTCTTCTGCGGCTCGAAGGTGCTCACATAGCGCACTATATACACGTACACCCCCTGCGGGCACGGCTGTCCGTTCAGGTCGTTGCCGTCCCACGGGCAGTCCACCTCTTCGCAGTGAAACACCAGCTCGCCACGCCTGTTGTAGATGAGCAGCTCCTCGCGCAGCACATGGCGGCTCACCGTCGCAAACCGCCCGTTGACCTCGCTCGTCGCGTTGTCGGGCGTGAAGGCGTTCGGCGCCCACACCACCTCTTTGTGGAACGGCAGCGTCAGCCGCGCCGTGTCGCGGCAGGCGTAAGGGCTCGTGGCCACCAGCAGGAAGCTCGCCGAGTCTTCCTCGTACCCTATCGAGTAGTACACCGTCTCCTCGCTCCTGATGCTCCCGTCGGGCATCAGCCACTGGCGGCTCCCGCCGCCGCTCGAAGCATCCGTCAGCACCACGTCTAAGTGGTCTAAGTCGAAGTGGTCCAGGTCGGCCACGATGCGCGGCGACAGCGGCGTGATGCTCAGGTCGAGGTGCACTAACGAGTCGCAGCCTGCCATGTTGCGCAGGTGCACCGTGTCGCTGTGGTTGCTCTCGCTGTAGCTCCGTCCGTGCCACACCACCGTCTTGCAGTCTTCCCGCTGGTCTACCGTCTCGCTCAGCGGGCTGACGGTCAGGTGCAGGTGCACCGTCGAGTCGCAGCCTGTCATCGTCGGCAGCGTCACGCGCGGCGCCGTCGTGCTGGTCGTGTATTCCTGCCCGTCGAGGGCCCATAGGTAGCGCTCCCCTTGGCAGATGGTGTCCCTCACCACCGTGTCGTAGGCCGGGAACGTGCGCACTAACAGCCGCTGCGTGGCGTCGCAGCCGCTGACGAAGTAGGCCTTCAGCTGTATGTATACCGAGTCGATGTCGCCAGGCCGTAGGTTGCTGGCTATGCTGTCGGGCGTCAGGATGGCGGGCATACGCTTCAGCCCAGCCACCTCGTCTTCATAGAGGACTCCTTTGCGCAGCAGGGTGTCGGCTAACGGCACGTCCGCGCCGCCTCGCCGCCGCCAGATGCGCAACTCTGTCTCCGTGGTGTCCTGCAGCGGCGGGTATTCCACCATCAGCGCCGCAGCAGTGCCTGAGCAGATGTCCATCACCGTGTCGCCCGCGCGGCCGCTCTGCGGCCGCAGGGTCAGCGCGTGCGCCGTGTCCATGCCTATCGTGATGGTGTCGGTGATGATGTGGTTCGTGCGCGACGCATCGGTGTATTGGAAGAAGGCCACGTAGCGTGTCGTCCTCGTCGGTCGCACATAGGCCAGCGTCAGCGTGGGGCATGTCGTCATGTGGCCCATCGGGTCGCAGTAGTCTTCTGTGCTGCTGACGTCGTTGCCAAGCTCCACCGCGCTCCCGTCGGCTTCTATGCGGTACCACACGAAGTTGGCGTTGGGGTTGCCCACCGGCGTAAACCGGAAGGCTATGCTGTCGAGCGCCGTCGTCAGCATGTTGCCACCCGTGGGGTAGTAGGCCGCATAGCCCGTGTCTACAAACTGCAGCGTCGAGCCCTGCTCGCCGCGCGTCAGCGGCTGCCCCGTGGCGTTCTGTATCCCTATCAGCCCGTGGGCACCCTGCCAGCTGCTGTTGATGCCACGGCGCTTGATGTGCACCTCGATGATGTTCGACCCTTCGTAGCACACGATCTGGTACGTGCACCGGTTGTTGCGGTTGCGCGACCCGGGGTAGACTGGTATGCCGTTCCACGAGCATACGATCTTGCGGCACGGCGCCTCGCCTTGTATGCCGTAGTAGATGCCCTGGTCGCCGCTTAGGTAGGAGGATATCGGGTGCGTGTCTTCATAGATGCCGTAGATGGCGTCGCGCATGTGGTTCACCGTGCAGTCCAACGCGTGCGGCGCACCGCTCGGGTTGCCGGGCCACGGCAGCGCCTGCGTGTATCTCCACGGGCAGTACTTGCCCGCAGCATCGGCGTTGAACGTGATCAACCCGTTGGCGCCAAGCACAAACGAGGTCTTCAGCTCGCCAAAGAAATAGAACGGAAACGGTATCGCCATCGTGTCGGCGGCAAAGTCGTCGTCTGTCGTCACGGGCATCTTCGTGCCTCGCGCAAATGTCGGGTCGACAGGGTTGTAGGCTATCGTGTCCACCGTATACTGCCCGTTGAAGTACTGCACCGGCGCATACGGCATACACGACAGTATCAGGCTCTTCTGCGAGCATGTCACCACCGTGTCCCATCCCTGCGCCTGATATTGCTTCAGCGGCGTGTGGTCGTGTTTCTGCTTGATCTGCACCTCCGGGCACGGCACCCGCACCTCCGGCCACTGCCACTGCCCGCACTCTGGCTCTACGCTCGGGTCGCTCGGCCCAAAGGGTATCGGCTCATCCGCCACGCCGCTTGGCTCATGGGGATTTTGCGCCACCGCCACGCCGCCGCAGCAACAAATGGCCAGCAACACCGCCAAAACCCTGGTTATATGCAGTCTATGTGACATTCCTTCGCTTTCTTCAAACTGCAAAGATACGATTTTTTCCCTTTATAGATATATTTACTACCCCTTTTGTTGTCAACGCCTTGCGGTTTTAACTATTTTTAACGCCCGCACAACCTTACTCTTCAACTGCCTTGTGCTCCGTCAGAAGCTGCCTCTCAATAGCAATATTGGTGATGCATCCCAACCTGTTCTTGCTCCTTTAGGAGCTCTCTCTCAATAGCAATAATGGTGATGCTTTCCAACCTGTTCTTGCTCCTTTGGGAGCTCTCTCTCAATAGCAATATTGGTGATGCTTCCCAACCTGTTCTTGCTCCTTTAGGAGCTCCCTTTCAATAGCAATAATGGTGATGCATCCCAACCTGTTCTTGCTCCTTTAGGAGCTCTCTCTCAATAGCAATAATGGTGAAGCTTCCCAACCTGTTCTTGCTCCTTTAGGAGCTCTCTTTCAATAGCAATAATGGTGATGCTTCCCAACCTGTTCTTGCTCCTTTAGGAGCTCCCTTTCAATAGCAATAATGGTGATGCTTCCCAACCTGTTCTTGCTCCTTTAGGAGCTCTCTTTCAATAGCAATATTGGTGATGCATCCCAACCTGTTCTTGCTCCTTTAGGAGCTCCCTTTCAATAGGAATAATGGTGATGCATCCCAACCTGTTCTTGCTCCTTTAGGAGCTCCCTCTCAATAGCAATAATGGTGATGCATCCCAACCTGTTCTTGCTCCTTTAGGAACTCTCTCTCAATAGCAATAATGGTGAAGCTTCCCAACCTGTTCTTGCTCCTTTAGGAGCTCCCTTTCAATAGCAATATTGGTGATGCTTCCCAACCTGTTCTTGCTCCTTTAGGAGCTCCCTCTCAATAGCAATAATGGAGATGCATCCCAACCTGTTCTTGCTCCTTTAGGAGCTCCCTTTCAATAGCAATAATGGTGAAGCTTTCCAACCTGTTCTTGCTCCTTTAGGAGCTCCCTCTCAATAGCAATATTGGTGATGCTTCCCAACCTGTTCTTGCTCCTTTAGGAGCTCTCTCTCAATAGCAATAATGGTGATGCTTTCCAACCTGTTCTTGCTCCTTTAGGAGCTCCCTCTCAATAGCAATAATGGTGATGCTTCCCAACCTGTTCTTGCTCCTTTAGGAGCTCCCTCTCAATAGCAATCTTTAATTGCACTCATCTTTCCACTACTTCTTGATTCCCCTCCGGTCGAGGACGGCATGGAAACGGGCTGCGTTGCGGTTGTGTTCGCCTATGGTGGTGGCGAAGTTGTGCGTGCCGTCCATGCGCTCGCTGGCGCAGAAGTAGAGGTAGTCGGTCTGCGGCGCGTTGAGCACGGCGTGGATGGTGGCCTTCGAGGGCAGGCAGATGGGGGCCGGCGGCAGGCCGGTATGCAGGTAGGTGTTGAACGGACTCTCCACGGTCAGGTGGCTCTTCAGGATGCGCCGCAGGCTGAAGTCGCCAACGGCGTATTTCACCGTCGGGTCGGCCTGCAGCGCCATCCCCTTGGCCAACCTGTTGAGGTACACGCTGGCCACAAGCGGCTTCTCCGGCCCGTAGTTGGTCTCTTCCTCGACGATGGAGGCCAGGATGACCACCTCTTTGAAGGTGGAAAGTTCTTTGCCGCACCTGGAAATATTTCCACTTTCCTCTTTCCACTTTCCACGCTCCGCTTCCCACTCTCTCTCCATCCTCTGCATGAACTGCTCTGGCGTGATGGTCCAGTAGACTTCGTAGGTGTCGGGCAGGACGAGGTGGAAGCTGTCTATCGTCACGTTGAAGTCGTTGTGCATCAGCTTGCTGCCGAGGTAGGTGTTGAGGTCCTGCGGCAGGCGGAATTTGCCGATGGTCAGCCGGATGGGGTCTTGCTGCCCGTTGCGCAGCTTGCGCACGAGGGCTATGTTGCTCGTATGCGGCGGCACCACGTAGCTCCCTTCGCGCACCCGCTCGTCGAGCTTCATGCCTTTGGCCATCAGGCGCAAGGCGGTGGAGGCTCCTATGCCGTCGGCCCGCAGGGTGTCGAGCAGGGCGGGGTAGGTGCTCCCCTCGGGCAGATAGATGCGTACCGCCTCGCTGTTGGCGGTCGTGGTCTTGAGCAGGCTGTAGGCGCCTATGGCTCCGGCGGCCACGAGCACAGCTATAATGATGAGTGTCTTTTTCAAGTGTTGAGGGTTTGGTGTTGTGGGTTGAGTATGAGTTGCATACGTATGCTGTCGATGTATTGGCCGTTCACGTCGAGCCATTCGCGGAAGCGGCCGCACTCGGTGTAGCCGGCCTTGTGGAAGAGGGCGATGGAGGCGCTGTTGGTGGCGGCGATGTCGGCATAGAGGCAATGCAACGTGCCGCGGTAGTGGTCGGCCAGCGCGTCGAGCATGGCCAATGCGTATCCTTGGCGGCGGTATTCCGTGGCCACCACGATGCCCACCGCCGCGCGGCGGTTCAAAGGGTCGTAGGCGTAGAGGTCCACACAGCCGTATGGCAGCGCGTAGAGCCGCAGCGACCCGCTGCTGAGCGAAGCCCCCTCCTCAGCCACCAATTGGAGCGTGTATCTTTCCTCTTCGCTCTTTCCGCTTTCCACTTTCAACTGATCTTCCCCCATAGCATCTTGTTTTTGGATTGTTCTATGTAGCGCAGCAGTATGGGGTGCGCCGCAAGCGTGGGGTCGGCACCGAGGATGTCGCGCACGTCGTTGCGGGTGGCGGCGACGAGGGGCTCGTCGTCGACGATAGAGGCTAAGCGCAGGTCCAGCACGCCGCTCTGCTGCAGTCCCTGGATGTCGCCAGGCCCGCGCAGACGCAGGTCGGCTTCGGCAATCTCGAAGCCGTCGGTGGTGCTGCACATGGTGCGGATGCGCTCTGCCGAGGTGTGGCTCAGGCGGTCTTTTGTCATGAGGATGCAATAGCTCTGCTCTCCGCCGCGGCCCACGCGTCCGCGCAGCTGGTGCAACTGGCTGAGGCCGAAGCGTTCGGCGTTCTCGATGACCATCACCGTGGCGTTGGGGACGTCCACGCCCACCTCGATGACTGTGGTGGCCACCATGATGTGTGTCTTGCCCTGCTTGAAGCGGTCCATCTCGAAGGCTTTCTCCTCGGCTGTCAGCTGGCCGTGCATCATGCTCACCTGGTACTGCGGCCGCGGAAAGTAGTTCTGCACCATTTCGAGTCCGTCCTCAAGGTCGCGCAGGTCGAGCTTGGGGTTGTCGTGGATGATGGGGTAGACAAAGTAGACCTGCCTGCCGGCGTCGATCTGCTTCTTCAGGAAGCTGAATACCAGTGGTCGGCGGGGTTCGGTGCGGTGATAGGTGCGCACCGGGTGGCGGCCTGGCGGCAGCTGGTCGATGACGGAGCAGTCGAGGTCGCCGTAGAGTGTCATGGCTAACGTGCGCGGTATGGGAGTGGCCGTCATGACGAGGATGTGCGGCGGCACCGACGACTTGGCCCACAGGCGGGCGCGCTGCTCGACGCCGAAGCGGTGCTGCTCGTCGATGACTACCAGCCCCAGGTCGCGGAAGCGCACATCGTCCTCGATGAGGGCGTGGGTGCCGATGACTATCTGTGTGGCACCGGTGGCGATGCGCTCTTTGGTCTTTTTCTTCTCGGCGGGACGGCGGCTGCCGATGAGCAGCTCTACGCTGATATCCAGCCCGTCGAGCATTCGCTGGAAGGTGTAGTAGTGTTGCGTGGCCAGGATCTCCGTGGGGGCCATCAGGCAGGCCTGGCAGCCGTTGTCGAGTGCCAGCAGCATGCACATCAGAGCCACGAGGGTCTTGCCGCTGCCCACATCGCCTTGCAGCAGGCGGTTCATCTGCCGCCCGGAGCGCATGTCTTCGCGTATCTCGCGGATGACGCGTTTCTGCGCCTCGGTCAGCGGGAAGGGTATCTTCTCGCGGAAGAAGCGGTTGAAACACTCTCCCACGGTGGTAAAAACACGCCCGGCTGAGTGCAGCTGGCGTTCGCTGTGAGCGTATTGGTAGTCAAGCTGGAGGAAGAAGAGCTCTTCGTATTTGAGTCGTGTGCGTGCCGCCTCTAACTGGTCGGTGCTGGCAGGGTAGTGGATGGCGAGGAGGGCCTCGCGGCGCCCCAGGAGGTGGTACTTGCCCAGCACGTCGGCAGGCAGGGTCTCCTCTATGCCTGCCGCGCAGCCGCAGAGGGTCTCGGTCAGCCGTGCCAAGGCTCGGGTGCCGAGGCCGTGCTGCTTCATCTTCTCCGTGGTGTTGTAGACCGGCAGGAAGGGAAAGGAGGAGTGGTCCTGTTCTTCGCTGGTCTCCATCTCGGGATGGCTCAGTTGCCATTGCCCGTTGAAGAGCGTTGGCTTGCCCATGACGAGGTATTGCACGCCGGCTTTCAACCGCTCGCGGGCCCATTTGGTGCCGGCGAACCACACGAGCTGCATCGTTCCGCTGCCGTCGCTGAAGTCGGCCGTCAGGCGTTCCCGCCGTGGACCTGTGCTGACGGTCTGCAGGTTGCTCACCGTGCCCCGCAGCACCACGTAGCCGCTCTCTTCAGTGAGGTCGGCGATGCGGCTCAGCGACGAGCGGTCCACATAGCGGAAGGGAAAGTATTCCAACAACTGGCCCGCAGTGCGTATGCCCAGCTCGGAGGCCAGCACTTTGGCCTTCGTGGGGCCTACGCCCTTGAGGTAGACTATGTCGTCGGTCAGGAACATGGGTGTGTCAGTTTCTCGCGTTCAAGGGTGCTGCTGATGTTGACGTGCTCGGGGTCGGCCATCACTAAAAGGGTCTCGATGGCAGGATCTTGCAGCCGGTTGACGGCAGCGATGGTCTGCTCGTATTCCAGATCCGTGGCAGTCCTGATGCCGCGTATGATGCACTGTGCCCCAACCGCATGGCAGTGGTCGATGGTCATGCCGTCATACGATGTCACTTCCACCGTGGGACAGTCGGACAGCATCTGACGGATGCGGGCCAGGCGCTCTTCTACGGTGAACATGTATCGCTTCTCCGTGTTGACGCCAACAGCCACGACGACCTTCTCGAACAGGGGCAGCACGCGCCGCAGGATGGCCTCATGGCCTGTGGTGAAAGGGTCGAACGACCCGGGAAACAATGCCGTTGCCATAAGCGTCTTTGATGTTTGTTGTTAAAACTGCCAGATCAGGCGGAACGACAGGCTGTGGTTGTAGCAGTTGTTGCTCCATTCGCGCCAGCGCCCCATCTCGTACTCTGTGAAGTGCCAGTCTCGCTTGATGGGGATAATGGAATACTGCCACCGCAGGTTGAACTGCAGCCCGCGCCAGATGGTGAACCGCGCATCGGCTACCACGGCGAGGTCTGACAGGTTGAAGGCGTAGTCGCTGGTGTCGGGCAGGAAGTATTTTTTGTTGATCTCGCCTTGGAAGTGGGGCTGTTCTACCAAGCGCCCGTAGTTGAGGCCGACACCCACCAACATGCCGCCGTAGGGGTCCTGATAGTGTACCAGCAGCGGGATGTCTATGTAGTTCAGCGCTATGTTGGCAGCGTAGGGGTCGGCGCTACGGTTGTAGGCTCCGCGTTGGCTGAACAGCGCTTCGATGCTCAGCCCCCAGCGGTAGTGTTTGTCAAGGGCTGTCAGTGCTCCCACACCGCCCGTGAAGCCGGCTTGCCGGAAGCCTTTGAGTTCGTCGCCTTCAATCTGAGACAGCGACACACCCGACGTCACGTACGCGTGGATGCGTTGCGCGGACAGGCTGAGGGGCAGCAGTAGGGTCAATATGAACAGTATGCGTTTCATAGATTGTTCAGGTTTCGCATGAGTATCACCAGGTCGCTGGCTGTACGGTAGTGACGCATGTAGCGCAGCATGAGGCGCTCCTGCAGGTCGGCGCTGGCGTCGGGCATCAGTGCCGACGGCAGGAATACTCCGCGCCGGCCGGTGTAGCCCACCCATGTCAGCCGCCCGATGAGTACATTCAGACAGTCGGCAAAGTAGCGGCTTTTCCGTCGTTGGAACCAGAACAGCACCGGGCTGAGCAGCAGCAGCAGCAGCGAGGTGCCGATGTCGAACAGGCGCTTGTGCCGCCGACAGGTATCGGTGCTGATGGTGTCGAGGTCGGCCAGGCATAGGTCGTCGGCCGACAGGATGCTTTCGCTGCCAATGATGTAGTCGCCCGCCGTAGGCGCAATCTTGTATTCCACACCTGTCGTGCGCAGGTGGGCCATCAGCTCTATGATGTGCTGCAGGTCGATGTCGTGGCCGCAGAAGACCACCTCTTCGGCATGTTCTATGCGTATCAGGTCCTGCAGATGGCGGGCATCGCTGTCGGTTGTCTCCACTATGTGGTCTGTCGCGATGCCGTGCGAGGTGTATAAGGTGCGTATGCGTGATGTCTGCTCGGCTTGCCCCACCACGATGGTGCTTCCGCGCCTGCGTGCGCGCAGTGCGTATCCTTTAACATGGCATAGGCTGAGCACCAGCCTCACTATAAGCGTGGCTGTCAGGGTCCATCCGGCCCCTATCAACAACAGCATGCGCGAGTAGCGCTGGCTCTCGTCGAGCAACGAGTAGAACGCCAGCAACAGCAGTACGCCGATGCCCATGCCGCGCACGATGCGGCCGGCACGCAACGGTCGGTCGTAGCCGCCGCCAAGCCAACTGCTGCACATCAGGATGAGGATGTACAGCGGTATGACCAGCGTTGTGTATTCTGCCGGATAGTAGTCGCCACCTACGCCTTTGAAGTTCTCCCATAGCTGTTTGAGCAACAGGAAGCCGCCATACGAGAGCAGAAAGTCTGCCACCGGCACGGCAATGCGCTGCCCGATGCGTTTTATCCATGCCATTGCCGCCCGCAACCAAATGGCCATGTGCAGCAGCATGTTGAACAAGCGCGCGTTGCGTCCGCTGAAGTATTTGTTGACGAAGATGGCCATCGCGTTGTAGAAGGTGTACACGTAGTTCATCGACCCCTTCTTGGTGCTTTCGCCTTTGTAGTGGATGATGCGCGTCGTGGGAAGATACCAGTTTTGCCAGCCGGCCAGCCGGATGCGCCACGAGTAGTCGATATCCTCGCCATACATGAAGTAGCTCTCGTCGAGGCCGCCAATACGGTCGTAGACTTCGCGTCGCAGCATCATGAACGCTCCGGGCATGATCTCTATCTCGTTGACATCGTCTTCTCCCAGGTGCCCCATGTAGTAGGCCGCTATGCGTCGGTGGTGCGGGAAGAGGTGTATCAGGCCCGAGATCTTGTAGAACGATGCCTCCGGTGAAGGGAAGCCTCGCTTGCTTTCAGGCAGGTAGTTGCCCTTGCCGTCGACCATCTTCACTGTCAGACCGCCGCATTCTGGGTGCTGCTGCATGAAGTCGGCGCAGCGCACCAGCGTGTCGTGCTCCACCACTGTGTCTGGGTTCAGCAGTAGTATGAGGTCGGAGGTAGTAGGTAGGAAGTCGGAGGTTGTACCTCCCACCTCCGACCTAACACCTCCTACCTCTTTTAGCGCCTGGTTGTTGGCGCGGGCAAAGCCTACGTTCTCGTGGTTGTCGATGAGGTGCACCGCGGGAAACTCGCGCCGCACCATCTCCACCGACCCGTCTACCGAGTCGTTGTCTACCACCCACACCGCTATCTCAAGCCGGCTCCCGTCGGCCAGCGTCCGCTCCGAGCCATAGACCGACTCCAAGCACTGCCTCAGGAAGTACTTGACGTTGTAGTTTACTATGACTATGTCGACTTTCAACCTCTAACCTATAACCTCTAACCTATAACCTCTAACCTATAACCTCTAACCTATCACCCTTTCTTGCTTCTCTTTTTCTTGGCGCCGTTGATGATGTCGGCAGCCTGCTCCACGCTGAGTTTCAGCGGGTCTATGTTCTTCGCTAAGCGGAAGTTGTCGCCGCGGTAGGTCAGGTATGGACCAAAACGGCCGATGTTGGACACCACCGCGTCGCCGTCGAGCTGCCCTATCTCGTGCGGGTACACCTTCTTCAGTTCTTCCTTCTGCTCCTCGGCCTCGCGTTTCACCTTGATGATCTCTATCGCCCGTTCCAGGCTCACCTCGTAGGGGTCGTCGTTCTTGCCCAGCGAGTAGAATTTGCTGTTGTGGCGCACGTATGGGCCAAACTTGCCGATGCTCACCGTCACGTCCTTGTCTTCGAACTGGCCCAGTGTGCGCGGCAGCGCGAACAAGCCCAGTGCATCTTCCAGTGTGATGGTCTCGATGCTCTGGCCCTTCTTCATGCTTGCGAAGCGCGGCTTCTCGTCGGTGTTTGTCTCGCCGATCTGCACCAGTGTGCCGTAGCGGCCTATCTTGGCGTAGACATTCTTGCCGCTTGCGGGATCCACACCCAGCAGGCGGCTGCCCGTGGTGCGCTGGCTGTTCTGCTGCGTCTGGCGGATATTCTTGTGGAAGGGAACGTAGAAGCGGTCTATCACTTTGCGCCACTCTTTCTTGCCGTCGGCGATTTCGTCGAAGTCCTTTTCCACTGTCGCCGTGAAGTTGTAGTCGATGATGTTGGCGAAGTGTTCCATCAGGAAGTTGTTGACCACGCATCCGATGTCCGTCGGGAAGAGCTTGCCTTTCTCGCTGTAGCCCTTCTCTGTGCGCACGGAATGCTTCACCTGGCCGCCTTTCAGCGTCAGCACCGTGCAGTTGCGCGGTTCCGCCTCGCGGTCTTCTTTGATGACGTATTCGCGTTTGAGGATGGTGCTGATGGTAGGTGCGTAGGTTGAAGGACGGCCGATGCCGAGGTCTTCCAGTTTCTTCACCAGACTGGCCTCTGTGTAGCGCGGCGGATGCTGTGTGTAGTGCTCTGCGGCCTCGCAGTGTTCCAGTGTCATCAGCGTGCCTTCCGGCAATCGCGGCAGCATGGTGCTGCTCTCGCGCTGCTCCTCGTCGTCGGTGCCTTCAAGGTATACCTTCAGGAAGCCGTCGAACTTGACCTGCTCGCCGCTGCACTGGAACGTGAGCGTCTGCCTGCTGCCCACTATGGTGATCTCTGTCTTCTCGATCTCCGCGTCGGCCATCTGGCTTGCCACGGTGCGTTTCCATATCAGCTCGTAGAGTCTCCGCTGTGCGCTGTCGATGTTCAGGCTCTGCGCCGCCATGTTCGTCGGACGTATAGCCTCGTGAGCCTCCTGTGCGCCCTTGGTCTTTGTCTGGTAGCGGCGTGTTTTGACGTACTCTGCGCCGTACTCGGCCTCGATCTCCTTCTTGGCCATGCTCAGCGCCAACTCGCTGAGGTTCACGCTGTCGGTACGCATATAGGTGATGTATCCGCTCTCGTATAGCTGCTGTGCCACCTGCATTGTGCGCGCCACGCTGAAGCCCAGCTTGCGGCTGGCCTCCTGCTGCAATGTGCTCGTTGTGAAGGGCGGTGCCGGAGTTCTGCGCGCGGGCTTTGTCTCGATCTTGCCAATCTTGAAGCTCTCGCCCACCAGACCCTGCAGGAATACCTCGGCCTCGTCAGCTGTGGCGAAGTGGCGGCTCAGCTCTGCGTTGAGGCTCTTGTTGCCGTCCACGGGGCGGAACTGTGCCGTCACCCTGAAGTAAGGCTTGCTCTCGAAGTGCTTGATTTCCTCCTCGCGTTCCACTATCAGGCGCACCGCCACGCTCTGCACGCGGCCGGCGCTGAGCGCGGGCTTGATCTTGCTCCACAGGATGGGGCTGATTTCGTAGCCCACCAGCCGGTCGAGCACGCGGCGGGCCTGCTGTGCATCCACCAGGTTCATGTCTATCTGGCGTGGATTTTCGATGGCGTGCAGGATGGCCGTCTTGGTGATCTCGTTGAAAACGATGCGTTGTGTCCGCTTGGGGTCCAGTTTCAGCGTCTCTTGCAGATGCCACGCTATGGCCTCTCCCTCGCGGTCCTCATCGGATGCCAGCCAGACCTTGTCAGCCTCCTTCACAGCCTTCTTCAGCTCGCTCACCAGCGACTTTTTGTCGTCGCTGATCTGGTACTGGGGTTCGTAGTTGCCCTCCACGTCGATGCTCATTTCCTTTTTTGCCAGGTCGCGGATATGGCCGTAGCTCGACTTCACCGTGTAGTCCTTGCCAAGAAACTTCTCGATAGTCTTTGCCTTCGCAGGCGACTCAACAATTACAAGGTTCTTCATATTGTGTGTTTTTGTCTGTATTTCGTCTTGTTTTTTGGCAGCAAAACGTAAATATAAATTATTTATTGTATGTTTCCACTGTTTTTTTTTTCTTTCGGGGAAATGATTGCTGATTTTCTTAACGGTCCGCACGCCGTCTTTCGTCCGGGGGCGGTCCGTTTTTTGTCGGACCATCCTCGGACCAGCATCGGACCATCTCCGGACCATCACCGGACCGAGAGCCTTGGATCGGCTCGGGGTGGGGCGGCGGGATGGCAGGGGTAAATTGTGCGGGGGTGCATTTTTTTTGTGAGGGGGATATAATAAAATATCGCGTCACGCGTTACGTATGTGTATATATAAAGTTTAAGACTAAAGAGAATCGGAGATGAAAATACATATTGTACAGCATGATATCCGCACCCTCAGACCCGAGGAGAACCTGCAATGGATAGAGAACGAGCTTGCGTCGGCGGCTTCGCGCGAGGCGTTGTTGACTGTGTTTCCCGCGTGCACTGTTTGCGGTGCGCCGCTTTTTGCCGCCGCGGGCTATACCGATGTGCAGAAGCAGGCGCAGGCGGTGCTGCAGGAGTTGATTGCGCGTTCCGAGCATCGTGCGTTTCTGGTGGGTATGCCGCTGCAGATGCAGGACAAGGGGCTTTGCAACGCCATTGTGTTTGTGCAGAATTGCGCCATACGCGGTGTGGTGACGAAGAAGTATCTCACTGTTGACGAGCAGAAGTATTTTGTGCGCGGCGAGGGTGTGCAGGTGATTGATTTCCACGACCAGCGCATTGCCATAGGTTTCTATGAGGATTTGAAGGAGTTGTCGAAGGGTTATCTGGAGCAGCCGGACCTGATTGTCTGCTGCGGGGGTCAGGTGTTTGACTACCGCAGGCCGTATCGCACGCGTTACCGCATGAACAAGATTGTGGAGACGCTGAATGCGGGTTTGATCTACGTCAACCGGACTGGCGGCGAGGGCAGTTTCCTTTACGGCGGCGGGTCGCTGGCGATGAATGCGGCGGGCGGTGTGTTGTGCCAGTTGCCTTATTTTGAGGAGGCTTGCGAGACGGTGGATATGCAGCAGATTGAGACCATCGAGGATTCGAAGCCCGAGGCTGTGGAGTTGGTGTATAGGGCTCTTGTCTGCGGGTTGCACGACTATTTCCATAAGAACGGGTTGCGGGATGCTGTGCTGGGTTTGAGCGGCGGCATTGACTCGGCGCTGGTGGCGACGCTGGCTGTCGACGCCCTGGGTGCCGACCATGTGCACGGTATTTTGATGCCGAGCCAGTATTCGACGGATCATTCGGTGGGCGACGCCATAGAGCTGGCTGGCAACCTGGGTATGTCGTACCATATTGTGCCGATAAAGCCTGTCTTCGATGTGCTGCGCGAGACGATGAGGCCTGTCTTTGGCGACCGCGCGGAGGATGTCACCGAGGAGAATATGCAGGCGCGCATCCGCGGCACCATTGTGATGAGTTATGCCAACAAGTTCGGCGCGCTGGCGCTGAACACCACGAACCGTTCGGAGGCTGCTATGGGTTATGGCACGCTGTATGGCGACTCGTGCGGTGCGCTGGCTGTCATTGGCGACCTTTACAAGACCGAGGTTTACGAGCTGAGCGAGTGGATCAACCGCGACGGTGTGCGTATTCCGCGGAACAGCATCACCAAGGCCCCCAGCGCCGAGCTGCGTCCGGGGCAGAAGGACAGCGACTCGCTGCCCGACTATGGTGTGCTGGACGGGGTGCTCAACTGCTACCTGGACGAGGGCATGTGCGAGGACGAGATTGTCGAGGAGGGTTACGACCGCGAGCTGGTGCGCAGCGTTGTCCTGAAGGTGAAGCGCAACGAGTGGAAGCGGCTGCAGTTTGCGCCGCAGCTGAAGGTGAGCCCGATGAGTTTCGGTCTGGACCGCCGCTGGCCGGTCAGTTGAGGAGCTGACGGATGAATTGAGAAATTAGAAATTAGAAATGATATGAAGAGGATGTTTTTGACGGTTTTGTTGGTTATGGCCGGCGCGGGTTTGCAGGCCCAGATGCAGGCGGTCTTCGGCTATTCGACTTTTTATCTGCCGGACCAGCAGCAGCCTTATGTGGAGACCTACCTGCAGTTTGACGCATGGACGATGCGTTTC
Source organism: Bacteroidales bacterium UBA3630 (assembly GCA_002373995.1). GTDB lineage: Bacteria > Bacteroidota > Bacteroidia > Bacteroidales > P3 > Colimorpha. The sequence goes on along the minus strand of DFLB01000026.1, from coordinate 166,274 downwards.
GATTCAGTGGCTCCTGCCAGTTACCGCGCCACTGCCGAGGTGACGATAGCCCTTGTGCAGCAGGATTCGGTGTGCTACTTCAAGAAGTACGACCTTGCCAGTCCGACGGTGAGCGGTCTTGACAAGCTGGATTTCAGCTTCCTTGATGTGCAACGCTTTTCGGCGCGCAACGGTGTCTACGACCTCACCGTGAGCCTGCGCGACAAGGGCAGCGACAGGCCTGCGGCCACTGTGAGCGAGAAGTTGGTGATCAACTACACGTCGCGGCCTTCGATGTCGAGCCTGCAGCTGATGGCTGGCATCAATCCCACGGTGAAGGAGAATATGCTCTCGCGTGGCGGTTACGACATGGAGCCCTATGTGAGCGACTTTGTCCCCGAGAGGGTGAAGCAGATGAACTACTACTACGAGCTTTATAACTTCGACGAGTATTTTTATCACGGGACCGAGGCGCCCCCGTCGGCCCTTGACACGCACAGCCGAGCCCGCGGCTACAGCCAGCCCGCCTCCGAGGTGCAGACGATAGCCTTCATCGAGAAGATGGAGACGGGGCAGCGTGCCGTCGAGTGCAAGTCTACGACTGTGCGTCGCAACGTGGCGTCCACGGTGCCGGTATTCGGTACGATTGACATCAGCGAGCTGCCCTCAGGCAACTACAACCTGGTGTGCGAGGTGCGCGACCTCTACGACCAGTTGCTGCTCTATAAGCGGGTGCCGTTCTATCGTTCCAATCCTGGGGTCAAAGACGGTCAGGTGAGCGACTTTGCCGCCACTTTTGCGGGCCGTTACAGCGAGGAGGAGCTGAACCTCTACCTTGACGCCCTCTATCCCATCGCTTCTGAGCCTGAGAAGACGGTGGCGTCGGGCCTGGTGAGGAAGCCCGGCATGGAGGAGAAACAGGCTTTCCTGTACCGTTTCTGGCAGGTGCGCAATCCGATGGACCCCGAGGGTGAATGGCTCCGCTACAAGGAGCGCATCGACTATGTGCAGGCCCACTTCAGCTATCCCCGCACACGCGGTATCCAGACAGACCGCGGCCGAGTCTACCTGCAGTACGGCCCGCCCGATTTTATCCGCGACGAGAAGAACTATGTTTCGGCCAACCGCATTGGCAGCAACAACGAGCAACCTCCGACGCTCATGCAGCTGGGCAATACCCACGAAGGCAGCACCCGTGGCGAATACCGCGGCACTTCGCAGGGGCATGTCTTCTACCTGCCATATCAGCTATGGCGCTACAACAAGCTTGAGACCGACGACCCCAATCGAGTCTTCCTCTTCTGGGACGAGCATCGTTCGGGCTACTATACCCTCCTCAACAGCAATGCCCGCGGCGAGGTGCAGGATCCGGGCTGGGAGCGACGCCTGTGCCGCCAGCAGCTGAACGAGGGCGTGGTGGGCGAAGTGGGAGAGCAGTTTAACCGCGGATACTGATTAAGTACCTTGAACAGAGCAGCGACCCTTGTATCTTCTGTCTGACATATTCTATCTGGTACTCTATCATCTTGTGGGCTATCGCCGCAAGGTGGTGAGAGACAACCTCACGGCGTGTTTCCCCGATTGGGATGCCAAGCGCTTGCGGCAGGTGGAGCGCCGCTTCTACCGCCACTTGAGCGACCTCATCATCGAGGGTGCCTACAACCTCTACGCTTCGCCGCAGTCCATCAAGCGCCGCTACCGCATCACCAACCGCCAGTTGATAGACCGCTACTACGAACAGGGCAGGACGGTTGTCTTGATGTCAGCCCACTACGGCAATTGGGAATACATGGTCTCATCGCTCAATATGCAGCTTCTGCACCACGGCATAGGGGTCGGCAAGCCCCTGCAGGACAAGCTGACGGCCGACTTCATCACCCGCCGGCGTACCCGCTATGGCACACAGGTGGTTGACCAGACCGACGTGCGCGAGCATGTCGCCTTCTTCCACCAGCACCGCGTCCCATGTGCGCTTATGATGCTCAGCGACCAGTCGCCCTCCAACCCGCTGAAAAGCTACTGGACCACTTTCCTCGGCCGCGACACGGCTTTTCTTTATGGGGCCGAGTACTTTGCCCGCAAATATGATTATCCGGTGCTCTACTATTCCGTCCGCCGCGTGAAACGAGGCTATTACGAGCTGACGTTCAGCCCTCTGTGCGAAAAGCCCTCCGAGGTGCCGCAGTACAGCATTGTGGAAGCCTATGTCCGCCGCCTGGAGCAGGAAATCCTGGCCGAACCCTATTGCTGGCTATGGAGTCACCGCCGCTGGAAACTGAAGAGACCCACCACTGAACCACTGAACACTAAACACTGAAAGAATGACCACCGCCATCGTCATACTCAACTGGAACGGACGCTCGATGCTCGAGCGTTTCATGCCCTCCGTGACCGCTTGCTGCGGCCAGGCACAGGTCGTCGTGGCCGACAATGGATCCACCGACGACTCGCGGGCCTTTCTCCAGCAGCATTACCCCGACGTGCCTCTTGTCTGTCTCGACAAAAACTATGGCTTTGCCGAGGGGTACAACCGCGCCATCGCCTCACTGCCTGGTACTTACGACTGCTACGTCCTGCTCAACAGCGACGTCGAATGCACGCCCCACTGGGTGGAGCCCATCCTCGAAATGATGCAGCGCGACCCGCAGATTGGCATCGTACAGCCCAAACTCTTGATGTACGACCAGCGCGACACCTTCGAATACGCCGGCGGCGCAGGCGGTTTCATCGACAAATACGGCTACCCCTTCTGCCGTGGGCGCCTCTTCTCCACGCTGGAGAAAGACCACGGGCAGTACGACGATCCGTGCGACATCTTCTGGGCTTCGGGTGCGGCCATGTTTGTCCGTGCATCGGTATGGCAGGAACTGGGCGGTCTCGACGGCGATTTCTTTGCCCACATGGAGGAGATAGACTTCTGCTGGCGGGCTCACCTGGCAGGCCACAGGGTCTGCTACTGCCCGCAGTCGGTGGTCTACCACGTCGGGGGTGGCACCCTTCCCAAGTCCTCGCCCTTCAAGACCGAGCTCAATTTCCGCAACAACCTCTCCATGCTCTACAAAAACCTCCCTTCGCCGGGCCGTGTGTTGGCTATGCGCATGTGGCTCGACCGTGTGGCGGCGCTGAAATTCCTCCTCGAAGGGCACCGTGGCGAATACCTGGCCGTACGCAAAGCCCACCGGCAGTACAGGGCATGGAAACCCGCCCTCCGCGCGAAACGCAAGAAAAACGGCACCCGCCAAGTGCCGCAAATCTATCAGGGGTTGCTCTTGCTCGAGTATTACCTCCTTGGCCGCAAGACTTTCATCGCCCTGCAAGGCCCCTTCAGCCGTTAATCCGCCTGAGCGTTTCCTAACCTCCAACACCCTGTTAGCTCTGCTCTTGGTCCGCTCTTGGTCCGGGGATGGTCCGGGGATGGTCCGATGATGGTCCGACAAAAGTCGGACCGACGGCGGTCCGGAGGCGGTGCGGTGACGGCGTGCGCGGGGCAAAAAAATGGCGGAACCAAACACGCACCGGTTCAGTTCCGCCAACGGGACAGTTGCTTTTTTTACTTCAAATAATCGTCCACATGGCCGAAGACGATGTCGGCGCGGGCCGCGAAGCTCTCCTCGGTGGCGAATGCCACATGGGGCGTCACTAAGCAGCGACGGCTGGAGAGCAGCAGGTGGTCGATGGGCAGGGGAGGCTCCTGCTCGAAAACGTCGAAGGCGGCGCCGGCAATCACGCCGTCCACCAAGGCTTTGCCCACGGCGGCAATGTCGCACACAGGCCCGCGGGCGGTGTTGACGAGCAGCGCGCCGGGCTTCATCATCTCTAATTGTTTCTTACCGATAAGGCCTCGGGTCGCCTCGTTAAGCGGCACGTGTAGCGAAACGATGTCGCTCTGCTTCAGCAGGTCATCCAGTGCAACATACTGCACCCCCATCTTCTCGACCTCGGCGCGGCGTGTGCGACTGTAGGCCACCACCCGCGCGCCAAAGGCCAGCACGAGGTGCGCCGTGGCAGTGCCGATGGCGCCGGTGCCCACGATGCCCACCGTCTTGCCGCGCAATTCGCGACCCAGGAAAGTGCCACGGCTGCCGCCCTGACGGATGCTCTCGTTCAGGGTGACGATATTGCGCAGCAGGTCGAGCATCATGCCCACAGCCAGTTCGCTGACGGCGGTGGTGCTGTAGCCGGCGGCGTTCTGCACCTCGATGCCGTGCGCGCGGCAGTAGTCGAGGTCTATGTGGTCCAATCCGGTGAATGCCACGCTCATGTAGCGCAGCTGCGGACATTGGCTGAGCACGGTGGCCGGCAGCTTGATGTTGCTGACGACAACCACGTCGGCCCCGCGCATACGCTCGGCAAGCGTATCCTCGTCCTCGCGGCGATCCATATAATAGGTAAACGTGTGCCCCATCGAGGCATAGTGGGCTTTCAGCTCCTCAAAGCGCTCCTGGCTGATGCCCAGCGGTTCTACGCAGACAATATTCATAATCTTGTACTTATTTCCTTTTCTTGACCGAAAAGCCAAAGCCGCCCAACTTCTCGCCGAGACCGTAGTATTTGCCGTGCGAGTAGGCGAGGGGAGCGGCGTGGTTGAGCTGGAACTGGCCGGTGCTCTTGTCAATGAGCTTCTCTTCGGCATCCACCGCCACCACGTCGGCCATGAACATATCGTGGCTCCCGAGGTGCTTCACCTCCACCACGCGACACTCGATATTCAGCGGGCTTTCCGCTATCAGCGGCGCCTTGACCACTTGGGCGGTCTCGGCGTGCAGGCCCATCTCCCGGAACTTATTGTAGTCCCTGCCGCTACGCACTCCGCACCAGTCGGTCTGCCGGGCCAGCGCCTCGGTGGTCAGGTTGATGACAAACTCTCCCGTACGGCTGATCAGGGCGTGGCTGTGTCGCTCCGGCCTGACGGATATATAGCACATGGGCGGGTCGCTGCAGAGCGTGCCCGTCCATGCTACGGTGATGATATTCCAGTTCTCCGGTGCGTCGCCGCAACTGACCATGACCGCCGGCAGCGGGTATATCATTGTCCCTGGCTTGAACGCAACCTTCATGATATTCTATTCGGCAAATTTCTTCTCCAGCTCGTCAACCATAGCGCGCATGTAGCGGTCGGTCTGCCGCAGGTTCTCTATCTGCTTGCAGGCGTGCAACACCGTGGCGTGGTCCTTGTTGCCGCACTGCGCTCCGATGACCGCCAGACTCGATTTGGTAATCTTCTTCGCAAAGTACATGCTCAACTGCCGCGCCTGCACTATTTCGCGCTTGCGCGACGTCTGCTGTATGCTGTCCACCGGCAACTCTAAGTAGTCGCACACCACCTTCTGTATATAGTCGATGGTGATCTCCCTCGAACTGCTTTGCACATACTTGTCTATCATCTGCTTCGTCAGTTCGAGCGTTATCTGTTTGCGGTTGAGCGAACTCTGTGCGATGAGCGAAATCAGGGCTCCCTCCAGCTCGCGCACGTTGGTGTTGATATTGTAGGCAATATATTCCACCACGTCGTCCGTCATCTCGATGCCGTCGTTGCGCAACTTTTGCTGCAGGATGCGTTTGCGCGTCTCCACATCGGGCGCCTGCAAGTCAGCGTTCAACCCCCACTTCAATCGGCTCAGCAGTCGCGGCTCCAGTCCCTGAAGCTCGCCCGGTGCCTTGTCCGACGTGATGATAATCTGGCACGCACGCTGGTGCAGATGGTTGAAGATGTGGAAGAAAGCCTCCTGTGTCTTCTGCGCTTTCCCTGCCCAGAACTGAATGTCATCCACTATCAACACATCGATCATCTCGTAGAAGTGGATAAAGTCATTCGTCGTGCCCGTACGCCCAGCCTCGGCATACTGCTGCATAAATTGCTCGCTCGTAACGTATAGCACCGTCTTGTCTGGGTGCAGCTCCTTTGTCTTCAGTCCAATAGCATTCGCCAAATGTGTTTTCCCCAAACCCACCGACGAATGTAGCAGCAGCGGATTGAACGACGTCTGCCCTGGCTTCTCAGCCACTGCATAGCCCGCGCTACGGGCCAGGCGGTTGCAATCACCCTCCACAAAGTTCTCCAGCGTATAATTCGGACTCAACTGCGAGTTCACACGCGTCTTCTGTATCCCCGGTATGACAAACGGATTAGGTATCTCGCGCACGCCTTCCTTATTAATATTTACAGGCAAATCCGTCAGCGGATTGCGCGTATTGCGGCGGTTGGCCGACGGCAATGTCGTCTTCAGCGGCTCCGTCGGTATCGTCTGATCCATCACTATGCTGTATTTCAGCATCCCGTTCGGCCCCAACTGCATGCGTATCACTCGCTTCAGCAGGTCTATATAGTGCTCCTCAATCCACTCGTAGAAGAACGGACTCGGCACCTGCACAATCAACGTCGAACCCTCCAACTGCAACGGCACAATGGGCGTAAACCATGTCTCGTAGGCCTTGCGGTTCTCCGGGCCCAGGGTGTCCTTGATCACTTCCAGGCATTCTGCCCACACTCTCTTGTAGTCTTCCTCAATCATTTCTTCTGTCTTTACTTTTTTTCAACCACTTGCACATTCTTCGTGCGTTTTTCTTTGCTTGCAAAAATCAACCTTTTTTTGTGCATAGAATGTGAAAATAAAATTTGTCACTATCAATTTTTTTATGTAAAGAAACCGCCATCCGTCCAACCGCCCAAAATTAACCATTTTTATAACCCCTTGATTTCTAACTTCCATTTCCGAAATGCCCCCCGCTACTTGACCCTTGTAAGATACAACTTTTTTTTCAACTTAAAAAAAATTTTATCAAAAATCGACCCCTCCGCGACACTTTTTGTTGATAACCCGATAGCAGATTGAAGATTAGTCAATTGATAGTTCATATCTTTTATAGCGCGTTGAAATACAAGTCATTGCTGCAAATATTTGAAAATCAAAATCACCTTTTCGCCTGTTCGTTTCTAACTTCTTGTTTCCCTGCCCTATGGTCGGTTTATGCACCTAAAACGGTTGAAAATTTTTTTCCGCAACACCTCTTTTTTTCTTTTGAAAAAACACCCCACTCTCTCCATCCCTAAAGCTCACTCACCTTTCCTCCGCCCCCGCCTCACAGTGCATCGCCCCCCCGTCCAAAGCACAACCAAAGCACAACCAAAGCACAACCTAAGCATATCCTAAGCTCATCCTAAGCATATCCTAAGCATATCCAAGGCACATCCTCTGCAAACCCCATTGTATTTCTTTCCGTAGCCCCCGCCTTTCCATACCGAAACAGCAATGCTGCACCCCCAGACCGATACATATACCTGCTGTATAAACCCCTGTGCCACAGCCCGCTCATACCCCTCCTCATGCCGCTGTTACTAACTTTTTTTGGCCGTTTGTAGAAAAAGATGTATCTTTGCAATTTGATTTATTTATAATAACAGACAATAAAACAACATCAACACTATGAAATACAACCTGATTGTCATCGGCAGCGGTCCTGGAGGCTATGTGGCTGCCGTCAAAGGCGCACAGCTGGGCCTCAAAACCGCCGTCGTCGAACGTGAAAACCTCGGTGGCATCTGCCTCAACTGGGGCTGCATACCCACCAAAGCACTCCTCAAAAGTGCCCAGGCATTCAACTACGCCAAACATGCCGCCTCCTACGGCGTGAAAGCCGACAATGTCGAAGCCGACCTCAACGCCATGGTCGACCGCTCTCGCGGCGTAGCCGCAACCATGAACAAAGGCGTCGAATTCCTGCTCAAAAAGAACGGCGTCGATGTCATCATGGGCTCCGCGCAACTCTTGCCCGAAGGCAAAGTCGATGTCGACGGCACCCTCTACGAAGCCGACCACATCATCGTCGCCACAGGCGCCCGCAGCCGCGTCATGCCCGCCATGCCCCAAGACGGCCGCCACATCATCGGCTACCGCGAAGCCATGACCCTCCGCCAGCAACCGGCACGCATGCTCGTCTGCGGCAGCGGCGCCATTGGCTCCGAATTCGCCTACTTCTTCCAGTCCATCGGCACCCAGGTGACACTCGTCGAATTTATGCCACAGATCCTCCCCAACGAAGACGAAGAGGTGGCAGCGCAAATGAGCCGCAGTTTCCGCAAAATGGGCATGAAAGTCATGCCAAGCTGCTCAGTCGAAAAAGTCGATATCGAAGGCGACGTCTGCCACGTCACCGTCAAAGACCTTAAAAAACAGTCCGAGACAGTCATCGATGTCGACGTCGTCCTCTCGGCCGTCGGCGTGGTCACAAACCTCGAAGATCTCGGCCTCGACCAGGTGGGCATCCGCTACGAACGCGGAAAGATCGAGGTAGACGACTACTACCGCACCAACATCCCCGGCTACTACGCCATCGGCGATGTCGTCCACGGCCCCGCTCTGGCACACGTCGCCTCCAAGGAAGCCATCTGCTGCGTCGAGCACATCGTCAAAGGCGAAGCCGTGAAAGTCAACTACAACAACGTCCCCGGGTGCACCTACACCAACCCCGAAGTGGCCAGCGTGGGCCTCACCGAAAAGAAAGCCCTCGAAGCTGGCCACGAGGTCAAAGTAGGCAAATTCTTCTTCAAAGCCAGCGGCAAAGCCACCGCCGCCGGCAACACCGACGGCTTCGTCAAAGTGGTCCTCGATGCCCACTCCGACCTCATCCTTGGATGCCACATGTGTGGCGACAACGTAACAGAGATGATAGCCGAGATAGTGGCCGCACGCGAACAAGGCCTCACAGCCCGCCAGCTGTCGCAAGCCATCCACCCGCACCCCACCATGAGCGAAGCTGTCATGGAAGCACTCGAAGCCGCCCATGGCGAAGCAATACACGGCTGATAGCCCCCCCAAAAAAAGAAAACACCAACTACCGCCTCTATGAAGATATTCCCCTATAAACGAGTCCATGTGGCCGAACGGCTGTGGGTCAAGGTGAGCAACCACTTCCACTACTCCGACTTCGGCGTGCGCGACACAGGCGAAATGCGCTACACCGGCCGCCGATACATCGCATCCAACACGCCTGGCACTGGCTTCATCGAACGCGAAAGCGAGAGCCACAGCTACCACGAGTTCGTGCGCCGCGCCCTGCAACAGCAGCGCCGCTCTTACCTGCGCATGCTCCTCGGCCGCGAGCCTGATTTCGGCCGCGAAATCGCCACCGTCACCGCCGCCCTCCAGAGCTGCGACGACCCCCGCAAACGCGAGATACTCGAATGCTACCTCAACGCACTCAGCGTGGCTCGCTCCGAGGAAAAGCTCCAGCGCATCGTGCGCGGCATCAAAGACCGCATCGGCCACCACAGCAACAAGTACCTCGTCAGCGTCATGAGCCACTACAAAAACAAAATAGCTCAGCTCAGCAAAGACATCCACGCCGTCGAGTACCACATCAAGGACCACTACCCTGAGCCTGTCATGCAAGCCTATGCCGACATGGTGCAGGCTTTCACCAAGATGGCCGCCTGCCGCCGCATCTGGCACCACAACGAGCAGCGCCGCGACCACTTCGTGCAAGTCTTCTTCGACCTCGCTATCTTCGACTTTATCCGCTCCGACTACTACCTCCCGCTCCTGCGCGACTCGTTCGGCAACTGCTTCTACCTCCTGCCTGACAGCGTCCTCGTGGCCCGCAGCTCGGTCGATTTCGACATCGTACCCCTGAAGACACTCACCATCGTAAGCCAGGAACTGGCCATCGAGGAACCCGTCGACGTGCTCTCCACACGACTCGGCGACGCCGCCAGCATGATCCGCATCCCCGATCTCAACCTGACTTACTACTTCAACCACGTGCACGCCATCGTCAACTTTGTGGCAGCTGTCGATAAACTCAAAGCCACCCTATGAAACATCAGCAACGGCATACCTACCGATTCAATCCTCATACACTGAAGTACGAGAAGGTTTTTGTGTCGTTGCGCGATAGGGTGAGGCGCATCAGCTTCAACGTCCTCTTCGGTGTCGTGCTGGGAGTCGTGCTGGTCTTCGTCGGGCTCCAGTTCATGGACTCCCCCCGCGAACGCTCCATGGAACGCCAGCTGGCGCAGTATAAACGCCAGACACGCATCCTCAACGACCGCGTCGACCGCGCCGAAAAAGTGCTCGAAAATCTCGAGGAACGCGACAACGTCCTCTATCGCACCATCTTCGAAAGCACCCCCATCAGCGACGCCGAGCGCAAAGCCGGTATCGGTGGCGTCGAACGCTACGCCGAGTTCGATAAGATGGAAGGGGGCGAACTGCTGAAAAACACCACCAAGAAGGTCGACGACCTCACAAAGCGCATCTATGTCGAATCTAAATCGCTCGACGAAATCTACGACATGGCGCGCAACAAGAACGAACGACTGGCTGCTATGCCGGCCATCATGCCTATCGCCAAGGACCAGTGCAACGTCGTCAGCGGTTTCGGCTACCGCTACCACCCCATTTTGCACTACCGTCGTCTGCACTCCGGCATCGACATGGCCGCCCGCATGGGCACCCCCATCTACGCCACCGGCGACGGCATTGTCCGTGTGGCAGGCCGCAACCCCAAAGGACTCAGTGGTTATGGCATCGTGACAGTAATCGATCACGGATTCGGATTCCAAACCCTCTACGCCCACATGAGCGGCGTCAAGGTCCGTGTGGGGCAGAAGGTGAAGCGCGGCGAACAGATAGGCACCGTGGGCAGCACCGGCATGTCGGCCGGCGCCCATCTGCACTACGAGGTCATCCAAAACGGCAAAAAGGTTGACCCCGTCTACTATTTCTTCAACGACCTTACACCCGAAGAATACGAGGAAGTGCTCGAAATAGCGCGCCAGGAAAACCAAAGCATGAGCTGATAATAAACTTCGATAACTGTCAACTGCCAACTGCCAACATGAAAATACTGATCGATGATAATGCAGGCTATTGCTTCGGAGTGGTGAAAGCCATCGGCACCGCCGAAGAGGAACTGGCTTCCGCCGGACGCCTCTTCTGTCTGGGCGACATAGTCCACAATAGTGCCGAGGTGGAACGCCTGAAGCAGAAAGGCCTTCAGGTGATCGACCACGACATGCTGCGCCGTCTGCCAGCCGACAGCCGCGTGCTCATCCGAGCCCATGGCGAACCTCCGGCTACCTATGCCGCCGCCCGTGCGCTGGGCATAAGGCTCATCGATGCCACCTGCCCCATCGTGCTGGCCTTGCAAAGCCGTATCCGCCAGGGCTATGAAGCTATGCAGCGCGTCGGAGGTCAGATCGTCCTCTTCGGCAAGCCTGGCCATGCCGAGGTGATCGGACTCAATGGGCAGTGCGACGGTCAGGCCATCATCGTCAGCCGCGAGGACGACCTGGGACAGATCGACTTCGCTCGCCCCATCCGGCTCTATTCGCAGACCACCAAGAGCCGCGACGAATACCGCCACCTGATTGCCAACATCCAGGCCCGTCTGCCTGAGGGGGCCGACTTTGTGGCTTTCGACACGGTCTGCAACCGCGTCGCCAACCGTGCCAAGGAGCTGGAAACTTTCGCACGCAGTGTCGATGTGCTGCTCTTCGTCGCCGGCGCCAACAGCAGCAACGGGCGCTACCTCTACGAGTATTGCCGCCATGTGCAACCGCAGACATATCTAATCGCCACGCCCGACGAACTCCAGCCTCGATGGGTCTCCTCTGCTACCAGCGTTGGCATCAGCGGAGCCACCTCTACTCCGCGGTGGTTGATGGAATCCGTTAAATCAAAGTTGGAAAACTATTCTTAGACGACTTTTGGGCTATGGTTTTAGACAGATTGATACTCACTAACTTCAAAAACTATGCCGAGGCTGACATCGACCTCTGCGGCAACGTCAATTGCTTTGTGGGCAACAATGGCGCCGGCAAGACCAACCTCCTCGATGCTGTCTACTACCTCTCTTTCTGCAAGAGCCACTTCAATCCCGTCGACAGCCAGAATATCTCTTTCGGACAGGATTTCTTCGCCATCCACGGTCATTATGGCGAGGACATCGCCAGCTGTATTCTCAAGCGGGGACAGTCTAAGCAGATGCGTTGGAATAAGAAGGTCTGCAAGACGTTGACCGAGCACATCGGGCGTCTGCCACTGGTGATGGTCTCGCCCGACGACCAACGGCTCATCGCCGCCGGTAGCGACGTGCGACGCAAGTTCCTCGACGGTGTAATCTCCCAGACAGACCGCGCCTATCTCGACCACCTGTTGCAGTACAACAAGGCCCTCGAACAGCGCAACCGACTCCTGAAGCAGATGTGGGAGGACCGCCAATGGGAGGAGGAAATGGTCGCCGTCTGGGACGAAGCATTGGTCCGTCACGGCGATTACCTCTACACTCAGCGACGCCGGTTTCTCGAAGGTTTTACTCCTCTTTTTGCTGAATACTACCGTAGCATCGCTGGTGTCGACGAGGCGGTGCGCATTGAATACAGCTGCGTCGAACAGCCCCTCGCCGAGCAACTGCTCGCCAGCCGTCAGGCCGACAGGTATTCTCAGTATACCAATGCTGGCCCCCACAAAGACGATCTGCTGTTCCTTCTTGGCGACGTCCCTATCAAACGCTTTGGTTCGCAGGGGCAGCAGAAGAGCTTTGCCTTGGCGCTCAAATTGGCGCAATTCCAATATATCTTCAACCTCCTGGGGCAGAAGCCTATACTGTTGCTCGACGACATCTTCGACAAACTCGATCTGGTACGCATCAAGCAGCTCATCGCCCTGGTAGGTAGCGACCGCTTCGGCCAGGTGCTGCTCACCGATACTCAGCCAGGCCGTGTACAGGCCATCTTCGACGAACTCCCTCAACTCGAACATCGTGTCTTTGAGGTTTCTAACGGCAATGTCTATGAACTGGGAAGATAGAACTGCCGACTACTACATCCACCGGATGCTGCGCCAATGGGACATGGGCTCGCTGGCTACTGAGATCGATGTCGAGAGGGTCTATCGCCGTCTTGCTGGCGACCTCATCACTCGTCTGACGCAGAGCATCAAGTTCAAGGATGGCACCCTGCGCCTGCGCTATGCCGCCGCCGCGCTGCGGCAGGAGATGACCTTCCGCCGCGACAGCCTCATGCATCGGATGAATGAAGAGCTTGGCGCTGAGGTGATTAAGAAAATAGTTATTCTTTAATACTTTAACCTTATGAAGAACCTCTGGCAAGCACTGATGATGGTACGCCGCTGCGACCCCGCCTCGTTTTGGCGTCGCTTGCTCTATGTGCTCCTCCAGAGCCTTCTGCCGTTGGCCAACCTCTATATTCTGAAGTTGTTGGTCGATAGCGTTACCCTTGCCGTTCAGGGCAGTGGTGCTGCAACAGACTGCCTCCCCTGGCTGCTGACAATGGTGGCTGTCTTCTTGTGCAATCGCATCGTTGTGGCTCTCAGTGCTGTCAACAATGATGTTTTGGGACAGCGTCTGGTGGACTATATGAGCGACCTCATGCAGCAACAGGCCGCAACGCTCGACCTGGCTTATTACGACACACCCTCTTATCACGACACCCTGCATCGCGCCCAGCAGGAGGCAGGCTCGCGCCCCGTCGCCATCCTCAACAGTTTTATGGCTCTCTTCGGTGCCATTGTGTCCATTGTGGGTGTGGTGGCTCTGTTGGTCTCCGCCAGCTGGTGGGTGGTGGCTGTCATGCTGGTGGCTGTGGTGCCCTCGTTTGCCGTCAGGCTCTACAAGGCGCGCTGCCTCTATCGCTTCCGCCGCGACAACACGCAGCACTACCGCCGCACAGCCTACTACAGCCATCTGCTCACCTCCCGCGCCGCAGCACAGGAGATGCGCACCTTCGGATTGGCACCTTGCTTCCGCCGACTCTTTGTCAGTGCGCGTCGCACGCTGGTCAGTCATCTGCTGGACATCTCGCGGCGTCTCGGCACTGCCGATATCTTCTGCGCCGTTGTCGAAGCCGCGGCAATGCTGGCCGTCGTCTGGCTGCTCATCTCGCAGGCCGTCGCCGCAGCCATCTCTATTGGCTCTTTCGTGATGCTTTTCGAAGCCTTCCGCCGTGGGCAGAACTATCTCGCCTCCCTCGTGGCTGCAATCGCGGGGCTCTATGACAATCGCCTCTTCGTTAGCAATCTCTTCGAGTTCCTCAACCTCAAACCCTCCATCCTCTCGCCGGCCAACCCTTTGCCGATGCCTGAGAAGATAGAACGGGTCGAGTTCCGCGACATCACCTTCCGCTATCCTGATATGCAGCGCGATGTCCTGAGCCATTTTAACCTCTCGGCCACCGTGGGCAGCGTGACGTCTATCAAAGGGTGCAACGGTTTCGGCAAATCGACCCTCATCAAGCTCCTCCTCCGCCTCTATGATCCGCAGCAAGGCGCTGTCTTCATCAACGGAGTGGATATCCGACGTTTCGATCTCGCCGACCTGCGTGGCCGCATGGGAGTGCTCTTCCAGGACTTCATGCGCTATTGTTGCACCGCCGCCGAGAATATCACCTTCGGCGCCAGTTCGCAGTCCTCTTTCCATCCCGCTCTCGCCACCCTCGAACGCGCTGCTTCGTTGGCTGGAGCCGACGAAGTGGTGGCGCATTTGAAAAGAGGCTTCGGCACGCAGCTCGGACGCCTCTTCGACGGCGGCGCCGAACTCAGCATGGGCCAGTGGCAGCGGATCGCACTCGCTCGGGCGCTCTACAGCGACGCACCCCTCCTCCTCCTCGACGAACCCACCGCTTGGCTCGACACCGACGCCCGCAACCATTTCTACGACACCATCGAACAAATCAAAACCGACAAAATCATTCTTCTTATAACACATTCATAATTTATGATACAAAAACTTGAAACAATAAAAGCCAAAGACCATGCCGGCAACCTCCTCTTCCTCTATGGCGACGACGTGGCCGCCAACTCCTTGCCCCTCAACCGGCGCGAACTCCAGGTCCTCAAAGCCCGCCGTGACGAGAAACGCGACTGCCTCCTCGTCTTCGACCGCCTGCCCTTCCGTCTCTACATCCTCTCGTTCGACAGCGAAAAGCCCGCCCCTGAATGTCAGGAAAAACTCCGCCGCCAGGCCATGAACCTCCTCAAGCGACTCGAGGAAGACCATGTCGACACAATCGCCCTCAGCGGCGAAGGCATCCTGCCCGAAGAAATGGCAGCCCTTGTCGAGGGACTGATGTTGGCCGACTACAGCTTCGACCGCTATCGCAGCAAGGAACCCTACCACCTCCGCGAAGTCATCATTGACAATCGCTTCCTCTCCGCCTCCGACCTCGAAAGCGCACAGCGGCTCTGGAACCGCATCTTCTGGTGCCGCGAGTGGGTCAACCTGCCCGTCGCCGACCTCAACGCCGCTGCTTTCGCCGACGAACTGGCCTCCATCGCTGCCGACCTCGACCACGTCTCCTGCACCGTCATGGACAAGAAGCAGATCGAAAGCCTGCGCATGGGCGGCCTCCTCGCCGTCAATCGCGGCTCCGTCGACGAACCCCGCTTCGTCGTCCTCGAGTACAAACCAGTGGAAAGTGAAACACTGCCCACTGCCCACTGCCCACTGCCCACTGATAGACCTATCGCCCTCGTCGGCAAAGGCATCATGTACGACACTGGCGGCCTCAACATCAAGCCCGACGACTACATGCAGGAGATGAAATCCGATATGGCCGGCGCAGCCACCATGGCCTCCGTACTCTTCGCCGCCGCCGACAACCGTCTGCCAGTGCACCTCGTCGCCCTCCTCCCGCTCACCGACAACCGTCCGGGCTTCAACGCCTACGCCGCCGACGACATCCTCACCATGTACGACGGCACCACCGTCGAAGTCGTCAACACCGACGCCGAGGGACGTCTCATCCTCGCCGACGCCATCGCCTACGCTCACGCCAACTACCACCCCTCCCTCATCATCGACGCCGCCACACTCACCGGCGCCGCCGTCCGCGCCATCTCAACCTTCGGCATCGCAGCCATGCAGCAAGGAGCCGACAACCCCATGACCCTCCTCAAACTCGTTGGCGAGCAGGTCTATGAACGCATCGTCGAATTCCCCATGTGGAGCGAATACGACGAACTCATCCGCAGCGACTTCGCCGACCTGCGCAACTGCGGCACCACCCCTCAGGCTGGCACCATCACCGCCGGCAAATTCCTCGCCCACTTCGCCGCCACCACCCCCTACATCCACCTCGACATCGCCGGCGTCGCCTACTTCTCCAAGCCCCAACACGCCTACCGTGCCGGCGCCTCAGGCTATGGCATCCGCCTCCTCTACGCCTTCCTCCAAATGCAAGACATGGTCCAAAGCTGATCCTAAGCTCATCCTAAGCATATCCTAAGCATAACCTAAGCACACACCATACAAAAACAGTTAGAAACATCCTTGACAAATAAAACATTGAAAATGAACGAAGAAAAGAAAATAAAAGTAGCCATTACGCACGGTGACATCAACGGCGTTGGCTACGAGGTGATACTTAAAACCTTCGGCGACAGCCGCATGTTCGACTTCTGCACCCCCGTGGTCTATGGCTCCACCAAGGTAGCCTCCTACCACAAAAAACTCCTCACCTCCATGCCCCAAGAGATGATCTTCACCTCCGTGCGCGACGCTTCCGAGGCGCAGGACAAAAAGTTCAACTTCATCAACCTCACGCAGGAGGAAATCAAAATCGACCTCGGCAAGAGCACCGAGGTAGCCGGTCGCCTCTCGCGGGCAAGCCTCAACAAGGCCTGCGAGGACCTCAAAGCCGGCAAGGTCGATGTCCTGGTCACTGCTCCCATCAACAAACGCAACATCCAGGCCGACGATTTCGACTTCCCGGGCCACACCGAGTACCTCTCTCACCAGTTCGGATGCTCAAGCTTGATGCTCATGGTCTGCGACCGCATACGCATCGGCATCGTCACCAACCACCTGGCACTGAAGGACGTACCTTCAGCTCTGACACACAACCTCCTCTTCGACAAGATGATGCTCCTCAACGAGAGCCTCAAGCGCGACTTCGGCATCACACGCCCCAAGATCGCTGTGCTGGCCCTCGACCCGCATGCAGGCGACGACGGCGTTATCGGCGACTTCGACAAACGCGTCATTCGCCCCGTCATCGACGAGGTTCAGGAGAAAGGCGTCCTCGCCTACGGACCCTTCCCGAGCGACGGCTTCTTCGGCAGCTCCGAGTTCAACAAGTTCGACGGCGTTCTGGCGCTCTACCACGACCAGGGCCTCATACCCTTCAAACTCATGTCGTTCACCGAAGGCGTCAACTACACGGCAGGCTTACCGTATGTGCGCACCAGCCCCGCCCACGGAACAGGCTACGACATCGCCGGCAAGGACAAAGCCAGCGAGCAATCATTCCGCTCTGCGGTCTACCTCGCCTGCAACATCCTGCGCAACCGTCAGGAATATGATGCGCTCAATGCCGACCCGCTGAAATGAAGAAGCTCCTCCTGATCGACGGCATGGCGGCAGTCTATCGCGGCTACTACGCCATGAACACCAACCCACGCATCAACTCCAAGGGCCTCAACACCTCCGCAGCGTTGGGCTTCACCATGTCGCTCTACGACCTCCTGCGCTCGCAACGGCCCACCCACGCGGCCGTGGCTTTCGACCTCCCCAAGCCCACCTTCCGGCACGAGATGTACGCCGACTACAAGGCCAACCGCGAGCCTACTCCTGAGGACATCGAAACCAACCTGCCCTGGATACGCCGCATGATCGATGCTTTCCGTATCCCCACACTCACCTGCGAGGGCTTCGAGGCCGACGATGTCATTGGCACCGTCAGCCATCAAGCTGAACTGGCTGGCTTCGACGAGGTGCTGATGGCTACGCCTGACAAGGACTTCGCCCAGCTGGTGACCCCACGCGTTCGCATCTATCGCTTCGGCCGCGGCAAAACCCCTGACGCCATCCTCGGCGTAGATGAAGTCTGCGCCAAGTTCGACGTCTCCAACCCACGACAGGTCATCGACCTTCTCGGTCTCTGGGGCGACGCTATCGACAACATCCCTGGCATCCGTGGAGTGGGGGAGAAGACAGCCAAGAAACTCATCGCCCAGTTCGGCTCTATCGAGCAAATGGTGGCCCACGTGGAGGACATCAAGAACGAAAAACTGCGCACTATGGTGAGCGAACATGCTCAGGATGCCCTCTTCTCCAAGCAGCTGGCCACCATCCGCCTCGACGCGCCAATCCCCTTTGACGAGGACGCTCTTCTTATGCAGCAGCCTGACTACGAGTCGCTGCGCGAGATATGCGATGCGCTCGAATTCAGACAGTTCGCCCGCCGCGTATTCAACGATCTCTCCATCTCTGACCCCCAGCTGGCGATGCAGTGGAGAGGCACCCAGGCGGCACCATCCCCCGCGCCCAAGTCAGCTGCTGAGCAGCCGTCGCTCTTCGCTACCGACGCTGCCGCCACCGATGCGCCGCAGGTCGAAACCGCCCAACTCGACAGCAAGGCCTTAGACAGCCTGAAAGGGCACGACATCGCCGTGATGTTCGATGGACCGCGGGTCATGCTCTCCTCTGATGCTGACCACGTGTGGTGCACCACCGTGGGTGAGTTGGATGTTGCTCGCTTCATCTCCCTGATGCAGGATGAGGCCACCACCAAGCTCTGCTTTGACCTCAAGAACCTGAAATACATCCTCGCCGAACTCGATACCGGCATCCGCGGCACCCTGTTCGACGTGCAGCTGGTGCACTATCTGCTTGATGCCGAGATGCGCCATACGCTCGATTTCATCTGCTCGTCGTTCCTCGGCTTCGAACCGCGCGACGCCCAGTCTCAGTGCGCAGTGCTCTGGCAGCTCTATCCTTTGATGATGGCACGCCTGCGCGACGAGGCGATGGAACACCTCTACGCTGACGTCGAGCTCCCGCTGGTCGATGTCCTGATCGACATGGAACGCGAGGGAGTCCGTATCGACGTGGACGCACTCCGCAGCTATGCCGGACGGCTGTCGGACGAACGCCGGAGGATCGAGGAGGATATCTACCGCCTGGCTGGGACGCAGTTCAATATCGGTTCCCCCAAACAGCTCGGCGAGGTGCTCTATGAACGGCTGAAGGTCACCGAGAAACCCCCGCTGACGTCAACCAAGCAGTACAGCACCGCCGAGGACGTCCTCTCTAAACTCGCTGACCGCCACCCTGTCATCCCCCTGATTCTCGAATATCGCTCTATCAGCAAGCTGGTGGGCACCTACCTCGACTCGTTCCCTAAGCTCATCAATCCCGCCACCGGCCGTCTGCATACGGTCTACAACCAGACCGTTACAGCCACCGGCCGGCTCTCGTCGTCCAACCCCAACCTGCAGAATATCCCCATCCGCACCGAGCGTGGGCGCGAGATACGCCGCGCTTTCGTCGCCCGCGATGCTGACCACCTCCTGCTGGCGGCCGACTATTCCCAGATCGAGCTCCGCATCATCGCCTCTCTTGCCCGGGACGAGCACATGCTGCATGCTTTCAATAGCGGATTTGACATCCATGCCGCCACGGCCGCCAAGATTTACCACATCCCGATAGACGAGGTGAGCAAGGATCAGCGGCGCAACGCCAAGAGTGTCAACTTTGGCATCGTCTACGGCATCTCGGCCTTCGGCTTGAGCGAGCAGCTCAATATTCCCCGCAAGGAGGCTGCAGCGCTGATCGACGAATACTTTGCCCAGTATCCCGCGGTCGCTGCATTCATCGAACGTTGCAAGCAGTTTGCCCGCGAGCATCGCTATGCCTGTACGTTGCTTGGCCGTCGCCGTTATCTGCCTGACATCAACAGCCGCAATGCCAATGCGCGCTCCTTCGCTGAACGTAACGCTGTCAATATGCCCATCCAAGGCACCTCAGCCGATATGATCAAGCTGGCTATGGTGCGGATTGACAGGGAACTGCACGCGCGTGGCTTGCAAACCAAGATGATTTTGCAGGTGCACGACGAACTGGTCTTCGACCTCTACCGCCCCGAGGAGCAGGATGTTCGCGAACTGGTCGAGCGACAGATGAAAAACGCGCTCCCTCTCGACGGCCTCACCGTCGACGTCGGCATCGACGTCGGTCCCGATTGGCTGGCCGCCCATTAATGCAAAAAAAAGAGGTGACACCCACGGGATACCGTGGGTGTCGTCTCTTTCTTAGATATGCATGTTTTGCAGGAAATGGACGCTGGCGTGGATGTGCTTGTACATGATCTCGTCAATATCGACGAAGTTCACGCTCTTGCGATAGTCAGCGACCATCTGCTCAATCTTCGGGCTGCTCTTGAGACCCTTCTGGTGGCGGAAGTCAAGCGCCTGGGCTGCGTTGAAGAGTTCTATGCCTAACACGCGCTCTGTGTTCTCGCACACGCGATAGCACTTCGTGGCGGCGTTGCCACCCATGCTCACCAGGTCCTCCTGGTTTTGGCTGCTGGGAATGCTGTCCACCGAGCAGGGCGTGCAGAGCTGCTTGCTCTGGCTCACGATGGCGGCGGCGGCATACTGCGGTATCATGAATCCGCTGTTCAGGCCCGGCTTGGCCACAAGGAAGCTGGGCAAGCCGCGCTTGGCGTCGATGAGCTGGTAGGTGCGGCGCTCGCTGATGGCTCCAATCTCGGCTACGGCAATAGCCAGGAAGTCGAGCACCATGGCCAGGGGCTCGCCGTGGAAGTGTCCTCCGCTGATGACCATATCCTCGTCAGGCAGCACGATGGGGTTGTCGGTGGTGGAGTTGATTTCCGTCTCTACGACCGAGGCCACGTAGCGTATCGTGTCCTTGGCGGCACCGTGCACCTGGGGGGCGCAACGGAAGCTGTAGGGGTCTTGCACATGCTCTTTATGGCGCTTGATGATCTCGCTCCCCTCGAGCCAGCAACGCACGGCAGCAGCTGTCTCCAGCTGGCCCTGGTGCGGGCGTACCATGTGGAGGCTCTCGTAGAAAGGCTCTATCCGGCCGTCGAAAGCGTCAAGCGAAAGCGACAGTATCATGTCGGCCTGCCGGCTCAGGCGCTGGGCTTTGAGCAAGCTCCACACGGCGTAGCTGCTCATAAACTGCGTGCCGTTCAACAGGGCGAGGCCTTCCTTGCTCTGCAGCTCGATGGGGTGCCAATTCTTGGCAGCGTACACTTCGCTGACATCGCAGCGACGGCCGTGCCAATAGACTTCTCCCATGCCGAGGATGGCAGGCAGCATCAAGTTGGCCAACGGGCAGAGGTCGCCGCTGGCACCAAGGCTTCCCTGCTGGTATACCACCGGCAGCACGTCGTCGTTGTAGCAGTCTATCAGGCGCTGCACAGTCTGAAGCTGTGCTCCGCTGTATCCGAAGCAGAAGTTCTGCGCCTTGAGCAGCAGCATCAGTCGCACCACCTCGGCGGGAACTTCGTCGCCCACACCGCAGGCATGGCTCATCACCAGATTCTTCTGCAACTGGCTGAGTTGCTCCTTGCTGATGCTGATATTGCACAGTGAGCCGAAACCGGTCGTGACACCGTAGATGGGCTCCTTCTGGCTCTCCATTTTATGGTTCAGGTAGTTGCGGCATTTCTCTATGCGCCGCTTGGCCTCGTCGCTCAGCGCGAGGTCCATCTTGCCGTCAACAATCTCTTGTATCTTGGCAAGTGTGAGTTTCTCTTCGGGATTGAAATAGTATGTCATAGGTTTATTTTTCCAGTTGTGCTTTGGCTTTGGCGGCTATGTCGTCGTCGACAAGTATACGGCCGCAGTTTTCACAGACGATGACTTTCTTGTGCATCTTGATTTCCATCTGGCGCTGGGGTGGAATGTTGCTGAAGCAACCGCCGCACGAATCGCGGTCTATCTGCACCACTGCCAGACCGTTGCGGGCGGCATTGCGGATGCGCTTGTAGGCTGTCAGGTAGCGCTCGTCGATGAATTGTTCCTGCTCTTTCGACTTCTGGCGCAGGCGCTCCTCGTCTTTCTCGGTCTCGGCGGTGATGGAGGTGAGCTCCTCCCGCTTGGCAACGAGGTCTTTCTCGCGGTTCTCTTTCAGCAGCTTGGCAGCTTCGATGTGCTGTTTCAGCTCCTTGACGTGGGCTTGGCCTTCTTTGTTCTTGCGCTCGCAGAGCTGAATCTCGAGTTCCTGGAACTCAATCTCTTTGTTCAACGACTCAAACTCGCGGTTGTTGCGCACGTTGTCCTGCTGTTTCTGATACTTCTTGATTTGCTCTTCGTGCTCGCTGACTTCGGCGTTGCGGGCTTTGCAGGCGGCCTCGGTCTCTTTGATTTCGGCCGTGAAGTTCTCGATGCGGGTGTTGAGGCCAGCTATCTCGTCCTCCAGATCCTGCACCGCCTGGGGCAGTTCGCCTCGGATTATCTGGATTTTGTCAATCTCGCTATCGACGCTCTGGAGCGTGTAGAGGGCTACGAGTCGTTTCTCGACGGCCTGGTCTACGTCGGGACGCAGGATGACGGGGGCTTCGACGTTCTCTTGCGCTTTCTTGGTGCTGACTTTTTTTGCCATATCTATCTATATATTTTTGTTTTTCAATTATATATATCGCGTGAGCGATTGCTGCCGCTCGGAAATTCGAACTGCAAAGTTACTGAATTTTTCTGATATGACGCGAAAAATTATCTCTTTTGCAAACTGTTCGCTCTCGTAATGGCCTATGTCTGCCACCACCATCCGGTCGGTGCAGCGCTGGAAGTCGTGGTACTTTAGGTCGGCGGTGAGGTAGATGTCGGCGCCAGCGGCCTGTGCGTCTTCAATGAGGAATGCGCCTGAGCCGCCACAGACTGCCACCTCCTTCACCGTGGCGCGGCTGCCGGCGTAGCGCACCGCAGGCAGGCCCAGCGTTGTCTTCACCTGCCGCAGGAATGCCTCGGTGGGCATGGCCTCGTCGAGCTCGCCCACCATGCCGGCTCCGGCGTCGGGCTGCGACGGCAGGGGCTTCAGTATGCGGCATCGGCGCAGGCCGAGCTTCTCAGTCAGGATGCCGTTGACTC
Organism: Bacteroidales bacterium UBA3630; assembly: GCA_002373995.1. Classification (GTDB taxonomy): domain Bacteria; phylum Bacteroidota; class Bacteroidia; order Bacteroidales; family P3; genus Colimorpha. The sequence continues at coordinate 143,439 of DFLB01000026.1, read as the reverse complement.
CCCAGGCAAGGTTGTCGAGGTTGGTATGGGCGGCATAGACGGCAATGCCGTGGGCGATAAGCGCCTGCACCATCCGCCCCGTCTCGCTGCCGTCTGTGAGGCGGCGCAAGCCCCGAAAGATGAAGGGGTGATGCGTGACGATGAGGCCCAGACCGTGCTGCACGGCTTCGTCTATGACGTCGGGGGTCAGGTCGAGTGCCACCAGGGTGCCGCGGTATTCGCTCTGCCCGTCGCCGAGCAGAAAACCGCTGTTGTCATAGTCTTCCTGTAGCTCGGGGTGGAACACACTGTCAAGGTAATCAACGATTTGCTGTATCTTCATGGCTATTGGAATATTAGTGTCGCGGTGATGAGCAACGCCAGGTTGTCGGCGGCCGAAGCATGATGGTAGGGCGCTACTGCCGGTGTGCAACGGTAGGCCACCGCCACCCCCCAGTCGGCGATGCCCCAGCGCAGCAGCCCTTCGATGCCCACGATGGGCTCCGCAATGCCCCACAGGGGCGCCTGCAGGTCGAGCCCTTCGTGCTGCAGCTGCCCGTCGGGGTTCTGCCCCCATAGGTGCCCCCAGGCGGCGTTGAGGCCCACGAAGGGCCGCGGTGCAGTGCCTATCTGCAGCGTGCGGTTCCATCCGTGGTAGAACGGACGGCGCAGCGACAGGCGCAGCGTCAGAAGGAGGAATGTGTTGGCGGTGAACTCATTAGGGCGCGCGGTGAGCAGTGTGTTGCGGAAACTGAACGGCGCACCCCACGTGCCGCCGAGGTCGAACATGTGGGTGTAGGGCGTCCCTGGGGGAGTAATACCGGCCTGGACATGCGTCTGTAGGTCTACTGATTTAAAACGCTCTGTCCGTTGATATTCCGCCATTCCTCTGGAGATGATCTTGCCCTGCGGCATTACGCCACCCACTTCAACCTGTGTCGTCAGGCCTTGCGGCAATTGCAGCTTCCAGCGCACCACGAAGTGGTTTTCCTCAATTATGGTATCTCCCGCGCAGCGGTAAAGCAGCCCTTGGTTGTCAAACAGCCGTCCGCCGACAGCCACGCGGCCGTCTATTTGGTGCTCCGTGCCGCGCACGCGCCACCGGTACCCCCAGACTATGGTGGCCATGTCGCTCATCCGTCGACTCATGAAGGCCGCAAGCGAGGCGGGGTCGCTATACGATCCTGCCCCCAGCGAGCGGCTGCCGGCAGCCTGATAGTCGCGGGCAATCAGTATATATTGCGTCAGCCCGTAGCGGCTGCGGCCGAAGGCTATCTCGTTGCCCACACCCCACTTCCACTGCCGGTCGAGGATGCCATAGCCCGCATAGACCTCAAAACTGATGCGCGAATTATCCACCTTCCTGGGCGCCAACACCCATCGCAGGCCGGCCCCCCAGCGCGACTGCTCATACAGGTTGTAGTTCCATACCCTGTCGAGGTTGACATCGAGGTGCCCTCCGGCAGCACTGCGCCATAGGGGTATATACTGGGCTGTGGCCGCCATAGGGAGCAGCGTCAGCAGTGCTGCGAGCATTCGTCGTGCCATCGTCCTGTTTCGCAATGCAAAGAATGGCATGTGTTTACGTTCTTTTTCCGACTGCAAAGATAGAAAAAAAATCTCTTTCCGGCGAAGATTTTACAAATATTTTGGAAAATCCAAGCCCCTGGACAAGCTCTTCCTAAGTTCTTCCTAAGCTCATCCTAAGCATATCCTAAGCATATCGTAGGCATCCGCATCCTCCATCCCGTCCTTTTCCGAAATCAATCCCCATCGTTCCAAAAACAAAGCCTCATTGAGCCCTTGGCTCAACAAACCCAATCATGAAAAATAAATTTTGCTATGTCGATGTCTTTTTGTACTTTTGCAGAATTGAAAATACAAAAACAATACAACAAACAACAGATATGCAGAGAGATACACAGATTTTCGACCTCATCCAGAAGGAACGTGAGCGTCAGACCAAAGGCATCGAGCTGATTGCCTCCGAAAACTTCGTCAGCGACCAAGTCATGGAAGCTATGGGCTCCGTCATGACCAACAAGTATGCCGAAGGCTACCCCGGCAAGCGCTACTACGGCGGTTGCCAGATTGTCGACCAGAGCGAAACCATCGCCATCGAGCGCGCCAAGAAACTCTACGGCGCTTGCTGGGCCAACGTGCAGCCCCACAGCGGCGCTCAGGCAAACATGGCCGTCTTCCTGGCCTGCCTCAACAGCGGCGACACCTTCATGGGCATGGACCTCAACCACGGTGGCCACCTCAGCCACGGCAGCCCCGTCAACTTCAGCGGCATCAACTACCATGTGGTTGGCTACCAGGTGAAAGAAGAGACCGGCATCGTCGACTACGACGACATGGAGCGTAAAGCCCTCGAACACCACCCCAAACTCATCATCGGCGGCGGCAGCGCCTACAGCCGCGACTGGGATTGGGCACGTATGCGTGAGATTGCCGACAAAATCGGTGCCATCCTCATGGGCGACATCAGCCACCCCTCCGGCCTCATCGCCAAGGGCTACCTGAACAACGCCGTCAAGTACTGCCACATCGTCACCACCACCACCCATAAGACCCTCCGTGGTCCCCGCGGCGGCATGATCCTCATGGGCCAGGACTTCGACAACCCCTGGGGCAAGACCACCCCGAAGGGTGAGATCAAGAAGATGAGCGCCCTGCTCGACAGCGCCGTCTTCCCCGGCACCCAAGGCGGCCCCCTGGAGCACGTCATCGCTGCCAAGGCCGTCGCCCTCGGCGAGGCCCTCACCGACAGCTACGACCAGTACATCCAGCAGGTCATGAAGAACGCCAAGGTCATGTCCGAAGCCTTCATGTCCAAGGGCTACAAGGTCATCAGCGGTGGCACCGACAACCACCTCATGCTCATCGACCTGCGTCCCAAGTTCCCCGAGCTGACCGGTAAGGAAGCCGAGAACGCACTCGTGGCAGCCGAGATCACCATCAACAAGAACATGGTGCCCTTCGACAGCCGCAGCGCCTTCAAGACCAGCGGTCTCCGCGTCGGTACGCCCGCCATCACCACCCGTGGCCTGAAGGAAGCCGATATGCCCGTCATCGTCGACATGATCGACCAGGTGCTCTGCGCACCCACCGACGAGGCCGTCCGCGCCCGCATCGCCGGCCAAGCCAACGAGATGATGCAGAACCGCCCGCTCTTCGCCTGGTAAACACCATCCCTGATATCCGCAAGTGATATTACAATAAAGAAGTCGGAGGTAATGACTCTTGAAGTCCAACCTCCGACTTCTTCTTTTCTCTCCACCACGCTGGCTACCTGCTACTCAGCAAAGTAGCGGTAGAACAGCGGTATGGTCTCGATGCCGTGGAAGAACTGCTCCAAGGGATAGTTCTCGTTGGGGGCGTGGATGTCGTCGGTGGCAAGGCCGAAGCCCATCAGTATGCTCTTCAGGCCGAGGATCTTCTCGAAACCTGCCACGATGGGTATCGATCCGCCGCTGCGGGTGGGAATGGGCCGCCGGCCATAGACTTGCTGCATTGCATTCTCGGCAGCACGGTAGGCTTTCAGCTCAAGGGGTGCCACATAGGCGGCACCGCCGTGGCACGGCGTCACTTTGACTGTGACATAGTCCGGCGCCACGCTCTCGAAGTACTGCTGGAATTGGCGGCTGATCTTCTCGAAGTCCTGATTGGCCACCAGGCGGGTGCTTATTTTGGCGTAAGCCTTGGAGGGCAACACGGTCTTGGTGCCCTCGCCGGTGTAGCCGCCCCAGATGCCGCAGACATCAAGGCAGGGACGTATGCCGGTGCGCTCTTTGGTGGTGTATCCTTTCTCGCCCTTCAGGGCCTTCACCCCGAGTTCCTGTTTATAGGCCTGCTCGTCGAATGGCGCCTGGGCCATGAGCGCGCGCTCCTCGTCGCTCAGCACGAGCACGTCGTCATAGAAACCGGGAATGGTGATATGGCCGTCGGCATCGTGCAGGTCTGCAATCATCTTGCAGAGGACGTTGATGGGATTGGCTACTGCGCCACCGAAGAGGCCGCTGTGCAGGTCGTGGTTGGCGCCGGTGACCTCAACCTCCCAATAGCACAGCCCGCGCAGTCCGCTTGTGATGCTGGGCACGTCGGGGGCAATCATCGAGGTGTCGCTGACAAGGATGATGTCGGCCTTGAGCAACTCTTTGTTCTTTTCGCAGAAGCCGTAGAGCGAGCCGGAACCGATCTCTTCTTCGCCTTCGAGCATGAACTTGACGTTGCAGGGCAGGTTGCCGCTGCGTACCATCCACTCGAAGGCTTTCGCCTGCATGAAGCTCTGCCCCTTGTCGTCGTCGGCGCCGCGGGCCCAGATCTTGCCGTCTTTCACCACGGGCTCGAAGGGCGAGGTGCGCCAGAGCACCATCGGTGCCACAGGCATGACGTCGTAGTGGCCGTATACGAGGACGGTGGGCTTGGCGGGGTCGATGGTCTTCTCGCCATAGACGACGGGGTTGCCCTCGGTGGGCATCACTTCGGCTCGGTCGGCACCGGCTGCCGTCAGCAGCTCGCGCCAGCGTTCGGCGCAGCGCACCATGTCGGGCTTATGCTCTTGCTCGCTACTAATGGAGGGGATACGGATGAGCGTGAAGAGTTCTTCGAGAAAACGGTCTTTGTTCTGCTCGATGTAGGCTCTGATTTCGGCAAGGTACTGCTTTGCGTCTGAGTTTTGTTTGTTGTTCTGTTCCATATCGTTGTTCTTTGTATTTTGCTTGTCGGTATGTCAGCTTATTTTGTCACGACCACTTTTCTGGCGGCAAGGCCGGAGGCTCTGACAATGTAGACACCTGCCGTTGGAACGGCGATGTGCATGTCGGTGCTCCCTTCGGCCAGCAACCGGCCCGAGATGTCGTAGACGCGGACGGCTCTTCCGCCGGCCGTTTCAATCACAATGCCTTCGCGGTCGGTATACACCCTCAAACTCTGCTCTTCGGCCGAAAGAATGCCTTGCGGTTCGTCGACCGGCGTGAAGTAGGCTGTATAGGTAGCGTCGGCGCTGACGGTAATGTTTCTCGGATTGTCGGTGTTGTTGTCGTTCCACCGTTCAAAGCGGTAGCCGTCGCGTGGATGGGCTTCTATAATAACGGTGGTATCCTGAATATATTGTCCGCCGCCCGAAACAGCTCCCATGTCGGGATTGTCGCTCAGTACTGTTATGGTGTAGTATACAGGTAGTTGGGCGAAGATGGCGGTAAATGTTGTGTCGGTCTCGGCGGTGATGATGCGTGGATTGGTGGTGGCTCCGTCAGTCCATTGCTCGAAGCGGTAGCCGTCGTGTGCAACGGCATGGAGAGAAACCTGTGTACCTATTTCATAGGGACCTCCACCAACAACATGCCCCATCGCGGTGTCGTTGGTCAGGGTGGTGACGGTTATCGTATGGCTTTCTTCACCGAAGTAGGCCGTCAGTATCGTGTCGCGGTCAACAAGAAAGGTGTAGGGCGTGTGCAGGCTTCCGTCGCTCCAGCGCAGGAATATATACCCCTCGGCAGCCGTCGCGGTCGCTGTGCACGAGTCGCCGTAGAGGAAATATCCTCCCCCTTCTACTGTGCCCATCTCGGGATTGTCGCTCTGCACGGTAACAGTGTAGATATTGGTGGTGAAAAAGGCTGTCAGGCTCAAGTCGCCGGTGATGACGAGGGTGTCGTTGGCATGGGTGTTGCCGTTGCTCCAATGGGTGAATTGGTGGTGGGGTAGGGGGTGGGCGGAAATGACGACGGTGTCGTGATAGTAGTAGTCGCCGGCACCGGAAACAGTCCCCATCGTTGTGTCGTTTGACTGAAGGCTGAGGGTGTAGACATAGGGCTGGAAGATGGCTGTGATGGCGGTGTCGCCACTGAGCCAGATGGTGCGTGTCATGTTGCTGTCGCCGTCGCTCCAGGCCACAAAGTAGTATCCCTCGTTGGGGGCGGCCATGATGCTGGCGGATGAGTCACACCCCATGACATATCCTCCCTGCAAGACAATCTGGGCTATACCGGCGTCGGGAATGTTCGGCGTCAGTGTGACGCTGAAATCGGGCCGGTCGCGCAGGTCACCCGAATAGGCGCTCCAACTGCTGTTGTTCAAATAGGCGTCAAGCGAGCCGCACGATAGCATGAAGATGCGGCCTGCTGCATTGTTCGTGAAGGTTGAACCACTGATGGACGGCGGATTATTGGGAAGCATATTGACAGTGGTGAGGGCTGTGCAGTTGGCAAAGGCATTGTCTCCAATGGAAGTGACAAGGCTGGGAATAGTGATTTCTTGTAGTGCGGTGCAGCGGTAGAAGGCGTAGGGACCGATGGCGGTCAGGGTGGGGGGTGGCTCAACTTTGGTAAGTCCAGTACACCTATGAAAAGATCCGTAGCCGATGGAGGTTACACTATATGGAATAGCGATGGAGTCGAGGCTCGTACATCTTTCGAACGCCCAATCGTTGATGGAGGTGAGCCCGTAGCCAAGAGTGAGAGAAACGAGATTCTGGCAGCCGAAGAAAGCATAGGACTTGATGGAGGTGACGCTGTTGGGAATGACGATGGAGTTCAACCCCGAATAGGAGAAGGCGTAGGAGTAGATGGTGGTTAAGGAGGAGGGGAGGTTTACTTTTCTGAGGTTAGAGGAATTGGCGAAGGCATACTGCCTGATGGTTTGGACTCCGGAGGGAATTGAGGCTTCGGTGGAGTTGCCGATATAGGCGGTGAGGTGGGTCTTTGCACTGTTGGAGTAGATAAAGTCGCCTTCGAAAGTGCCGTTGTGCGTAAGTGCGCCCCAGGGACTACCCAAAGCCGAACCGTTATAGACGATGTTTTTCACGAGATAGAAAGCGTCTGCGTCAATTATTGCTACACTGCTGGGGATGTTGAGGGATATGAGTTTGGTGCAGTTGTAGAAGGCTCCACTGTAAATCCAGGTAACGCTACTGGGAATGGTGACAGATTCGAGGTTGATGCAGTCGTAAAACATTTGACCATCGATATCGCTTAGCCCGTATGGAATGGAAATGGAGGTGAGGCTTGTGCAGTTGCGGAAAGTGGCGAAACCAATGAGTGTAACACTGCTTGGAATGTCAATCGAGGTCAATCCACTACAATTCCTGAATGCATTGCTACCGATTGAGGTCAGAGTGTTGGGCAGGATGAATTTTGTTACCATGGAGCAGCCGTAAAATGCTCTGTCCTCGATGGATGTCACAGAATAGTATGAGCCGTTGTACTCCACGCTGCTTGGAATGATGACAGTGTCCGAAAGGTTCGTGTAGGCGGCTACGTCGTAATAGCGATAGGTTAATGCCGCATGTCCGTCAAATATGTTGTAACACAGCGTATCACCGCTTGGAGATACGGCCGTGTGGTTGTATGCATGCAGGCTCATTGTGCTGAGCACAAATGCTGCCAGAAGCAGGAATGCTCGGTTGTTCCTAATATTCATATTTCATGGGTACTAAAGTTTTCGACTGCAAAGGTACGAATTAATCCCGACATGGCCAAATAAAAGATGAGGACATCCTTTACGGGTGTCCTCATCTTGGTGCTAAAACCATGTTTTAGTGCAGGAATGCCAGCAGGATACCGGCTGCTACTGCCGAGCCTACCACACCGGCCACATTGGGCCCCATGGCATGTTGCAGCAGGTAGTTGCTCTTGTCGTATTCCAGACCCACATTGTTCGACACGCGCGCGGCGTCGGGCACGGCGCTCACTCCGCTGTTGCCGATGAGGGGGTTGATCTTGTTTCCTTCTTTTAGGAAGAGGTTCATGATCTTGACAAAGAGAACACCGCAGAAAGTGGCCACGATGAACGATCCGGCACCAAGGCCGAAGATCATCAGCGACTTGCCCGTCAGGAAGACCGAGGCCTGCGTCGAAGCACCGACGGTGATGCCGATGAGCAGTGTGCAGATGTTGACAACGGCGTTGGAGGCTACATCGCTCAGGCGCTTGGTGACGCCGCATTCCTTCAGCAGGTTGCCAAAGAACAGCATACCCAGCAGCGGCAGGCCGCTCGGCACGATGAATGCACAGAAGAGCAGACCTATGATGGGGAACGTGATCTTCTCCAGTTTCGACACCTGGCGTGGCGGTTTCATCCGTATGGTGCGCTCTTTCGGCGTCGTCATCAGTCGCATGATGGGCGGCTGTATCACAGGCACAAGGGCCATGTAGCTATAGGCCGACACCGCGATGGCACCCATCAGGTCGGGAGCCAGCTGCGAGGAAATGAAGATGGCCGTCGGGCCGTCGGCACCGCCGATGATACCAATGGCACCGGCCTCGTTGGGCATGAAGCCCAGAGCCAAAGCACCCATATAGGCGGCAAATATACCCACCTGGGCAGCAGCGCCTATGAGCATCAGTTTCGGGTTCGACAATAGCGCCGAGAAGTCTGTCATGGCGCCGATGCCAAGGAAGATCAATGGCGGGTACCAGCCGTTCTGCACGCCGTGATACAGTATGTTCAGCACCGACCCTTGCTCGTAGATGCCTATCTTCAAGCCAGGGTAGAACGGTATATTGCCAATCAGCATGCCAAAACCTATGGGTACCAGCAGGAGTGGCTCAAATTCATACTTGATGCCCAAAAAGATGAACACCAAGCCGACTAAAATCATCGCGATATGGCCCCAGGTTACATTCGCGAAGCCGGTATACTCCAAAAACTGTACCAGCTGCGTCGACATGAACTCCATGAAGCCGCCTGTTGCTAAACTTATCATGGTGATGTGTGTTTTATCCGATTACAACCAATACATCGCCCTCCAGGACACTGTCGCCCTTGCGGACTTTCACCTCTTTCACCGTGCCGGCGCAGTCGGCCTCGATGTTGTTCTCCATCTTCATGGCCTCGAGCAACACTACTGTCTGCCCTTCCTTGACGGTGTCGCCAACATTCACAAACACGTCGAGAATAGTGCCGGGTAGGGGAGTGGTCACTTTGCTGCCGGCGGCCGGGGCGTTGCTCTTCTGTGTGCTGCTGCTGGCGGCCGGAGTCACCTGCGGACGCGGCGTGCTGGCAACCGTTTTCTTCTGCTGTTTGATTTCTTGGTCGACGGTGACAACATAGTTCGTGCCGTTGACGTCGAGTTTTATCTCTTGGCCTTCTACCTCGTTGATGTTCACGCTGTAGTCGTTGCCGTTTATCTTGAGCTTGTAGTTCTTCATCTCTTTATGTTGTTAAAATATTGGTTCATATTATAGAACTTCGCATTCCACGGTGTCCATTCGCGCTCCACTTTCTGGATGGTGATGACTGCGGTTTCCTCGTCGTGCAGTTCCTCGTTGTAGAGGTGGATGGCGGCGGTGATGGCGGCCACGACCTCATCCTCTGAGCTGCTGCCTTTGCTGACGGGCTTGATGGCAGGACTCTTCTTCTCCTTGCCAGAGGCTTTCTGTCTCTCTTCCATACCCATCATGAGTTTGCCGGAACCACTCAGAATGAGGGCTATGCATACCAAAGCCAGGAACACTACTGCCACAGCTACCGCCGTCAAACCTATGCCGACGGGGTCGCTCTGCTTGATCTTCTCAGCTTGCTTGGCCACACGGTAGTGGTGCGTCAGAATTTCTCCCCGGGCAAAAGCCTCGAAGTCAAGGCCGCGCAGGGGAAGGATGTTGATGTCATAGCCGTAGGGATTGCGGCCTGCCACCATCAGCACCCCATGCTCGCGGTGCATGGCATACATCGGGCTCTGGAACGGACGACGAGCCAACTCTTTCATCTCCCCGTCCAGTATGGCTATATAGGCCGAATCGTTAACAGCCGAGGCCAGTACCAGCACGTAAGGCCCCATGGCGCTGACGCTCACCGGACGCAGGATATTCTTCAGGTCGTGACGTTTGTACGTGACGTCGGTATGGTAGCTGCCTACGGTGTCTAACCGGCCTTCAACCATCTTCACCATGTGCACCGCGCACTCCACGCTGTCTATCGCCACAAATGCACCCAAGTCGGGCGCATAGCAGATCTTCACACTGGCAAAATCCACCGACGGCGTCAGCGCATGCATCGGGCATCCCGGGTGGGGCGCCTCGCCCTCCGCGGGTTGGGCGGCGGGTTGTGCTGTGGCCGTCAGCATGGTCAGTGCCAGCAGACCTGCAATCAGCATTCTATTAAATGTATTCATTACTTTTCTCTACATTTGGTTTCTCAAACATCAAAACAGGCTGTAATGGTTTGTGGAATGGTGAATTCACATCCACCATTCCACAATCACCATCATCTTACTTGGCCTTCTCGCAAGCTTTCTCGCACTTCTTCTCGCAAGCTTTCTCGCAAGCCTGACCCTCGGCAGCAGCCTTTGCTTTGCAGCAATTCTCGGTGCCGTGGTTCGTGCAGCCTTCGCAGTTCTTGGCAGCGCACTCGTCGCCGCACATGCACTTGTGCTCCTCAGCCTTGGCCTTGCAGCACTTCTCTGCGTTCTCGCCGCAGCACTCTGCGGTGCCGCACTTCGTGCAGTCGGCGCACTTGGCGGCTTTGCACTCTTCGCTGCACTGGCAGCAGCTGCCATCGCACTGGTGCTTGTCGCACTGCTTCATGCATTCCGTGGCTGTCGTGTCTTCAACGGCCTCGACATTCTTGTTGTTGTTGCAGGCAACCATTGCGAACATGGCCACGGCTGCCATTGCGGTAAACAGAACTTTCTTCATTTTGTTTTGATGTTTTAAATGTTGTTTGTATAACTTTAATTGTTTTGTTCTCATATTGCCAACAACCTTTCGCTTTTTTACAGCGGCAGGTTGCAGTGCTTCTTCATCGGCAGGCTGTCTTTCTTCGTCTGAAGGGCCTGCAGCGCGCGTATCACACGGAAACGGGTGTTGCGCGGCTCTATCACATCGTCGATGTAGCCATACTTCGCAGCGTTGTAGGGATTGGCAAACAGGTCGTTGTATTCCTTCTCCTTCTCCGCGATAAACTTGGCCTTCTCTTCAGGATCGGTGATCTCCTTCAGGGCGCGACCATGCAGCACCTCCGTGGCACCGCTGGCACCCATGACGGCTATCTGTGCTGTGGGCCATGCATAATTGATGTCGCTGCGCAACTGCTTGCAGCTCATCACAATGTGGGCTCCGCCGTAGCTCTTGCGCAGCGTCACCGTCACCTTCGGCACCGTGGCCTCACCGTATGCAAAGAGCATCTTCGCACCGTGGGCAATCACGCCATTGTATTCCTGACCCGTGCCGGGCAGGAAGCCGGGCACATCCACCAGCGTCACCAACGGTATGTTGAACGCGTCGCAGAAACGCACAAAGCGCGCCCCTTTGCGACTTGCGTTGCAATCCAGCACGCCGGCCATCGACTTCGGCTGGTTAGCCACCACGCCGACACTCATGCCGCCCATGCGGGCAAAGCCAACCACCAAGTTCGGAGCAAACTTCTCGTGCACCTCCAGGAACTTCCCGTCGTCCACAATCGCGCGGATAACCTCCTTGACGTCGTATGCCTCGTTCGGATTTTCCGGAATGATATGGTTCAACCCATCCTCCAAGCGGTCAATGGGATCCTCCGTCGGAACAAAAGGAGCCTCCTCGAAGTTATTGCTCGGGATATAGCTCACCAAGTCGCGTATCAACTGCAGCGTGCTCTCCTCTGTCTCTCCAACAAAATGCGCCACGCCGCTCTTCGTCGCATGCACCATGGCTCCGCCCAGCTTGTCCACCGTGACATCCTCGCCCGTAACAGTCTTCACCACCTTCGGACCCGTCAGGAACATATAGCTGTTCTCCTTGCTCATCAAAATGAAATCCGTCAACGCCGGACTGTAGACCGACCCGCCGGCGCAAGGACCGAAGATGGCCGATATCTGCGGCACCACACCGCTGGCCAGTATATTACGCTCGAAAATCTCGGCAAAACCGGCCAAAGCGTTGATACCCTCCTGGATACGCGCTCCACCTGAATCGTTCAGGCCAATCACAGGGGCGCCAACCTTCATCGCCTGGTCCATCACCTTGCATATCTTCAGTGCCATCGTCTCACTCAGCGATCCGCCAAACACCGTAAAATCCTGCGCAAAAACATACACCTGGCGGCCGCCGATGGTGCCGTAACCCGTCACCACGCCGTCGCCAAGAAACGACTTCTTCTGCATGTCAAAGTTCGTACAACGGTGCGTGACAAACATGTCAAACTCCTCAAACGAACCCTCGTCCAGCAACAACGCAATGCGCTCGCGTGCAGTCAACTTGCCCGCGTCGTGCTGCTTGTCGATTCCCTTCTGGCCTCCGCCAATCTTGGCCTCGCTGCGCTTATCCAGCAGCTCCTTTATCTTCTGTTCAAAAGCCATAACTTATTATTGTTTTTTTTTGTGCTACCAATCTAATAACTTGATTCACTTGCAGCAAAACTCCGTCAACACACCCAGCGTGCTCTTCGGATGCAGGAACCCTATCTTCAGCCCCTCCGCTCCCGGACGGCTCTTCTCGTCAATCAGACGCATACCCTTCTCCTTCGCCTCCTCCAAAGCCTTGTCCGTATCCTCCATCGCAAATGCAATGTGGTGCATACCGCCCTTGCCGCCATTCTTCTCTATAAAAGCGGCTATCGTGCTCTCTGGGCACGTGGGCTCCAGCAACTCAATCTTCACGTCGCCGCAGCGGAAAAAGGCCGTCTTCACCTTCTGGTCCTTGACCTCCTCGATAGCATAGCACTTCAATCCCATGACCTCCTCCCAGTAGCGGATAGCCTCCTCAAGGTTCGTCACGGCAATGCCGATGTGTTCAATGTGTGATGGTGTCATATCTTCTTGGTTTTTAATATTAGCAATTCTCAATCCTCAATCCCCACTCCTCATTCTCAATCCTTAATTCTTAATCTTCAATCCCCACTCTTATTCCCTAACCCTTAGCCTGTTAGGGGATTTCTACCGCACATTTGAAAATGCAAATATACAAAAAAAACCGCATTCCATACAAATTTTTTATCCCCAATCCCCCTCACCCCAAGCTCACCCTAAGCATATCCTAAGCTCATCCTAAGCACAACGTAGGCATATCCTAAGCATTACATAGGCATACCCATCCCCCCAACCTCTGTAACCTTGCATTTTTTTTGTAAAAAAACTTGCAACTTCCAAATTTAATCCCTATTTTTGCACCCGTAAAACCATCTGGAAACAGAAAGGAAACCACAATGAAAAACACCAAAATCCTCCCTCCGGTAATGCTCTTGCTGCTCTCCGCCGGCACGCTGCAAGCGCAATACTCCCACCTCTACTACCACCGCACCGGCGACACCATACAATACGACAGCCCTATATACTATCATGGTTGGTGGGGCTTCGAAGAGTCCTACCATTCGCGTGGTCGCACAGCTGTGATAATGGGAGGAGGGCCATATGCGAAAGAGCTTCTGTCGTATCATTTCACGCCGGCACCTCTTGAAGTGATAGGGGTGGCCACGGCTACTCTCTTGCGTCCGTGGGATCAGCTTACGCAAAGTTTTGTACCGCCCACACGGCAGGAATATCTCTTGATTTACGAAGCAACTCCGGACTCTGTTTTTAAAGTGGCGGAGTATCCAATAGATCCATACGCCGACACCTCGCGGCACATCCATGTCCGTGGAAGAATGCATCGTGGCAATGAAACTTCTGATACAAGTCGATGCTGTGACGGTATCCGATGGGATCACCTTGTCCCGCTGACAGAGTATTATTTTGACAGCCCCGTCACGGTGTACGACTCCTTTTACGTGGGATATAGCGATTATTCAGCAGCAACCTCTCCATTGTGTCTTTCATACTCACAATGGGGAGCCTATACTGATCATGCCAGAAAAGGGTGCAGGTGGGAAGATGAAGAGGATTCTCAGAGTGGTAATGCAATATGTGATCTCTCCTGGCCTACTATCCGCATCGGATATTCTTACCCTGTAGCATCATTAGATGCCAACGATACGTTGTATGCCAATTTCCACTGGATTCCCCTGGTCTTCCCCATCATCCGCGTCGACACCACGGTGCCTCCGGCGCAATACTGTCCGCCAGTTGAGAACCTCCGCGTCGAAAACCTCGGCGGCGGCACCGTGCAAATCTCCTGGGACGCCCACCCAGACCACCGCTACGGCTACGACGTGCAGACAGGCTCCGTCGGACAGCCCACGTCGGCATGGACAACCCGCTACAGCGAGCAGAACTTCATCCAGATAGACGGCCTGCAGGCCGGCCGCGGCTACTACGTGCGCGTGCGGGGCTTCTGCGACGCCGAGGAAATCGACATCTCCGACTGGTGCCAAGCCGTAGGCTTCACCCTTGAAGACAGCACCACGGCCATCCTCCAACCCTCCGCGCTGTCGCAACACACCACCCTCCATCCCAACCCGGCCACCGGGAGTGTCGCCGTCAGCAGCGACTACGTCATCCTCTCGCTCGACCTCTACGACGCCGCCGGCCGCCACCTCTGGAACCAGCCCGTCGGCAGCCAGCACATCAGCATCGACCTCTCCGCCCTCCCCGCCGGCCGCTACCTGCTCATGGTCTCCACCCCCGCCGGCACCACCCCCAAGGCCCTGATAAAACAGTAGCATCTTTTTTTTCGCGAAGTAGGCTTCACATCAAAATAATTTTGTATATTTGCAAGATTGATTTGGTGGGGGTGATGCCTATTAACATTTGAATATTAAACATATGGATAACTTTGTAGTCTCGGCAAGAAAATACCGTCCTGCGACATTCGCCACCGTCGTAGGCCAAGAACATATCACGCGCACGCTGAAGAATGCCATCCTCACCGGCCAGCTGCCACAGGCCTTCCTCTTCTGTGGCAGCCGCGGGGTGGGCAAGACAACCTGTGCACGCATCCTGGCCAAAACCATCAACTGCGAGCACCGCACCCCCGACGGCGAGGCCTGCAACGAGTGCGAAAGCTGCCGCTCCTTCAACGACGGCGCCTCGATGAATATCTTCGAACTCGATGCCGCAAGCAACAACGGCGTCGACAACATGCGTGAACTCACTCAGCAGGTCTACATCCCCCCGCAGACTGGCCGCTACAAGGTCTACATCATCGACGAGGTTCACATGCTCAGCACCGGCGCTTTCAACGCTTTCCTCAAAACCCTCGAGGAACCGCCAGCCTACGCCAAATTCATCCTCGCCACCACAGAAAAAAACAAAGTCATCCCCACCATTCTGAGCCGTTGCCAAGTCTTCGACTTTAAACGCATTGAGGTCCCGGATATTGTGCACCACCTCGAATTTGTTGCCCGCAACGAAGGCGTAACTTTCGAGCCCGAAGCCCTCGAACTCATTGCTTCTAAGGCCGAAGGAGGCATGCGCGACGCCCTGAGTACCTTCGACCAACTAGTCAACTTCACCCAGGGCAACCTCACCTATCAAGGCTGCCTCGAAAACCTCAATGTCCTTGACACCGACTACTATTTCCGCCTGGTCGACTGTCTGCGTGCTGGCGACCTCAGCCAGTCGCTACTCCTCTACCAGGACATCACTGCCCGTGGCTTCGGCGGCCAGCATTTCCTCACAGGCCTCTGCGAACACCTCCGCAATCTGATGGTCAGCCTCGACCCGCAGACACTGTCCTTGGTCGAAGGCGGCGAGAAATTGCGTGCTCGCCTCGGCCAGCAGGCGCAACAGTGTGGCTTGCCGCTGCTGCTCAATTATCTTGGCACCGCCAGCGACTTCGAATACCGTTTCCGTGAGGCTAACAACAAGCGCCTCTTCGTCGAAATAGGGCTGATGAAGATGGCCGCGGTCTCCATGCCGCAGGCACAAGGATAGATTGCAAGAGGCCCCGCAAGGGCAGGCACGGACAATGTTGACCCCAAGCCGGCAGCCGCAAAGCCTAAGGAGGATAGCGTAGTACCCAAAGCGCAACACCCCGAGTCCGTAGCGCCAAAGGAAGAACCCGTGGAACAGAAACCCGCCTCCCTCAAGCAACCACCCGCTGCCAGCTCTCCGCTCCCGGCTCCCCACCTCACCCCCTCTATCAGTCAACTCAAAACTGCCGCTACCCCGGCAGCGCCCTCCTTGCAGGCCGAACCCAAAGCCCTCATCCAGGAGGACCTCGAACGCTACTGGCAGGAAACCGCTCGCGAATTAAACCTCGAAGAACTCCTCTCCCACGCTAAAGTGCGCCTCGGCGAACATACCGGACGCATCGAGATCGACGCTCAGGCTACATGGTTCTACGACGATTTCAAGCCCCACAAGATTGCCGTCATGGAACAGCTGCGCAAGAAGACCGGTATGCCTATGCTCGATGCCAAGGTGAACCCGCTGTTTGTAGAGCAGAACGAACTCGTTTATTCGCCTACTGATAAGTACAACGCCATGCTTAAAAGCAACCCCAACTTGGCCGCCATGCGCAAGCTCTTCCCCCAGATTGACTATTGATTATGGAATTCTATAAATTCGACGGCGCCGGCAACGACTTCGTGGTTATCGACAACCGCTCGGGCGCCTGTAATCTTAGCCGTGAGCAGATCGCTTTGATGTGCCATCGGCGTTTCGGCATCGGTGCCGACGGATTGATGCTCCTCGAGGAGTGCCGCCCGCCTCAAATCGGTTGCCAGTTCGAGATGAAGTACTATAACAGCGACGGCGGCCTCGGTTCGATGTGCGGCAACGGCGGCCGCTGCATCGCCATGTTTGCCCACTTGCTGGGCATGGGCACCCACCTGCATTTCCGGGCCTTCGACGGCGACCACGACGCGCTGATTGTCAGTTGGGATGCCGCCACCAGCCGCGGCATCGTTGACCTCGGTATGCGCGAGGTGCCCCGTGCCGCCATGCACCAGCTGCAGGGCGGATGGTTCCTCGATACCGGCTCGCCCCATTTTGTCCTGCCGGTCAGCGATTTGGAACACTTCGATGTGGTGGGCGAAGGACGCCGTCTGCGCTATCGTGACGACCTTTTCCCCCAAGGGGCCAATATCGATTTTATCGAGAATCTGCCTGATGGTCGCCTCTTTGTCCGCACCTATGAGCGCGGCGTCGAGGACGAAACCTGGGCCTGCGGCACTGGTGTCACGGCTTGCGCCATTGTGAGTGGCAACCACCGTCTTGTGACCCGTGGCGGCGACTTCTCCGTCTCCTTCTCTGCCTCCGAGACCTGCTTTGCCAATATCCGTCTCGTCGGCCCTGTATCACTCAACTTCAAAGGACTATGGACCTCTTCAGCGCGATAGACACCGAACCTGTGCGCCAGCGCATGGAACAACTTGCCGCCGAACTCGACCGGCTCAACTACGAGTATTATATGAACGACCGTTCGCTGGTCTCGGATCAGGAGTTCGACCGCATGATGCGCGAACTCCAAGACCTTGAACAGCAGTACCCCGAGCTGGCCAGCCCGCTGAGCCCCACTAAGCGTGTGGGGGGCGAGGTGAACAAGAGTTTCCGTTCTGTCGAGCATCGCTTCCCCATGCTCTCGCTTGGCAACACTTATTCGATAGAGGAAATTGAGGATTTCGAAGCCCGCACCCGGCGCATCCTCAATTCTCAATTCTCAATTCTTAATTCTCAGTTTTCTTACACTTGCGAACTGAAATACGACGGCGTGGCCATCGGGCTGACCTATCGGCACGGCAAACTGGTGCAGGCTGTGACACGTGGCAACGGCACCACGGGCGACGATATCACGACCAACGCTAAGACCATTCCTACCATCCCCCTACAGCTTCGCGGCGACTACCCCGACGATTTCGAGGCCCGCGGCGAGGTGGTGTATCCTTTTGAGGCTTTCGAGGCAATGAATCGTCAACGCGAGGCCGACGGCGACGAGCCGTTTGCCAACCCTCGCAATGCTGCCAGCGGCAGCCTGAAGCTGCAGGATAGCGCCGAATGTGCCAAACGCAAGTTGCTCTTCTGCATGTATTTCATGATGGCACCTGACGGTGTGCCGCTGCCGCAAACACACTATGGTCGGCTTGAGTATGCACGTCAGATGGGCTTCAAAGTGCAGCCATATATCCAGGAATGTAAGGATATTAACGAGATAAAGGCTTTTATTGATCATTGGGATCATGCCCGTTGGAATTTGCCGTTCGGCATCGACGGCATTGTCATCAAGGTCAATCAGACCCCTCTCTGGGATCGCCTGGGCCTCACCGCCAAAAGCCCCCGCTGGGCAATAGCCTACAAGTTCAAGGCCGAGAGGGTCTCTACCCCTCTCGAAAGCATCAGCTACCAGGTGGGGCGGACGGGAGTCATCACACCCGTGGCCAACCTGCGCCCCGTATGGCTCGGCGGTACCACGGTTCGCCGCGCCACGCTGGTTAATGCCGACTTTATCCGCAAGATGGATATCTGTTTGGGCGACAGCCTTTTGATTGAGAAGGGTGGTGAGATTATTCCCAAGGTGGTGGGAGTTGATCTGGAGAAGCGTCAACCCGGTGCCATGCCTGTGCAGTATGTGGAGCGTTGCCCTGAGTGTGGCACTCCGCTTGTCAGGGTCGAGGGCGAAGCAGGCCACTATTGTCCTAACTGCGACGGCTGTCACCCTCAGATTATCGGGCGTCTGGAACATTTCGTCAGTCGCAAGGCAATGAATATCGACAGCCTCGGCCCCGAGCGTCTCGAATTGCTCTATCAAGCTGGTCTCGTGCACAATGTGGCCGATCTCTACGACTTGCGACGCGAGCAGTTGATTGGTCTCGGCTCCGATGCCACCATCCAGGATCGCAGCGCCGACAATCTGCTCGAAGCTATCAATGCCTCAAAGCAGGTGCCTTTCGAGCGGGTCGTCTTCGCGCTCGGCATCCGCTATGTGGGCGAGGTGGGTGCCAAGAAACTGGCTCGCTACTTCGGCAGCATGGATGCCCTGATGGATGCCACCGTCGAGGAACTGGCTCTGGTGGAGGATGTGGGCGAGGTGACGGCGCGTGCTGTCAGCGAGTGGTTCGCCAACCCCGACCATAGAGCCCTTGTCCATCGGCTGCGCCAGGCTGGTTTGCAGTTTGTCGGCCAGTGGCAGCAGGCTTCGGGCCGACTGGAGGGGATGACTCTCGTCGTCAGCGGAACGTTCGAACATTTCTCGCGCGAAGAAATCAAGGCCGACATCGAGCGGCATGGAGGCAAGGTCTCAGGCTCTATCAGTGGCAAGACAACCTTTCTGGTGGCTGGCGACAAGATGGGCCCCGAGAAACTGAAGAAGGCTGAGAAATTGGGTGTTAGAATATTGTCAGAGGCCGAATACATGGATCTCGTGCGATGAAAAGGTTTCTTCTGCTTTTCGCGATGGCTATACCCCTCGCGCTGTCGGCGCAGTCCTCGCGTTGGGAGCTTTCCTTGACGGGTACTTTTATGACGCCAAACGACATAGCTCAGATCGACTATGCTCGTGCTGCCTTCGGTGGCGAGGTGGCATGGTGGTATCGCTGCGAGGGCGACGCCTATTGGATCCAGCGCCGACGCAACCCCGGCTTCGGCATCCGCGCCTCGTATACCTGTATCCCTAACGGCATCGCCGGCGACCGCATCGGGATTGTCGGACTCGTCCAGGCTCCTCTGTTCAAAAAACTCGATTACCATCTTGGGGCTGGTTTCTCGTCGTTTACCCGCTCCGCGTTTTTTACCCACGACCCTGAAAATATCTTCATCAGTACGCTTGTTTGTTGTTTGATTGACGTTGGCCTCGACTTCCGCATCGACGATCGTCTGACGACTTCATTCTCTTTTCTCCACTCGAGCAATGGTCGCTTGCACCGCCCCAATATGGGACTCAACTTTCTTCAGGCAAGCATCTCTTATAGTCTCTCTCCACGCCCCGCAGCGGTCTCTTATGCTCATTTGCCGGCTATCGGTCAAGAGTTCTCCCGCCACGAGGTCGGCTTTGCCATCCAGGGTGGGGCAGTGGCTTCTTGGGATCTGCTGCAGGAGGGACTTTTCCCTTGCTACGATGTTTCGCTCAACTATCAGTATTACCTTGACCCCGTGGTGGCTGTCGGCGGCACGCTCGACTTTTGGTACAATGGCTCCCACTACAGTCTTTCGCGCATGTACGGCGAGAGCTACACATTTCCATGCTACATCAGTGCCTTGGGTTTCGTCGAGGGTTTCTGGGGACCGCTAAGTATCAAGGCCGGTATCGGCCCAGCACTGGTGGCACCGACGCGCGTCGGCATCCGTTTCTACGAGCGTGTGGGCGCCTACTACAACTTCAGCAACAATTTCGTCGGTATCGCCCTCAACGCCCATGCCGGCATGATCGAGTTTATCGAGCTCTGCTACGGACACCGTTTTAAACTCAAGCGTTGACCACGGGCAGTTTCTTTATTCGCCGGCTTCTTTCATCACCTGCTCTACTATCGAGCGTTTCCAGGCACTTTTCATGTCGAACAGTTGTTCGAGGGGCTGGCTGAGCATTTCTACAAGCAGATGTGTGTTGTCCTGATGCTCGATGAGTTCGAGCCCGTTGGCCACTTGTTGCCAGTCGTGTGTCGAGCGTAGCAGGGGTATGAAGTTGGTGAGGTCGAAGTTGCGTAGCACCATGTTGTCGATACCTTCCGTCTCAATGCGTGAGTGGGCTCGGGCAAGCTTGATTTCGCCCACTTCTTGCAGCACTTGTATGTACTTTTCGTAGAGCACATATTCGTTGAGCAGGAAGGCTACCACTGCATCGGAGAGGCTGTTCCACATGGCAACGGGCAGCGGCCGCGCAACGAAGCGTCCAATCATGAAACTGCCGGCCGTAAGCCCTGAGATGGCCCGTTCGCGGCAGGTGTGATACACGCGCC
This sequence comes from Bacteroidales bacterium UBA3630, assembly GCA_002373995.1. Taxonomy (GTDB): domain Bacteria; phylum Bacteroidota; class Bacteroidia; order Bacteroidales; family P3; genus Colimorpha. The sequence continues at coordinate 122,778 of DFLB01000026.1, read as the reverse complement.
GGAAGAAGTCGACTTTGTTCGTCGTGCGCAGCAGGTTGAAGAGTCGGCTTTGGTCGTTGTGGTCTCCCATACGGCTTTGCAGCACGCCGTCCACGTAGTCGCCAGGATGACTTTCGTACCAGATGTTGACGATGCCGGCAGCTTTCTTCGGATCGTCTTTCATATCGATGCGTATCAGACGTGCCAGTTTGCCAAGATCGGTGATGTACGAGGCTTGCTGTTCACCGACGATGTTTTGGTATTGTTGGTAAGCGGTCTTCATCTCCTCGAAGAAGGTCTCTTCTTCCGGGGTGAGTTCCACTTTCATCCCTTGCAGGTATTTTGTGAATCGCGCCGGTCGGAATGCTGCCTGGCCGCGATAGATGCTCTGTCTCCGCGAACTGACGGTGAGCATCTCGCCTTCGTCAATTCTCACACCCTCGGCGTTGACTATGCTGGTGCCTTCTATCTTCACTCCATAGGACTGAAGGTCCATAAAGGCAGGGATGCCGTATCCTCGGCAGGCGGTGACAACGTGGATGGCGGCAGGCATGATGGACAGGATGGCGTCTACTTCGTTGAGCGTGATGGTGTCTTCGGGCACAAAGTGTTGCTGGCAGAGGCAGACGTTCTGCCCTTTCGATTTCCATTCACGCGCGCTGGCTATCGATAGGCAGAGCCGCGCGGAGATGGCTGTACGGGGCAGCACGGAGAGCCCGTGCGAAAAGGGTTGCAGCCTGGAGATGGAGCGGTCGTCGATCGAGGCCGAGATGATCTGGCGCAGGTGGTAGGGCTTGATGAGATCCATCACGTGGATGTCTTCCACAAGGCCTTCGTTGCGCAGGTTTATGGCCGAGACCAGGGCCGCGCGGCCGGTCATCTCGCTGGCATTGAGCTGCAACACGGAGAAGAGGCTCACTTCGTGTGGACGTGTCTCGACGGCAAACTCGATGGTGACGGGCGTATGGTATCGCGACTCGAGTTTCTTGAGCAACGGGTCGAAGTGGTAGACGGCAGGAAATTGTTGCCGTATCTCCGCTCGGTCGCTGTAGGCCAGGTCTTCTGTCGTTACATCGCCCGTCATTATCTCTTCACCGAAGATATTGCGGTAGCTTTCCACTTGCTTGCCGGTGCCCGTGCGCGAATGGCGGCTGTAGAGCACCCCGGGATAGCTCTCGTTGTTGCCGATGGTCCACACCATGCGTTGCAGTATCATGCTCGGAAAGGCCTGCTTCCCTTGCATGAAGGTAAGGATGAGGTCCGAGTTGTCGAGGTAGAATCGCCGCACATGCTGTATCAATTGCAGGGCCTGATAGTGGGCGTCGCTTAGCAGCCTGCCGTCCACCTGACCAATGCAGGTTTCAAGGTGGGCAATGCGGTCTTGCTGTTCTTCGGGGCTGAGGCTGATGTCGGCCCGCTCGTAGCGGTGTTCGATGCCGAGCATCTCGGCAATCGAGTGCAGGGTGCTGAGATACACGCGGTTGGCCATGGCGTCGGCATACATGTTCCTCAGCCCTTCGTAGGCCGTCCGTGTGACGCCGATGTTGAGCAACGTCGGCATCAGGCCCGGTATATACTGCGGCATGGCGCACCGTATGGCGAAGACGAGCGGATTGTGGCTGTCGCCCAACGTACAGTTGGTCATGGTCTCCAGGTTGCTGATGGCTGTCTCCATCAACTCCGGCAGCAGGTCGGGCTGGTTGAACGACTTGGCTGTCAGTATGCAGAAGTCCGGCACCGGATAGCTGTTGTGGGTCAAATCCAGCAGCATTCGCCCTTTGTAGCTGATGCCCTCGTCGGTAAACTCGCCCTCGGTGAGCGTGGTGATCAGGTATTCGTTGTCGGTCAGCGGATGGTGGCTGGTGTATTGGCGGCATTCCTCGCGAAAGGCGTTGCGCTTCTCTTCCAGTCTTGCACAGGCTTGGCCGCTCTCTTTCTCTTCCAGCAGCATCTCGATGTAGCGGCGACGTTCTTCGACCGACTGTTTGAGCAGGCTGTACATGTCGTACCACCGCGGCGGAAACTCGCGCACGGTATCGTCGCTGTCGCCTTCCAGCTGGTAGATGACGGTGCCTGGCTTATTGCCTTCCAGTTGGTTCTCCGGATCTTCGCTGTCGTGGTTGAATATTTCACGCCCTTCCCGGGCATAGAGATTAACCATGAAGAAGTTCGGATAGCTGGCCCTGATGCGAAAACGCTTAATCTTCATCTCCACCCGCTAAACACTGAACATCGTACACTACTTCGCCGCCTCCATGATGGCCTCAAACATCTCTTCGGCCGTCATGCCCAGGTAGGGGAGGGTCTTGCGCGTATCAGCGGCAAGGTAATGGTCTGGGTAGTTGTCCACGAAATACGTGTAGGCTTCTCGTGCTTCGTCGAAGCGTTCGGCTGTCTCGTAGGCGTAACCCTTCAGAAACCAGCACCCCCCCATGTCTTCAAATCCGGGGTACTGGTCTATCACGTTGTCCAGCAACTCCACGGCCTGTTCGGGTTGACCGGCGCTGATGCTCGCATCGGCGGCTCGCATCAGGTAGACCGGAGCCAGGCTGTCGTCCGGAAAGTCGGCGGCAAAAGCCCGATAAAGCCCTATCAGTTCGGTGAAGACGCTATCTTCCGTCTCTAAGTCGGGCATCGAGAGGCTCTGCTCGTGCGCCTCGATCGCCTGTATCTGCTTCTCGCGGTTGGGCCCGCAGCCCACCAGTGTCGCTACGCACAAAGCAACCATCAGCCCTGCCATTGCGTGCACTTTTATTCTTCCTTTATCCATGATTGTGTTCCTTTTATGTGAGAAATATTTACTTCGCTCTCTTCATGCGATATTTCGTATGCACCTTGCCGGCAACAATGTCGTTCAGCTTGCGGCGCAACATCGTCCGGCGAAGGTTGCTCAAGCGGTCGGTAAACACCTTCCCGTCCAAGTGGTCCACCTCATGCTGCACCACGCGGGCATAGAGGCCTGTGGCATCGTCCGTGTGCTCCACCCAGTCTTCGTCCCAGTAGTGCACCCGCACCGTTGTCGGACGCAACACATCCTCGTGAATGTCAGGCACCGACAGGCAGCCTTCATTGTAGTAGTCTTTCTTCTCGCCGAAAGCCACAATCTCCGGATTGACCAGCGTGTGCTGCTCCGTCACCTCGCCGTAGCTGTCGGTCTTCTCGTCGTAGGGCCGGAAGCCAATCACCACCAACCGTATCGGCAAATCCACCTGCGGAGCCGCCAACCCTACGCCGTCGGCGGCATACATCGTCTCGTACATGTTGGCTACCAGCTCCTTGAGGTTCGGATAGCTCTGGTCTATCGGTTGCGCCACCTTGCGCAGTATCGGGGCTCCATAGCCCACAATCGGTAGTATCATCTCTTATCTCTTTTAAGTTTACGTTCTAACGTATAATGGTTTAAAATTCAAGCATTATCCTCTCACTCCCCGCATGTAATCCTGCAGCATAATCGTCGCCGCCACACGGTCTATCATCCCCTTGTCGCGACGGTCTTTCTTCTTCAATCCACTGTCTATCATCGTCTGGAACGCCATCTTCGACGTGAAGCGCTCGTCCACCCGCGCCACCTCCTTCTCGGGAAACACCTCCCGTAGCGCCGCCACAAAAGGCTCTATAATCTGCATCGACTCCGACGGGCTCCCATCCATCCTCTTCGCATCGCCCACCACAAACACATCCACCTCCTCGCGCGCGCAATATTCTTTTATATATTGCATCACCCGACCCGTCTCCACCGTCGCCAGCGCTGTAGCTATTATCCGCATCGGGTCCGTCACCGCCAGCCCCGTGCGCACACGCCCATAGTCTATTGCCATTATTCGTCCCATCGCCTCTCTGTAAAGTCAAAAGTGGAAAGTCGAAAGCCGTCTTGCACTTTCCACTTCCCACTTTCCTCCTTTTGTGGCCCCTCTCGGGTTCGAACCAAGGACCCGCTGATTATGAGTCAGCTGCTCTAACCAACTGAGCTAAGGGGCCGTTTTGCGTTCTCTTCTCGTCGCAAAAGCGGGTGCAAAATTACTACAAATTTCCGATATGGCAAAATATTTTTTCCAAACGCCCCCCTCATCACTACGCAACTGCCTAATTCTTAACCCCAAAATCTTTTCCTCGCCACCCCTCCTCTCCGTACCCTAACCCTTCCCTAAGCATATCCTAAGCATATCCTAAGCATATCCTAAGCATATCCTAAGCATATCCTAAGCATATCCTAAGCACATCCAAGGCCGCACATCCCGCCGTTTTATTTTTCGTTTTTCCTCCCCACTAATAATTTTTTTTGTATATTTGTCGCCAGTTAAAATAACATTAAAGTTACCTAAAAAACACATTACCATGAATATAGATTGGCAAAACCTCCCGTTTGGTTACGTAAAAACGGACTACAACGTGCGCTGCTGGTTCCGCAATGGTCAGTGGGGTGAAATCGAAACCTCAAGCTCCGAACACATCGAAATGCACATGGCTGCCTCCAGCCTCCACTACGGCCAGGAAGCCTTCGAAGGCCTCAAAGCCTACCGCTGCAAAGACGGCAAAATCCGCATCTTCCGCCCCGAAGCCAACGCCGAACGCCTCCAGAGCACCTGCCGCGGCATCATGATGCCCGAGCTCTCCACCGAGAAATTCGTCGAAATGTGCAAACGCGTCATCAAACTCAACGAACGCTTCATCCCGCCCTACGGCACCGGCGCCAGCCTCTACCTCCGCCCGCTGCTCATCGGCACTGGCATCACCGTCGGTGTCAAACCCGCCGACGAATACCTCTTCCTCATCTTCGTCACTCCCGTCGGACCCTACTTCAAAGGCGGCTTCAAAGCCAACCCCTACGTCATCACACGCAAATACGACCGCTCCGCCCCCCTCGGCACAGGTATCTATAAAGTCGGTGGCAACTACGCCGCTTCCCTCAGGGCCCACGTCGAAGCCTGCCACGGTGGTCAATACGCCTGCGAGTTCTACCTCGACGCCAAGGAAAAGAAATACGTCGACGAAGCCGGCGCCGCCAACTTCTTCGGCATCAAAGACGGTGCCTACATCACTCCCAAGAGCACTTCCATCCTGCCCTCCATCACCAACAAGAGCCTCATGCAGCTCGCTGAAGACATGGGCATGAAAGTCGAACGCCGCCCCATCGACGTCGAAGAACTCAGCACCTTCCAGGAAGCCGGCGCCTGCGGCACCGCTGCCGTCATCAGCCCCATCGAGCGCCTCGACGACCCCGAAACCGGCAAGAGCTACGTCTTCGGCAAAGAGCCCGGCCCCTACAGCACCAAGCTCTACAACGCCCTCCGCGCCATCCAGCTCGGCGAAGCCGAGGACAAGCACGGCTGGAACACCGTCATGGACTAATCGCTTTTGCTTCAGGCAAACTCAAAAGAGACTCCCCCGCGGAGTCTCTTTTGTTTTTTCTGCACCTAAAAAAAAGGCTCCACCAAAAGAGCCTTTTTTTACTCAACGTCTCAACGTCTCAACGCGTCTTACGCACCAATCTTGGCAGTGTAAGCGGCGGCATCCATCAAAGCGTCGATGTCAGCCATGTTCTCCGGACGCACCTTGATAATCCAGCCCTTGCCATAAGGATCGGCATTGATAGCGCTGGCATCGTCGAGGTCGGCGTTAAACTCCACCACCTCACCCTTCACAGGCATCAGCAAGTCAGCCACAGTCTTCACAGCCTCAACGCTGCCAAAAGGCTCGCCGGCTTCCACTGTGTCGCCCTCGCAAGTCACATCGACAAAAACGATGTCGCCAAGCTCGTGCTGGGCATAGTCTGTAATACCAACATAGGCAAATTCGCCCTCTACGCGTACCCATTCATCATCCTGGGTATACTTCAGATTTGCAGGAATGTTCATGTCTTTTACGGTGTTATGTGATTAATAATTGTTCGCTTTCGACGGTGCAAAAATACACCTTTTTTTTAAATTGAGCCCGAAAAATCATTTTTTTTCTTTCAGTTCCGGAAAAATGTGTAATTTTGCACCGTCAAAACAAAAGGGCTCCGAAGCGAATGTGTGATTGACAGCCCTGATTTCCAGTATGATATTTTTCCTGACAACGCAAGTTGTATCACCCAACGAAACTATATGTTCAGTAAAACCGAGTTAGAAAACAAAGCCCAAATCGAGCTTATCGACATCGCCCGCCAAATGGGTGTCTCAAAGGCCACGCGCCTCAACCAGCAAGAACTCATCTACAGCATCCTCGACCATCAGGCCGCCAACCCGGGCCCTGAAGCCGCATCCTTGCAGGCCGACAACACCCAGCGTCGCCGGCAGCACATGAAACCGCAACTCCTCGCCGAGTCATCGGTCAAAAACCCCGAAGTGCACAAAAGAGCCAATCACAGAAAGGACAATGCCGGCACCAACCGCCCTAAAGAGTTCGTCGCCATGCCCCAACCGGCCATAACAGAGGTAGCCCCCATGCCAGCGCCAATCAACATCATGGACATGGAAATGCCCACCGTACCCGAGATTCCCGACGTGCTCTCGCCAGAAGGACGCTTCCTCTTCCGCCGCGAAAAAAACGATACCGAACCCCAGCAGGACCCCCAGCCCTCGGAACCCTCCGTGGAACCACAGGCCCCCGCTCAGGCACCGGCCAAACGCAAGCGCGGCCGGCCGCGCAAAAATCCACTGCCCACCCAGCAGGAACCGGCGCCCGAAACCAAACCGGAAGCCAATCAAGACGCTGCCCCCACCGAAAAAACACCCGTGGCCGAAACTCCCGCCCCGCAGGTGGCACCCGCACCCGTCGAGCAACCGCAGAACAATAATATAATAGAAAAGAAAGAACCCGAGCGCACCGGCGACAAACAATCGAAGAAGAAACACTACGCCTTCGAAACCGAAGGCGTCATCGAGTCTGAAGGTGTCCTTGAGATTGTGCCTGACGGATACGGCTTCCTCCGTTCCAGCGACTACAACTACCTCTCCAGCCCCGACGACATCTATATCAGCCCGCAGCAAATCCGCAACTATGGCCTCAAAACCGGCGACACCCTCCGCGGCACCGTCCGCCCTCCTCGCGAAGGCGACAAGTTCTTCCCCATGGTGAAGATTCTCGAAATCAACGGCCTCTCGCCCGAGCGTGTCCGCGACCGCATACCCTTCGAAAGCCTCACACCCCTCTTCCCCGACCAGAAGTTCACCCTCACCGGCCACCCGCAAGAAACCCTCTCCACACGCATCATCGACCTCTTCACTCCCATCGGAAAAGGTCAGCGCGGCCTCATAGTCGCCCAGCCTAAGACCGGTAAAACCACTCTCTTGAAGGAGGTCGCCAATGCCATCGCCTACAACCACCCCGAGGTCTACCTGATGGTCCTGCTCATCGACGAACGCCCCGAGGAAGTGACCGACATGCAGCGCTCTGTCAAAGCCGAGGTGATTGCCTCTACCTTCGACGAGCCCGCCGACCGCCATGTGCGCATCGCCAACATCGTGCTCGAAAAGGCCAAACGCCTCACTGAGTGCGGCCACGACGTGATGATTGTCCTCGACAGCATCACGCGTCTGGCGCGCGCTTACAACACCGTCCAGCCGGCCTCCGGCAAGGTGCTCTCCGGTGGCGTTGAAGCCAATGCGCTCCAGAAACCCAAACGTTTCTTCGGCGCTGCCAGAAACATCGAAGGCGGCGGCAGCCTGACGATTATCGCTACCGCTCTCACCGAGACAGGATCCAAGATGGACGACGTCATCTTCGAGGAATTCAAAGGCACCGGCAACATGGAACTGCAACTCGACCGCCGTCTTTCCAACAAGCGTGTCTATCCCTCCATCGACCTTGCCGCCTCCAGCACCCGTCGCGACGACCTGCTCGTCAAACCCGACATTCTTGCACGCAGCGTCGTCCTCCGCAACCACCTCACCGACCTCACCCCCCTCGAGGCTATGGAGTTCCTGCAGAAGCAGATGCGCAACACTCGCACCAACGAAGAGTTCCTTTATACAATGGATAAGTAATACCTTTACCCGTTGGCGGAATTAAATAACAAGCATATCTCAAAAGATTTGGCGGGCGGGCACGGCAATATGCCACGACGGGGTGTCGTCCCCAAGTTCTCCGACTTTGAGGTTATCGCGCTGGCGTTGACGGCCGAGACGGAAAGCATCGACAGCGAGAGCCGCCTGTTCTCGATGCCGAAAAGCCACACAGAGCTTATGCCGAACCTGATTTCACGCCGACAGTACAACGACCGCCGCAAGTACACCGCCGGCCTGTGCGAGGACATCCGCAAGCGCGTGGCGGCACGTCTTGGCAGTGGCGGATTGAGTCATGATACCTCATGTATTATTCGCAACGATCAAATGGCGCGCAGAACAGATCATTTATTCTGGCATATATGGGAGAGAATTAACAAATACGAATATCGAAAGCCAGAGAAACTGGATATTGTACGCATCGACGGGGAAATACTGGACGAGGCATATAAGTTCAACAGGGATAAAATCCCACTGCATTTACATGCTGAGATAAAAATTGAGCCATGGAAACTACACAAGATTATTGAAAACTTATCTTGGCCCAGCCATCCGTCAGCACCGAGCTATCCTCCGGAAGAACCCGAAGTGTTTTTCTATCACAGCGACCATCTTGGCGGAGCCAGTTGGATAACGGATGGTGACGGCAATCCCGTTCAACACCTGCAATACTTACCCTTTGGCCAACCTTTTGTTGATCAACATCCGGCAGGATATCAGGAAAGATTCACTTTCACCGGGAAAGAACGCGACGAGGAGACCGGCTATGGCTACTTCGGGGCGAGGTACATGGACCACGAGCTCATGACCATGTGGCTCTCCGTCGACCCGATGGCAGACAAGTACCCGAGCATTTCGCCATATGCGTATTGTGCTTGGAATCCCGTAAAGTTGGTTGATCCGGATGGTCTAGATACAATCATCTCATTCGCATGCAGAACTCTAGATGCTGAACAGAACAGAAAAAATCAAAGACTTGGGGAATGTATTAGAAACATTGGAGACAGTCCACATGTACTAGCCATCGCCATGCATGGCTCTTCCAAAGAGATGCAAACGTCCACCGGAAATGGCGAAGTAACTAAACCTCTGACAGCAAAGCAAATGGCGGATAGGATAACAAACATGACAGATGGCTCTTCCCTATACGTGGACAATTTAGAAAAGGGCAAATCGACAATAATAATTCTGTATTCCTGCAATACCGGTCAAGGGGAAGATTGTTTTGGCCAACAGTTATCAAAAGAATTGGAATCATCCGTCGTGATTGCTCCAGAAGGTGTGGTTTGGGCTGGCATTAATAAAAATGGTCAGACCACAATTGATAATGCGAAAAATATAGGAACCGCTAAAAACCCCAAAAAAGGCTCCCGCCAGAACTGGAATATATATGTTAATGGGGAAAAGGTGTCATCGTTTAGAGGCGCTCCACAAGCATGGATAAACAGGCAGGGCGGTATCAACAAAGTATTAGAAAAAATCCAAAACCATAATGAATAATAAGGCCAGAACCATTTTTATACTAGTGCTTTTTTCTGCACTATGCATTCTTTGTTACTCCTTGTATAAATGGTATGATTACAAGCGAAGGAACGCTGAATTGCAAAAAGAGTTGACCCAGTTGCTTCCCATATCAGAATCATTAACCCCAATGGATTGTATGGTTATTTCTGGAGACGACAGCGCTTATTTGAAATGTAATATAGAACATTTTAAGTTGCGGAAAGGATATGACAATTGTCCACTCTCTCATAGAGATTATCTATTGTATTGCTATATATTTGCAATTAGAGATGGTAGTTCTGATGCTGCGACAGATTTTGTTTCGTATTATTTTATTGATGTTGACAATAATATAATTGCAGTAGATTCGGCCATAGTAAGAGAGGCGGAAAGATTGTTGTTGCAAGCCATGTGCGACACTGCTGCTGATGCTCTGACAAAATTTGTTGCAGCGGAATGGCTTACGGAAATCTACAATGGTAAGTACGACGCAGACTTAAAAGATCCCATGCTACATCTGCAATATTGTGATTCCGTAGCCAAATATGCTAAACCGTAATTTGTGATAAAGAGCCATTGTATGGCAATTGGGCGACAAGGAATAGGTACCCGTCCTCCTCCCCCTCAAAAGAATAAACTAATTGAACCGACAAGCATATAAAACCGAAGGGGTAAACCGCACTCAAACTATGCGGTTTTACCCCATCGTTTTCACCGGGAAAGAACGCGACGAGGAAACCGGCTACGGCTACTTCGGCGCGAGGTACATGGATCATAGCTTGATGACGTCGTTCATCTCCGTTGACAGATATGCATCCAAATATCCCTTCATATCTCCGTATGCATACTGCGCTTGGAACCCGATTAAGTTAACGGACCCCAGCGGAGATAGCATACGTCTGGATGGCACAGAAGATCAAAGACAAAAGGTTTTGGACTATTTACATCAATATAGTAAATTAACCTTCCAATGTGATGAGAAGGGCTATCTTACTTTAAATACCGATCTTCCTGGTTCAGAGATCAAGACCCATACAGACAAATACATTAAGGAAATAATCGAAAACCCTAATAATATATGTGTTATCAAGATTATGGAGACAGATCATGAAAAAATGCAACCAGGGAACCCTACACTATTTGGTGGCACTAGTGATTTGCAGCGAGAGGATAAAGGAAAAATAATTCGAGTGGAAGGAGTGCAATATCTAAATATCAACAGACTGGGTGCTATCTGTGGGAATGATGATGAATCAAAGAAATATCCAGGAAGAATTATCTTGCACGAATTTTCGGAAGGAATTGAAGGCTGTTTATTGGCCAGAAAATTTGATAGGAAGTTAGAAATGAACAGTTCTGATTACAATATGGCGCATGCAAAAGCCAATTCCATTTTTTGGGCAGAATTTGGTCCTGGAACCAATGGAAAAATAAAATTAAAATCCGAATACCTTAGATGATAGTTTGTTTATTAATAATTCTACATGTTTCATTATGAAAAAATTAACCATAATAATTGCTATTTGTTTTTGCAATCTAATAACAAGCTGCACTAGTACTGAATATCTTGCCCGAGACAACTGCTACACATGTTGGCCTATCATCTATGCTAATGATGAATATTCAGAAGAAGCATTTGGCTATAAGAAAAGACTACAAGACTCTTTGTGCGATGCATGGAAAAATGAACACCCCGACATTGCTGACCCTAAGACCTTAAAGGGTAATTTCCGTGTTAAAGAAATATGGAAAGAAAAAGAATTTGGTGTTGTTGTGTTTTTTTTGGATGATATGTCGGACTCTCCATTAAGATGCAAACAAGTCCTCTCTTTGATGGATAAACCTAATTATAAAGGTAAATCTCTAAAAGTTGGGGAAGTTTATTATTTCGAGCTGTCACCACTTGCTCCAATAAATACTCCACTATTTCAACCAGTAGAGCTACTTTTCGAAAACCGGTGGCTAATGGTAGAGCATTTCTGTGGGGAAAATATCTATTCATCTGTAAATCTCAATGGCGATAAGTACATCGACACCTCCCACGAAAAATAAAAGAAATGAATAGGGGGCAGACACTGAAGTGTCCCACAAAAGCTGGCTACAATTTAGTTTTCACGCCAATCCCAGCCCCGACGGAAAGGTTGCCAAAAAACTCTAAACATTATGACCTCTTTAGCATACCCCCACACACCTCTAAACCGCACGAAAACCATGCGGTATTACCCCTTTGTTTTCCTGCCTGAGCGGATGCGAACGGCCTGCGACCGAAGTGGAGCAAACGGCAATGGTGCAAGTTCCAGAGGAACGCGCAGAACTGACAACGCGCGTGGCCAGCTTGAGAACAGGCGCTTCCTCTGCTGGACCGAGGACGTAGCTGCTCAAAGCGAGAGAAGAGCAAGTTTACTTGCTTTTCCGAGCCAAAGCTGCGTTGGCGCAGCCAATCGGCTCCAAGCCTTTATGGAACGGGGAGAAGAGGGCGGCATCGCAGCCTATCTGACCTATCACGGCGGCGTCATCCAGACGCTCAACTACCTGCCCTACGGTGAAGACTGGGTGGACATTCAGAACAACCTCGACCCCCGCCTTGGCCAGTACACTTTCACCGGCAAAGAACAGCACTTAAAGTTGATGGAACAACTTTGTTTGTAGTTGTTTATAAAAGTTGTCCAAAGTCCACTTTTTGAAGAAAAAGTATCAAAATACACCTTCAAAATGCCGCTTTCTGACATGGCATTTTTCCCCGATAATATGGTGTAATCCTGTTGCATTATTGTTGCTTTTTCTTCGTTGCAAAAAAACTAATTTTCTTTCAATTAGACAACTTTTTGTATCTTTATTTCCGACTTTTAAACAGGTGTGCAATATAAACAATTGACATTGTGGATATTAAGATTGACTCCGATTTCCAGTTTTCTGTGGTCTCTATCCAATATACGTCCACAGGGGAACTCAGCATTTGTCTGTCTTCCGACGATTTTTCATCTGGTGCTCATTACCAATACTCCGCCAGTCTCGGCAACGGACAAGCTGAGGAGAGACCGTCCATCAGTCTGCTGCAATATGCCAAAGCCTATGCCACGTCCGCAAATGTCAAGCCCAAAACCAAAGACTCTTATCGCCTTATGTGCAACCACCTCGAAAAATACGGAGACAGCGCGATTGACAGAGTCAAATATGCTCTGGTTTATTCCGCCAACGGGTTACCTTTATTATTATATTGAAATGGCAAAGAAAAAGCCCCGACGGGAAACCGTCGGGGCTTTTCTGCATCCGGATGCCTCCGCATCACTCAGTCAAGGTTGACATGGCCTATGTAGCGCGAGGGGGATGCCTGCAGGTTCTGTCCGCCGATGACGAAGCCATAGGCATGGATCTCGATGCCGGTCCAGTCGGTAGGCAACGCCATGCGGATCTTGTTCGACGTGCGTGCCACGCCTTCTGAGAGGATGGCCTGTTTGAGGTCGGGAGCGTAGAGAACGCCGAAGACCAGGTCCTCCTGCTCGTCCTCGTAAGGGCTCACGGCATTGGTGATGCCGATGACAACTTCGCCAGGCTGCGTGTCAATGTCGAGGACCGGATTGAAGGTGGCTCCGGTCCGGCTGCCTTCGGCAAGGATAATCTTGCTCGGGTCCAGGCTGACGATATCGGGACTGTCACCGCTGATGTTGCCAAAGTTGTGCTTGACAAAGCGGGCTATCGGAATCGAACGCTTGCTGCCGGCATCCTCGGCAAAACCAAGGCGTATCACGTAGCGGAATACACGGGTCAGTTTCGCCACGACGGTCAACTTGGCTCGCACCAGTTGCTGTGCCATCGTGTTGGGGTTCCGTCCGGGCACATAGGTCGAGATGACCTGTTTGCCGCGCACCGCTTTGTACACCTGGCCGGCGATGCGGCCACGCCATAGGTTGAGACTGTTGTAATTGCTTTTTGCCATAATGTTGTTTCCTTTCTTTTTTTTTTTGTTTGTTTGTTTTGATGTTGATTTGACGTTTGTCCTTTGTCGCGACTGGACACCATGCAATATAAGGCCCTTTGGCCGAAAGGTTTAAAATCATTCCTTTGTGGTGCCTCTTTGTTGCCCAAGATGCAATTTGGCAGTCGAAAACTGACAAATTGTCAGTCCACCCACCGGTTGGTATGATTGTTGTTCTTCTATGGGTAGTTGAGAAAAACCTAAAACCTTAAAAGATATGAATCTGAATAATTTCACAATCAAAGCACAGGAGGCTGTCCAAAAGGCACAGGAAATCGCCCTCGGACAGCAACATCCTACCATCGAGACGGCCCACTTGCTGAAAGGGCTGTTGGCCGAGGATGAGAATGTGACTCCTTACTTGCTGAAAAAGATGGAGGTGAACCTCCCGCGGCTGACGCAGCAAGTGGACGACATTTTGAACAGTCAGCCGCATGTCAGTGGCGGACAGGTCTACCTGAGCAACGATGCTAATCAGGCGCTTGTCGCTGCTTCGCAACGGGCAACCAAGATGGGCGACGAGTTTGTCAGCGTCGAGCATCTGCTGCTGGGATTGGTGAGCGGCCGCGACCGCGTGGCTCAGTTGATGAAGGACGCTGGCTGCAGCGAGAAAGGTCTCCAAGCTGCCATCGCCGACCTGCGCAAGGGCAGCAAGGTGACGAGCCAAAACCAGGAGCAGACCATGAACGCTCTCGGCAAGTATGCCAAGAACCTCAACCAGCTGGCTCAAGCCGGCAAGCTGGATCCCGTCATTGGTCGTGACGAGGAGATTAGGCGTGTGCTGCAAATCCTTTCCCGTAGGACAAAAAACAACCCCATCCTTATCGGCGAACCCGGCGTCGGCAAGACGGCTATCGCCGAAGGGCTGGCGCAACGTATCGTCAGCGGCGACGTGGCAGAAAACCTGAAGAGCAAGACAATCTACAGCCTCGACATGGGTGCCCTGATAGCCGGCGCCAAATACAAGGGCGAGTTCGAGGAGCGCTTGAAGAGCGTCATCCGTGAAATCAACGAGGCCGATGGCGAGATCATCCTCTTCATCGACGAAATTCATACCCTCGTCGGTGCCGGCGGTGGCGAAGGTGCAATGGATGCCGCCAATATCCTCAAGCCTGCGTTGGCACGTGGCGAACTCCGCGCCATCGGTGCCACCACGCTGGCCGAATACCAAAAGTATTTCGAGAAAGACAAAGCCCTCGAACGCCGTTTCCAGAGCGTCCTCATCGATGAACCATCGGTGCCTGACACCATCTCCATCCTGCGTGGTCTGAAGGAGCGCTATGAGGTGCACCATCGTGTCCGTATCAAGGACGAAGCCATCATCGCTGCCGCCGAGCTCTCCCACCGCTATATCTCTGACCGTTTCCTGCCAGACAAGGCCATAGACCTGATTGATGAGGCTGCCGCTAAGTTACGCTTAGAGATCGACTCGGTGCCTGAGGAACTCGACGAGATAGAGCGCCGCATACGCCAGCTGGAAATCGAGCGCGAAGCCATCAAGCGCGAAAACGATCAGAACAAGATAGCCCAGATTGACAAGGAACTCTCCGGTCTGCGTGAACAGCGCGACCAAATGAAAGCCCGTTGGCAGAACGAAAAACAGATTGTCGAGGCCATCCAAGCCGAGGTGAAGAACATTGAGTCCTTTAAGTTCGAGGCTGAACAGGCCGAACGGCAGGGCGACTACGGCCGCGTGGCCGAATTGCGCTACGGACGCATCAAGGAGGCCGAAAAGAAAGTGCAGGACCTCAAACTGCAACTGAAGCAGATGCAGGCCTCTGGCGCTCTGATTAATGAGGAGGTGGACAGCGAGCAGATCGCCGAAGTCGTCTCCAAGTGGACCGGCATCCCCGTCACCCGCATGCTGCAGAGCGAACGCGAACGCCTGCTGCATCTCGAAGACGAACTGCATAAACGTGTTGTGGGCCAGGACGAGGCCATCTCTGTCATCGCCAACGCCGTCCGCCGCTCCCGTGCAGGCCTCTCTGACGGCAAGCGACCCATCGGCTCCTTCATCTTCCTCGGCACCACCGGCGTCGGCAAGACCGAACTTGCAAAAGCACTCGCCGAAGTGCTCTTCGACGACGAGAATATGATGGTCCGTATTGATATGTCCGAGTATCAGGAACGCCACAGCGTCAGCCGGCTCATCGGTGCGCCTCCAGGGTATGTGGGCTACGACGAGAGCGGCCAGCTGACCGAGGCCGTCCGCCGCAAACCTTACTCCATTGTCCTCTTCGACGAGATCGAGAAGGCTCACCCCGACGTGTTCAATATCTTGCTACAAGTGCTCGAAGACGGTCGTCTGACCGACAACAAAGGCCGCACCTGCGACTTCAAGAACACCATCATCATCATGACCTCCAACATGGGCTCCGACATCATCCGCGAAAAGCTGGATCAGAAGCAGATGCCTACGCCCTACGAGCTTGACGAGACGAAGGAAGCCGTCATGGAGCTGCTCAAACAGCGCATACGTCCCGAGTTCCTGAACCGTATCGACGAGATCATCATGTTCCAGCCTCTCACGCAGAGCCAGATACGCGACATCGTGCGCATACAGTTGAAGGTTGTGGCCAAGATGCTGGAGCAGAACGAGATCACCATCTCCGCCACCGACGAGGCTGTCAACCATCTGGCCGAGATAGGCTTCGACCCCGCTATGGGTGCACGTCCGGTCAAACGTGTCATTCAGCGCGAGATACTCAACGAGATGAGTCGACAACTCCTCGAAGGAAAGATCCACTCCAACGAATCCATCATCATCGATGTCATCGACGGTCAGTTTGTCTTCTACAACCCCGCGCAGAAGCAGAAGTAAATCTTTTTCATAATACTTGTTTTTTTCATTGTGGTGGGAGCGTCCGAATGGGCGCTCTCACCCTTTTTATGCAGGATATCCCCACTTTCCTCTCTCCACTCTCCACTTTTTTCGTATCTTTGCAGTTGCCGACAGACAGTTGAATTATTCTTAATGAATTGATTACTATATGCAAAGAGGATTTGGAAGCGACAACCATTCTGGTTTCAGCCCCGAAGTGCTGGAAGCTCTGCAACGCGCCAACGATGCACACGCACTGGCCTATGGCGACGACGAAATAACAGCGCGGTTGAAAGCCTTGGTCAAAAAGGAATTCGGCGACCAGGCCCGTAGCTATCTCGTGTTTAACGGCACGGGAGCCAACGTGCTCTCCATCGACGCCATGTGCCGCAGCCACGAGGCCGTGGTCTGTGCCGAAACGGCGCATATCAACGTCGACGAATGCGGTGCGCCGCAACGTGTGGTGGGATGCCGCCTGCTGACCGTCGCCACCCCCGACGGCAAACTGACACCAGCCCTCGTCAAAACCCGCCTGCACGGGTTCGGCTTCGAACACCACAGCCAGCCACGAGCCATCAGCATCAGTCAGCCCACCGAACTCGGAACACTCTACACCCTCGAAGAAATCAAGGCACTGGCCGACCTGGCGCACTCTCACGGCATGTACCTGCACCTCGACGGCGCTCGGCTGGCAAATGCAGCTGTGGCTATGGGTTGCTCCTTCAGGCAAATGACCACAGACTGTGGCGTGGACGCCCTCAGCTTCGGCGGCACCAAAAACGGCTTGATCATGGGCGAAAGCTGCATCCTTTTAAATTCAGCACTCGATATCGACATCAAGTACCGCCGCAAACAGATGACGCAACTCGGCAGCAAAATGCGCTTCATGGCAGCCCAGATGGAATGCTACCTTGAAAGCGGCATGTGGCGCCGCAACGCCCTGCACAGCAACCTCATGGCCCGGCTGCTGTGCGCCGAGGTGGAAAAAGTGGAAGGAGTGAAAATCATGTACCCCGTGCAGGCAAACAGCGTTTTCGCCCAGCTGCCGCGCGAGGTCTGGAAAAGACTGCAGCAACGGTACTTCTTCTACGATTGGGACGAAGACGCCGACATCGTGCGCTGGATGTGCTCCTTCGACACCACCGAACAGGATATCTACGATTTCGTAAACGCACTAAAAGAAGAAATATGCAGAAAGTAAGACTTGGACGCAGCGGCCTCGTCGTGCCGCGCAACGGATTCGGGGCCCTCCCCATACAACGCATCAGCCAGGCCGACGCCGTCAGGCTCGTCCGCCGCGCCCTCGACGGCGGCATGTACTACTTCGACACCGCCCGCTTCTACACCGACAGCGAGGAGAAGCTCGGCATCGCCCTCGAAGGCCGCCGCAACGAGGTGATAATTAGCACCAAAACAGGTGCCACAACCGCCGAGGGTTTCCGCAAAGACCTCGAAACCAGCTTGCGCCTGCTGCGCACTGACCATGTCGACCTCTACCAGTTCCACAACCTCCCGTTCTGCCCCAAACCCGGCGACGGCAGCGGACTCTACGAGGCAATGGAACAAGCTGTGAGTGAGGGCAAAGTGCTGCATATCGGCATCACCAACCACCGTCAGCGCGTGGCCGTGGAAGCCATCGAAAGCGGCCTCTACGAAACCCTCCAATACCCCTTCAGCTACCTGGCTTCGCAAGCCGACATCGACATCGTGCAACGCACTCTCGCCTCTGATATGGGCTTCATCTGCATGAAAGGCCTCAGCGGTGGCCTCATCACCCACTCCGCCGCCGCCTACGCTTGGCTGGCACAATACGAGGTGGCCCCCATCTGGGGCATACAGAAAGAAACCGAGCTCGACGAATGGCTGTCCTATCAGGACAACCCGCCGGCGCTGACAGCAGATATGCTGCAACTGATCGAAAAAGACCGCCGTGAGCTCTCCGGCGACTTCTGCCGCGGCTGCGGCTACTGCCAACCCTGCACCGTCGGCATCCAAATACAAGACTGCAACCGCATGAGCCTCTTCCTCCAACGCGCCCCGCACAGCGTTTACGTCACCGACTCCTGGCGCCGCGAAATGGACAAGATAGACCTCTGCGTCCACTGCAACCTCTGCAAAAGCCGCTGCCCCTATTCCCTCGACATCCCCAACACCCTGCTCAAAAACAAAGCCGACTTCGACGCCGTATGGCGTAACATAAGCAGGTAGCTGGTAGCTGGTAGCTGGAAGCTTATGGTTGACCATGACTACTCGCTCCCAGCTACCAGCTATCAGCTACCAGCTACCATCCACCAGCCGCCTATGTCCCCGATAGCCCACATAGAATCACCCTTCAAAGACAAATTCGGTATACCGCGGCAAGCGGGACTCGTGGACAGCACCGCCCGCATCGTCTTCGAACCCCAGTACCGCGTCTCCGAAGCCGTGCGCGGCCTCGAAGAGTTCGAATACATCTGGCTCATCTGGCTCTTCCACTTAGCCTCTGCCAACCCCACACAGTCAACTGCCGACTGCCGGCAACCGGCTTTCAAGCCCACCGTCCGCCCGCCCCGCTTGGGCGGCAACAAAAGGGTAGGGGTCTTCGCCACCCGAAGCCCCTTCCGCCCCAACGCCATCGGACTCTCCAGCGTCCGCCTACTGCAAGTGGAACAATCACCAACCTTGGGGCCCCTCCTCCACATAGCCGGTGCCGACCTCGTCGACGGCACCCCCATACTCGACATAAAACCCTACATCCCTTACGCCGACAGCCACCCATTGGCACGGAGCGGCTTCGCCCACACCCCTCCCACACCCCTCCAGGGTATAGTGGACGACCACGGCCTCCTGCTCCTCCTGCCGCCAGCCGACAGGCACGCCGTCACCCAATGCCTCCTGCAAGACCCTCGCCCCCAGTACCAAAACGACGCAAACCGCGTCTACGCCATCCGCTACAGCCAGTGGGAAATCCGCTTCTCCGTGGCCGACGAATACGTCTCCGTGCTGCAAGTCATTGATTCCAAGAACCCTAAAACCTAAGAGTCTCATATCC
Source organism: Bacteroidales bacterium UBA3630 (assembly GCA_002373995.1). Classification (GTDB taxonomy): domain Bacteria; phylum Bacteroidota; class Bacteroidia; order Bacteroidales; family P3; genus Colimorpha. The sequence goes on along the minus strand of DFLB01000026.1, from coordinate 103,483 downwards.
CGACATAACCTTTTGCTCCGCTCTTGGTCCGGGGATGGTCCGAGGATGGTCCGATGATGGTCCGAGGGTGGTCCGATGAAAGACGGACGATTGGCGGTCCGAAGTCGCTTGAAGATCGAAGTGCATACTATTAAAAAATGTTAATCTGACAACATTTGAGTCTCACAGTGCATCTATAAGTGCGAAAAAAAACATGGCAGGAGAGTATACAGAGATTGTGGAAGGGTGCCGACGGCACCAGCGGCAGGCGCAACGTGAACTGTATGAGCGCTTGGCGCCGATGGCGATGGGTGTGTGTATGCGCTATGTGCGGAACAGGGAGGAGGCTCGCGACCTGGTGCAGGACGGCTTTGTCAGGGTCTTTGAGCACATCGGCCAGCTGAAGGATGCCGAAAAGACGGCGGCGTGGGTGCGGAGTGTGATGGTCAACGAGTGTCTGCGGCATTTCCGCCGTCAGCGGTTGCCGATGGCCGAGACGGAAGGGGGAGTGGATGCCGCTGTATGGCCCGCCGACCCCTTTGGCAGCGAGGAGATTGTGCTGGCCCTGCAACGTATCGCCCCGCAGCAACAGGTGGTCTTCAACCTCGTGGCCGTCGAGGAATACAGCTACAAGGAAGCTGCGCAGAAACTGCACTGCACGGAGGTGAACGTGAGGGCTCTCTACTCCAGGGCCTGTGCCGCCTTGCGTGCAGAACTGAGGGTATCGAGAAACGAAGAATGAAACAATGGATATGATTGATTTGAAGAAGTATAACGTGGATCCCGACGAGGGAATGTTTGAGAGAATAGAGCGCCGCCTCCGTCGCCGCCGCTGGATGCGCGTGGGCGGGGTGGCAGCGGGCGTGCTCCTGGTGGTTGCTGGAGTGGCTGCTGCCATGGAACTCGGAACCCGGAGGTCGGCATCTGGTCCTCAGGCCTCAGCCGTCAGCCCTCAACCGTCATACCACCAGCAGGTTACAACCTCCAGCCCCACCACGACGGCCGTCGAACCGGCAACCGTCAGCCCTGAGCCCGATACAAGGACACCCATCGGCCGTGAGCATGTGACCGACCAGTCATCTGCTACCAGTATCCAGCTGCCGCCAGTAGCGGAAAGTCAGATGGCGGAAAACAATACGGCGAGCGGCGAGCCGAATGCGGTGTCAGCCGTTGTGCCGCCAACCGCCAACCGCCAACTGCCAGCTGTCAACAATCAATCGTCAACGCCAGAACCCGACTTCGAAGCCAGCAAGACCGAAGAGAACCCGCCCGCAACCGACAGCCCGCAGCCGCTGCAATCTACCGGCTACAAGCTTTCAAATCAAACTGTTGCCACGCAGCAGAGCAACACCCTGTGGGCCCCGAACGTCATCATGCCGTCGAGCGACGACGAACAGAACAGGATATTCCGCCTGTCGGCGGCGTCGCCCGTGTCTGACCTGCACCTCTACATCTTCAACCGCGGCGGACGCCAGGTCTTCTCCTCCACCGACATCAACCGCGGATGGGATGCCACCTACGACGGACAACATCTGCCGCAGGGAACATACGTCTGGGTGGCCCGTTTCCGCGACAGCGAGGGTGTGTTGCGTGAGGAAAAAGGAACCGTAACCATCATAAGATAAGGTAGTAAGCAGAATTATTTTTCCGTTTGGAAAAATAGTTGTACTTTTGCAGCCTGAAAAAGCAGCGAGGGTCGTTCTATCGCTGGGCAGCAATGCCGAGAGGAAAGTCCGGGCAGCACGAGCCACCATGCTTCCTAACGGGAAGGCACCCGTGTTTGGATAACAACCGCCACGGGTGACAGCAAGCGCCACAGAAAAGATACCGCCCCTTTGAGGCTTGAGCTTCAAGGTGGTAAGGGTGAAAACGCGAGGCAAGAGCTCACGACGTACACTGGTGACAGTGGCGATGGCAAGCCTCATGGGCTGAAAGACCACATATACCAACGCATAAGGGCCGGCTCGCCCGAAAACCAATTCGTTGGGGGGTAGGTCGATAGAGACCGTCGGCGACGGCGGTAGTAGATTAATGATAGAACACGACAGAACCCGGCTTACAGGCCCTCGCCTTTTTTGTTGAAAGTGAAAATGAAATACGGAATATGGGAATAGGACAGAGGAAAAAGGACAAGGGAAAGGCAATCGCTCTCCTCGCGACAGCGCTATTGCTCGCCGCCTGTTCCGGACAATACAAGGGCATGCCCCGCGAACAGGTTCTGACCTATCAGACACAAGCCACCTACGGCACGCTCTACTCCCTCGCCACCTCCTATGCTGATGCCATCAACGAAGCTATCAAGGCAGACACGCTCCACCCCGGCCTCTATGCCGACTGTGGGGTGGCGTTATCCCAGATGGGGCATAAGGAAATGGCAAGCCGTATGTTCAACACCGAAATCAAGGCCTTCCCACAAAGCCGACGTATCGTCCTGCGCATCAAGCAACGGATGGTACCGGAAATGATGACCGACACGCTCACCCTTCCCGGTGACACCATCGACAGAACCATTCTGGCAAAGTGGGCCTACGACTCCATCACCGCACTCAACCCGCTGCCTCGGGTCCCTTCAGTCATTGACAGCACCGACCTGGAATGGATCGGCAAGCAGACCCCCTCCGACTCGGTGGAGTATCCCATCCGTCTCACCGCCAACCAGAAACGCGAGATGCTCGCCGAACAACAGGCTGAAACCGAGAGACTGCGGCAGGCGCACCAGGATTCTGTCGCCGCCGCCAAGCAGAAAAAGATCGATGACCGAAAACAGCAAAAAATAGAACGCGAGAAAGCCAAGAAGGAGAAAGAAAAGGCCAAGAAAATAGCTCAGAAAGAGAAAAAACGCCTCGAGAAACAGCGTAAAAAGGAACGCCAGAAAAAAGCTGCCGAACGCAAAGCCCAACAGAGCAAGAAAGGAGGCAAAAAATGAGGAAATTCGTATGGGTGATAGCCACCGCCGCACTCCTGTTTTCCGGATGTAAAGGACAAAAAAAACTGACCCACTACGACGAAGTCTATAAAGAGAGACCCCAGACGATCTACATTGCGCCGCTTGTCGACCATTCCCTCAGGCATCCTATGCGCACGCTCGACGACTCCCTCTATAACGCCTCCCTCAACACCGCCACCAAACATCTATTCCTTACTGCTTCCGACCCTTTGATACTCAAAGGCTATTACGCTCTTGGTCCACTCGCGTCGGCACAACTTGCAGCCACCGAGACCCGCACGGGTAAACAACTGCGCAACGACAATATCAACGATTACTACGACCAACTTGGCATCGACGCAGTGCTCTTCATCACCCTGCATTCTTGGAACGAAGGTGGCAACCCCTGGGCGGCTGAAATCGAATACGCACTCCGCTCAACACGCACCGGCAACGAGGTGATGCACGTCTTTGTTAAAGCCTCGAAGCAATTGTGGACCGACTTCAAAGGCAACCCTAAGCCCCTTGGCGAAGATATAGCCTTTGCCGAAAAATATGGTTGCGACCTTGAAACGGCACAGCGATGCCGCCTGGTCGAACTGGTTAATATGTACGTTCTCAGGGACATTCCTTCTGGCAGTCGTAGTCGGGGGGCGGGTATTGAACGTTACACCGTCTCCCACCCGGAGTATTTTAATCTGAATATCAACCCCAATGGGGGCGTCGAACTATTGAAGACGAATGAGAATTGAGGTATCCTTATCTCCCGCACTTTACCCTTACCGCACGCTGACAGAGCACCATACCACTGTGGCAATAGATGTCCTGCGGGCCACCACTGCCATTTGTGCCGCTTTCCAAGCCGGCTGTATCGAAGTGGTACCACTGGACAACCTTGAGGCGTTGGAGGTTTATCGACCCCTTGGCTATCATCTGGCAGCCGAACGCAATGGGGAAAAGGTGGCAGGTGCAGAATATGGCAATTCTCCGACAGAGTATCTACGCTACAATCTTGCTGGCCAACGTATTGCCTACAGCACCACCAATGGTACTGTATCCATTCTCAGGGCCGCCGATGCCGACCTGACGCTGGTGGGGGCCTTCGCCAACATACACGCATTGGCAGCCCGCTTGCAACGTGATGCTCAAGATGTTGTACTCCTCTGTAGTGGCTGGAAAAACGACTTCTGTCTTGAAGACACCTTGGTGGCGGGAGCTCTGATAGAAGCCCTCGGCAATGCCGCCCAACCTCATGGCGATGCTGCCGCCATGACTTCAGCCCTCTGGAAAGCCACTAATGGCGACCCGTTGTCCTACTGCGCCAATGCTTCACATGTGCTTCGTTTGCAGCGTCTTGGTGCTGAAGTTGACATACCCTTTGCGTTCAAACAGGACACCTGTCCCGTAGTACCTGTCCTCAAAAACGGCACACTTACCCTATGAGGCGGATGTTGGTTATACTGATGCTTGTAGCCATTGTACCCGTCAGGGCACAATGGGACACAGCATCCGCTATCCGCGAACCTCTACTATCCCCAGCCATCGGTACCACTCTGATTGCCAGCGGCTCTTTATTCACTTATAATCCTTACCTTAAGACGCAAGCCGTTGCTCTGCGCGACAACGTCCAGTCCGACGGCCATATCCGTCAGCCCTTCGACGACTATCTGCAATATTTACCGGCTGTTGCACCCGTGGCACTGAACCTCTGTGGCATCAAAGGTCGCCACTCCTTCTGGCGTTTGGCTCTGCTCGAAGGGGGCAGTTACCTGCTCGGTGCCACTGTCCTCAATGTCGCCAAGTATGGTTTAGCCATCCAGCGACCTGACGAGTCAACTTTCAATAGTTTTCCCAGCGGTCACACTTTCACTGCTTTCACCGGTGCCGAGATTCTTCGTCGCGAATACGGTGAGAACTATCCCTGGATTGCTATTATGGGCTATGCCACTGCTGCCCTCGTTGGAGCCATGCGTATCTATAACAACCGCCATTGGGCCGGCGACGTGCTGGCCGGCGCAGGGTTGGGTATACTTTGCACAAGCATCACCTATTGGATCTTAGATTAAATACATGCAACCATGATAAAATTTAACAACCTCAAGGGCGACATCTTCGGCGGCATCACAGCTGGTATCGTCGCTCTGCCTCTGGCCCTCGCCTTTGGCATACAAGCTTTTAGCGGCATCAACGACCCCGAGGCCGCCTCGATGGGTGCATATGCCGGACTCGTCGGTGCCCTCTTGCTGGGCTTCTTCGCAGCCCTCTTCGGCGGTACCCATAGCCAGATTAGCGGACCCACAGGGCCCATGACCGTCATCACCGCCACCCTCGTCTCCGGTGCATGGACTTCCTCCGGCAGCGGCAGCTTCTCGGCCGTATTGGTCTCGATGGCTCTGGCGGCAATATTCTGCGGCCTTTTCCAGATCCTCTTCGGTGTCATCAAGATAGGCAAGTATGTCCGCTACATCCCTTATCCTGTCCTTTCGGGCTTCATGAGCGGCATCGGCGTCATCATCATTCTGCAACAAATCTACCCTCTGTTGGGCCAAAGCGGTAGCGGCTCCATGCTCTCTCTGCTGATGGGCCTCCCCGAGGCGTGCACCCATATCAGCCTGACAGCTCTCCTCCTTGGTCTTGGTACTGTGTTGATTATCTACCTTTTCCCCCTACTTACCAAAAAAGTGCCATCCACACTGGTGGCCCTCCTCGTAATGACCGTTATCTCTCTCTTTATCAATATGGATGGCGTGCCCGTCATCGGCAAAATACCCTCCGGTATACCTATGCCGTTCTTCGCCAACAGCAAGGTATCGCTTGCTGGGCTTGATTGGGGCTCCATCCTCATGGCCGCTATCGTCCCCGGATTGACCCTGGCTGGACTCGGCTCTATAGATACCCTCCTCACCTCTGTTGTGGCCGACAATATCACTAAGACCAAGCACGACAGCAACCGTGAATTGATAGGGCAGGGCATTGGCAACGCTATCGCCGGCCTCTTCTGCGGACTCCCCGGTGCCGGTGCCACCATGCGCACCGTCGTTAATGTCAAGAGCGGTGGACGCACCCAGCTCTCCGGCATGGTGCATGCCCTCCTCCTTCTGGCCATCCTTCTGGGCTTAGGCGGCCTCGTCCAGTACGTACCTCTGTCGGTATTGGCTGGTATCCTTATCACCGTTGGTTGGGGCATCATCGACTTCCGTGGTTTCCGCGACCTGCTGAAGATACCGCGAGCCGATGCCGTCGTGCTCCTCGTCGTCTTCTTCGTCACAGTCTTTGTCGACCTCCTTACCGCCGTCGGCATCGGCATGGTCATCGCCTGCGTCCTCTTCATGAAGCGTGCCTCCGACCTCGTCGAAGGAGGCTACAGCTCAGCCGTAATGACCGACAGCGACCTCCGGCGTGGATTGCCGGCACCCCCGCAACCCAATTTCGACAAATCTCTCCCCTGGGAAGATGAAGGCGGCATCACCGACGAAATGCGCCAGCACATCTACATCCAACGACTCAATGGCCCCATCTTCTTCGGCTCCATCACCAAATTCAAAGAAGTGATGACCGATGTGCCACCCACCGCCAAAATCGTCATCATCCGCATGCGACTCGTCTCCTTCATGGACCAAAGCGGCCTCTACGCAATGGAAGAAGCCGTCAAAGACCTCCAAGCCCGTGGTGTTACCGTCCTGATGACCATCATCCAGCCGCAACCCCTCTACATGCTCACCCGCATGAGAGTCATCCCCGAGGTAATCCCCGAAGAGCACACCTTCAAGACATTTGAAGAGTGCACGGCCTACCTCCGTAACCAGCTTAAACATTAAAAACAATAATATCTTATCATTATGGGTCGAGCATTTGAATATCGCAAAGCACGCAAACTCAAACGTTGGGGCCACATGGCCCGCACCTTTACCAAAATCGGCAAGGAAATCGAACTCGCCGTCCTCGCCGGCGGCCCCGATCCCTCCTCCAACCTCCGACTCCGTCTCCTCATGCAGACCGCCAAGAGCGAGTCTATGCCCAAGGACAACGTCGAACGCGCTATCAAACGCGCCACCGAGAAAGACCGGTCGGCCTACAAAGAAGTCGTCTACGACGGCAAAGGACCCCACGGCATCGCTGTCGTTGTCGAAACCGCCACCGACAACCCCACGCGCACCGTCGCCAACCTCCGCGCAGCATTCGTCCGCGGCAAAGGCGAACTCGGCACCATGGGCATGAACGACTTCCTATTCGAGCGCAAATGCTCCTTCGTCGTCGCTTGGCAGGACAGCATCGACATGGACGAACTCGAACTTGAACTCATCGATTGCGACATCGACGAAGTCTTTCGCGACGAAGACGAAATCATGATCTATGCCGACTTCGCCAACTACGGCCCCATCAGCAAATACCTCGAAGACAAAGGTCTTGAAATCAAGAGCTTCAAGTTTGAGCGTATTCCCCTCACCCTGCGCGAGCTATCGCCCGAAGAACAAGAAGACGTCAACGCACTCATCGAGCGCCTCGAAAACGACGACGACGTCGTCAACGTCTTCCACAACATGGCATAACAGACCAGACTGCCAACTGTCAACTGTCAACTGCCCCTCACATCCACCTGACGTAGTCCGCCTTGCGTGGACGTGCGGGAGTGGGCTTCTGCATCCCGTAGCCTACGATGCAGTGCCCGATGCCAACATAGTCGCCCTCCAAACCCGCCGCTCGCAGGATCTCTTTGCCCTCTGCACTCTCAAACTCCTCCTTCGCCCTGTGTATCCAACACGAATCAAGCCCCACCGCATGGGCGGCATTCAGCAGGTTGGCCATCACGCAGCAACCGTCATACTCCGCCGTCACCACGCTCCGGTCCGCCACCACCACCAGCACCACCGGCGCTCCATAAAACGGATCACCCTCCGTGCCCATAATGGCCGCATTCATCCGCGACAAGCGGTCGCGCAACGCCCGATCGGTAACGGCAAGTATCACCGGACTCTGTCTCCCGTGACCCGTCGGAGCATATGTGCCAGCCTCGCAGATGGCCTCCACCAACTCCCGCTCCGGCATACGGTCAGAAAAAACGCGGCAACTGCGCCGCGTTTTCATGTTCTCCAATGCTGCCGTGTTCATCACTGCTTCAGCGTGTTGAGAATGGTCATGATAGCCATCGCCGTCGTCGCCGTCTGCGTGATGGTCTGCGAATTGACGTTCGCCAAACCCGACGAAGCAAGCAACTGGTCGACAAAAGCCGTAGCGTTGGCCGACGTAATCAGTCCCGCCGACGAAGCAATCAGCCCGTTGGTAAACGACTGACGGTAAGCCTTGTTGTCCTTGTTCTGCTTCAGGTTCGTGTAGGCCGAAGCCACCGCAAGCGCATTGTTGAGGTTCGTGGCATCCGCCAGATTGACGGTGCCGGTCTTCTGGTAGCTGCTGTACAAACCCTGCACGGCAGTGCCGCACGTCTGTCCCGAAGCCTGGGCCACAGCATTACTGCTCGCAGCCGCGTTAAACAAACTGCACGAAGTCATCGCCAGCGCGGCGACGCACATCATCAAAAGTCCTAAACGTTTCATAATGAATTGTTATTAATTGTTGTTGATCCAAATTTCACGCTGCAAATATACAAAAAAATAGTGAATAATGAATATCACACAATAAATATTATACAACCCTCTCCACCCTATATTGCCATCTATATCCCTGAAAACCACATATCTTACACCTCAACCAAAGCACATCCTCTGCGCAACCAAGGCATATCCTCTGCATATCCTCTGCATATTGGTATGAAAAAAACACGAAACCATATCCGCAAAAATCCCAAATCCATAACGCAAAATATACCCTTTTTCATCTTTCGCTTCCCGAATTCCAAATTTTTATGTATCTTTGCAGACGGATTTAAATACCCATACTCGAATGTAGACCACTGTAAACCACATAGTTCTCACGTAAAAAAGGAGGTTTGTCATGATAGAAAGAATCCAGTATCAGCCGCTGAACGGTGATGGCGTGGCTGCAGGCCGCCAAATCGAATGGCTGGATATAACCAACCCCAGCGAAGATGACTACCGTCTGCTTTTAGACGACTATCATTTCCACCCCTTGGACATCGAGGACTGCCGTGGCACAAACCAGCGTCCCAAAATAGACGAGTACGACGACTACTTCTTCCTCATCCTGCATTTCCCCTATTTCGACAAGGACAACAAAAACGTCCGCATCCGCGAAGTAAAACTATTCTGGGGACGCGACTATATCATCACCGTCGGCAAAGCCCACTGGGTGGTCAAAAAATTCTTCGACGAAATCCAGGAAGACCTCGCCGACGGCGACGAAGACACCCAGCGCATGATGGCCACCAGCGACCAGCTGCTCTACCACATCCTCAACCGCCTCATGCTCGAAACCAACACCCTCGTGCAACGCATCGGCGCCGAAGTAGACCTCATCAACTACGACATCTTCAACCGCCGCGCCCGCAACATCATCGAGCAAATCTCCGTCACCCGCCGCAACATCATCATGCTCAACACCACCTTCAAACCCCAACTCCGCGTGCTGCACATGTTCGAAAGCGGCGGCATCCGCGGTTTTGTCGATCCTGAACTGATTGACATGGAAGACTACTGGGGCAACATCCTCGACCAGTACCAGAAAATGTTCGACTCAATCGAAGACTACGGCGAGTTGATCGAAGGCCTCTCGCAGACTTTCGACTCCCTGCTGACCAACCGCACTAACCAAATCATGCGCGTGCTCACCTACTTCTCCACCATCATGCTCCCCCTGACAGTGGTCACCGGCTTCTTCGGCATGAACGTCGACTTCCCCTTCAAGATGGGGCACACCGCCTTCTGGTGCATCCTCCTTACTATGGTCATCCTGACCACACTCTTGATTATCTACTTCCGCCGCCGCACACGGTAATAATGGCTTGATCGTCATGATGAGCAAATACAATCAGTTGCGGGCACAGTACCCGTTTTTCGACTATGAGGACTACCACTGGCACGTGGAACCCGACGGCCTGCACCTGCGCTTCGACTTCCGCATGGGCCCAGTGGAGTTCCACCCCACAGCCCTCATCGAACGCCGCCCTTTCCTCGACTTCTCTGCAGGCAACCTCGAACTCCTGGTGTTCAATATCGGCATGATTGAACTGATAAGCTACTGGAAATGCGCCTGCCCGCCCACTGTTCGAATTCACTGCGGCAGCCTGACCGACAATCAGATCTCCTTCTGGCGCAAACTCTACTGGCACGGCCTCGGCGAGTTCTTCTACACCAACGGCATCAGCGAGTCGGCCGAGGCCTTTATGCAGGTTGGATGTATGAAGTCGGAGAACAGAACCGAAAACTCTAAACCAAAGAAAACCTCTGACCTCATACCTCATACCTCCGACCTCTACCTCGTCCCCATCGGAGGGGGCAAGGACAGCGTCGTCACACTTGAACTGCTGCGTCGGGCGGGCAAATCTATCCGTCCTCTGATCATGAACCCCCGCGGAGCCACCATCGAGTGCGCTCGCGTGGCTGGATTTCCAATAGATGAAGTCCTTGTCATCCGCCGCACCATTGACAAGACTCTCCTCGATCTCAACAGTGAAACTGAACGCGACCAAACAGGAGCGACCGTTCACCGTTATCTCAATGGCCACACGCCTTTCAGCGCAATGTTGGCTTTCTACACCCATCTGGCAGCCGTCATCAGCGGCATCCCCAATGTGGCTCTCAGCAATGAGAACTCCGCTAACGAGAGCACTGTCCTCGGCACCAGCGTCAACCACCAATACAGCAAAAGCCTTGAGTTCGAAGACGACTTCCGCAGCTATGTCGCCCACTACCCACTGCCCACTGCCAACTACCAACTGCCCACTGCCCACTGCCCACTGCCCACTGCCAACTACCAACTGCCCACTGCCAACTACCAACTGCCCACTGCCAACTACCCACTGCCAACTGCCAACTGCCAACTGCCCACTTACAACTACTTCTCCTTTCTCCGCCCGCTGAGCGAGTTGCAGATAGCCATGCTCTTTAGCCGCTTCTCGGCCTACCACGACGTCTTCCGCTCCTGCAACGTCGGCAGCAAGCAGGACATCTGGTGCGGCCATTGCGCCAAATGCCTCTTCGCCTACATCATTCTTTCTCCCTTCATAGCTCCTGACCGCCTCAACGCCATCTTCGGCAAATCGATGCTCGACGACACTTCCCTCGAACTTGAGTTCCGCCAGCTCCTCGGGCTGGCCGAGACCAAACCCTTCGAGTGCGTCGGCACCGTCAGCGAGGTGCGCCAAGCCCTCCAGATGGCCGTCCAACGCTGGTACAAAGAAAAGAAACCCAATCTATTGCAATCAATACAACTATCCCCGCTATCCCCTCTATCCTCGCTATCCATTCTGTCTCCCATCGGCAACCTCACCCCCGAAGAACGCCAAATACTTCAAGTTGCATGTACAGAGAAGATCAACTGAAAGCCCTTCTCCTCGACCGTCGCATATTGATTGCTGGCTACGGTCGCGAAGGCCAAAGCGCCGAGCGCCTGATACAACGCCTCATGCCCGAGGCTCATTACACCATCGCTACCCAAGTCGTTGACGGCCGCTGGAAATCCCCTGACGACCAATGGCATACCGACTGGCCCTTCGACCTTGTCATCAAGTCCCCCGGCATCCCTAACTTTCAATTGCCAACTGCCAACTACCAACTTTCTTCCCTCACCGACCTCTTCCTGCAGGTCTATGGCGACCTCACTATCGGCGTCACCGGCACTAAAGGCAAGTCTACCACCGCTTCCCTCATCCATCACCTGCTGCCCGGCTCCATCCTCGCCGGCAATATAGGCATCCCCCTCTTCGATATTCTCGACGAGCTTCGTGAAGACAGCCTCGTTGTGGCCGAACTCAGCTGCCACCAACTTGAGAACATCCGCCGCGCCCCGCATATCGCCGTACTGCTCAATCTTTTCCAAGAGCATCTCGACCACTACGAGAACTACCTCGGCTACAAGATGGCTAAGTTCCAGATAGCTCTCCGCCAGCGCGAAGGCGACCACTTCTTCTACTGCACCGACAACGCCGAGCTTCGCGACCTCGTTGCCCACTCTGTCACCAATGCCGCTTTGTCCTGTGATGCACCGCTTGCGGCGCACATCCACTATTATCCTCCCACTCATCCACACTCCTCCCTCCACCCCTATAGCCTCCACGACATCACCGACGAAGAGCGGCAACTCCTCGACGCCTGCCCTCTGGAGGGCGACCACAACCGCAGCAACGCCCTCGTGGCCTGCCGTGTGGCAAGTCTGGTTACGCGTCAGCCACTTTCAACTTTCAACTTTCAACTTTCAACTTTCCATGGCCTTCGCCATCGCTTGGAGTGCATCGGCGAGGTGCAGGGCATCACCTGGTACGACGACAGCATCTCCACCATTCCTGCCGCCGCCATCGCTGCTGTGCGCGCCCTTGGTCGTGTCGACACACTTATCCTCGGCGGCTTCGACCGCGGCATCGACTACACCCCCCTCGTCGACTTCCTGCAGGAGCATCCCGTCCCTAACCTTGTCTTCGTCGGTGCCGCCGGCCGCAGAATACTGTCAACTGCCAACTGCCAACTGCCAACTTATATCGTCGAGAACGACTACACCAAGATTGTCCCCTGGTGCGCCTCCCACACCCCGCAGGGTGGGGTAGTCCTCCTTTCCCCCGCCGCCGCCAGCTACGATGCTTTCCGCAATTTCGAGCACCGCGGCGACTTCTACCGTGAACAGATTTTAAAGCTCAAAAAATAAGACTCAATCAGATTGTAAAAGATTTGAAAAGAACCGTTCCCTGCATCCGCCATTTTGTCTCTTTTACAATCTTTTACAATCTGATTGAAAAATCCTTTAAAATTTGATTGAAAAATGAACATATTCTTTAAGTTCTTTTCATTCTGATTGAGAAAAAAAATAATCTTTTAAAATCTTTTAAAATCTGATTGAACAATATTTTCTAAATTCTTTTCATTCTGATTGAGAAAAAAAAGAAAAATCTTTTAAAATCTTTTAAAATCTGATTGAACAATATTTTCTAAATTCTTTTCATTCTGATTGAGAAAAAAAAAGAAAAATCTTTTAAAATCTGATTGAAAAAAACAATAATCTTCAAGTTCTTTTCGTTCTGATTGAGAAAAAATAATCTTTTAAAATCTGATTGAAAGTATGAGATTATAAGATCTGATTGAGAAAACATTATGATTGATTATAAAGAGATACGCCACCAGCTCCACGAGCACCCGCAGACCGCCGGCAACGAGCGCTTTGCCCATAACACTATCATCCGTCACCTCCAGCAGCTCCACCCCGACAAAGTCTACACTCATGTGGGGGGCTATGGCGTCATCGCTGTCTGGGGCAAAGACCCGCAGGCTCCCACCGTCGCTTTCCGCGCCGACACTGACGCCCTCCCCATCGGCCACCGTTGTGGTCACGACGGTCACACCACCATCCTCCTCCGCCTCGCCGAACTCGTCGATGGTCATGTATGTTGCAACACTGTTGCAACACGCAAAAACTCTCACAACATTCTCCTTCTTTGGCAGCCGGCCGAAGAGACCGGCACCGGTTCGCAAGCTGTGCTCGACAGCGGCATCCTCCAGCAGTACAATATTGTGCGCTTCTACGGCCTGCACAACCTCCCCGGCTACCCGTTGGGCACCGTTGTCCTTTGTCCGAATACTTTCGCCGCTGCCTCCACAGGTGTCATCTACCACCTCGACGGCCGCGAAACCCATGCCTCTACACCTGAGCTGGGACTCAACCCCGGCCTGGCAGTCAGTGAGATAATCGGCAGGTTCAATGCCTTTAACGGGCAACCTGGCCCATTCCGTCAGTCCACACTCATCTGTGTGAGGGTGGGAGAGCCCGCTTTCGGCACCTCGGCCGGCCATGCCGATGTGATGTTCACCCTCCGCGCCTTTACCAACGACGTCATGCAGCGCCTCCTCGCCGACGCCAACGCCGCCGTCGACGAAATCGCCACCCGCCACGGCCTCAAGGTCTCCCGCATGCTCCAGGAACCCTTCCACGCCACCGAGAACACTCCCGACTGCGTGGAGGAGATAAGGAAAGCCTGCGAAGCACCCACCCCGCAGGATAATTCTCAATTCTCAATTCTCAATTTTCAATTTCAAGACCAGCCCAACCGATGGAGCGAGGACTTTGCCGAATATTTGCTGCACTACAATGGTGCTATGTTCGGTATCGGCAGCGGCGAGCATCAGCCCGAACTCCACCATCCATCTTACGAATTTCCCGACGCCCTCATCGAGCCAGCTGCGCAGCTGTTCTTCCGTCTGGCTGTCTCTCTGGTCGTTAATGAGTAGCGGAATACTTGGCAATGAAAAAAAACAGTGGGTAACCGCATCTGTCAACTACCCACTGTCAACTGTCAACTGCCAACTCCTACTTCCCCGTCTTCTTCTCTAAGTTGATGTAGTTGGGGAATGGCACCTGCGTAGTACCCACGGCAATGCTGGGTTTTACACGAAGCCCCACTTTCGACGAGATGCCTTCGTTGGAAAAGCTGCTGGCAAATGTCTTCAGCGCATCAAGGCCCTGCTGCGAGAAGAGGTTGCCCAGGTCTGTGTTCACACCCAGGGGCACCGTCGTGGTAGCGCTGGGCTTGATGGTGTAGCTCTTCGTGTTAACGCCGTTGGCCATGTCTTTCCCGTCAATGGCCAGTATCCAGTCCAATGCTGTCATGGCAGCCTGCGTGGTCGTCGGATTTGTGACGTCAACGTTGACATCCATCGCCAACGGCACTTGCTTCGTTTGATATGCCGCCACCAATTTCACCACATCTGTGGCACTCAGGTTGCCTTTGGTCAGGTTTTTGACATTGACGCCCGCCACACTGACATTGGAGACGTTCTTTAGGGCGAAATCGCAGTTTGCCAGGTTCGCCACACTCGAAAACTGATTGGCGACTTGCAACAGCACGTCGCACGAACTCAGCAGGATACTACCTGCAAGGACCAATACAAGGGTTATCTTTTTCATGCTGCAAAAGTATGAAAAAAAATCAATACCGGCAGAAAAAAGATTGATGAAATGCTGTTTTTTTGGGTGGCTTTTGCTTTTTTTTATTATCTTTGCAGAATAACTATAACATTAGATTAACACTTAACAATTATATTTTCAAATCGTTATGGAAGAGAACACCGCTGCTGAGAAGCAACTGAATTTTCTTGAGGAGATTATCGAAGAGGGCTTGCGCGAGGGCAAGTACACCAGCATCCAGACGCGTTTCCCGCCGGAACCCAACGGCTACCTGCACATCGGCCATGCCAAGTCGATATGCATTAATTTCGGACTGGCAAAGAAGTACGGTGGCAAGACCAATCTGCGTTTCGACGACACCAACCCCGTGAAGGAGGACACCGAGTATGTCGACTCTATCCAAGAGGATATCCACTGGCTGGGCTTCGATTGGGCAGAGAAACACTACGCCTCCGACTATTTCGAACAGCTCTACCAGTGGGCCGAATTGTTGATACAGAAGGGCCTGGCGTATGTCGACGACCAGACGCTGGAAGAGATCCGCGCCGGTCGCGGCACCGTCACCACCCCCGGCACCGACAGCCCCTACCGCAACCGCAGCGTCGAGGAGAATCTCGACCTCTTCCGCCGCATGCGCGCCGGCGAGTTCCCAGACGGCAGCAAGGTGCTCCGTGCCAAGATCAGCATGAGCCACCCCAATATGATGTTCCGCGACCCCATCATGTACCGCATCCTCCATGCCCATCACCACCGCACTGGTGACAAGTGGTGCATCTACCCCATGTACGACTATGCCCACGGCCAGAGCGACAGCATTGAGCATATCACGCATAGTATCTGCACCCTGGAGTTCGATATCCACCGCCCGCTCTACGACTGGTTCATCGAGCAGCTGGGCATCTGGCCTTCGCATCAGTATGAGTTCGCCCGCCTGAACATCAACTACACGGTGATGAGCAAGCGCAAGCTGCTGCAGCTGGTCAAAGAGGGCTATGTCAGCGGCTGGGACGACCCCCGTATGCCCACCATCTGCGGCTTCCGTCGCCGTGGCTACACGCCCGAGAGTATCCGTGCTTTCTGTGAACGCATCGGCGTCGCCAAACGTGACAATATCATCGACTACAGCCTTCTCGAGTTCTCGCTGCGCGAACACCTTAACAAGGTGGCCCAGCGCCGAATGGCGGTGCTCGATCCCGTGAAGGTCATTATTGATAACTATCCCGAAGGGCAGACCGAGATGCTCACCGCTGTCAACAACCCCGAGTGCGAGGCCGACGGCACACGCGAGGTGCCCTTCGGCCGTGAGCTGTGGATTGAGCGCGAGGACTTTATGGAGGTGGCTCCCAAGAAGTACTTCCGCATGGCCATAGGTCAGGAGGTGCGTCTGCGCTACGCCTACTTTGTCACCGCACAGAGCGTCGAGAAGGACGCCGAGGGCAACATCACCTGCATCCACTGCACTTACGACCCCGCCACGCGCGGCGGCGACGCCCCCGACGGGCGCAAGGTGAAGGGCACCATCCACTGGGTCAGTGCCCAACATGCCATCGATGCCGAGGTGCGTCTCTTCGACCGTCTCTTCGCCGTCGAAGCACCGGACGACGTCGAGGAGGGCCACACCTTCCTTGAAAACCTCAACCCCAACAGCCTCAAGGTGGTCACCGCCAAGTGCGAACCAGCGCTGTCAACGGTCAACTGCCAACTGGCAACTCAATTCCCCGACGGCATCGCCCGCTATCAGTTCGAACGTATGGGCTACTTCTGCACCGACCGCGACTCAACCCCCGACCACCTCGTCTTCAACCGCGCCTGCACTCTCAAAGACAGTTGGGCCAAGGTGGTTAAAGGCTGATGGTTTAAGAACATTAAAGCAAGGCTGATGCTGAAGAGGACGGTGCCATACATCTTTGTGACGGCAGTGTTCTTGTTGCTGGCGTGCAACAATGTGTTGACGCGCGGCATGTTCATGGATGGACTCATCTATAGTTCCGTGGCCGACAACATGGCGCATGGTATCGGCGACTTTTGGCATCCGTGCTACACGCAGACTATTGACACTCACTTCAACGGGCATCCTCCGCTGATGATGTGGCTCTTGAGCTTGTGGTTCAGGATCGTCGGCACGTCGATGCTGGCCGCCAAATGCTATGCGCTGTTGATGGTGCTGGCAGCGGCAGTGTTGATGGTCGTGGTTTGGAGATTGATGGGTTTCGGGCAGCGCACGGGATGGGTACCACTACTGTTGTGGGTGATTATCTTCGACGTGCCGTTGCTGTCGTGCAACAACTTCTTGGAGAGCACGATGCTGGTCTTTGCCCTGGCGGCGGTGGCTTTCGCGTTGCGTGGCAGTTGGTGGAATTTGGCCGCTGGCGCAATGCTTTTCCTGGCGTTTTTGACCAAAGGCCCCACGGGACTTTTCCCGCTGGCGATGCCGCTGTTGCTGTGGCTCTTCGGACGTGTAAAAGGGTTCTGGCGTATGGCAGGCGGCACAATGCTGATAGCAGCGGGGGCCGCTGTGCCGATGGCGGCGATGTTGCTGCTGTCGCACGAGGCGGGGCAGTACATGCACGAATACCTGCAGCAGCAGGTGATGCATGGCATGCAGGCAAGTCTCTCGTCGCGTGGCTACGTGGTGGAGGTGCTCTTCAGCCGTTCTGCCTTGGCGCTCAGCATTGTGGCTGTGGCTGTGATAGCGTCGCTTGTCGGTAAAGGGCAGACGCCAGCTATCGATGCCAAGCACTGGAATAACGCAGGATTGATGTTCGTCCTGACCCTGTGTGGCACACTGCCGATGATGGTCAGCACGAAGCAATACCCTCATTATCTGTTGACCGTCTACCCCTACATGGCGCTTTCTGCCGCAACACTGGTGGAACCCTGGACCGTCAGGTGGCAAAAAGACATCGAGAGTCGAGGAGGAGCGGTTGTGGCGGTGGTATTTCTTGCTGCAGCACTGGTACTCAACGTGCTGCATATTGGCAAGGCGGGGCGTGACAAGGCACTGCTACACGATATGGACGAGATTATGACGCAGGTCGAGGACGGCGATGTGGTCTCCATCCCCAACCACCTGCTCGAACATTACAATCTGCATGGTTATTTCTACTTCTACCACCATGTGTCGCTCGACTATCAAGAGCCCCACGAATACCTGATCACCGATCGCGACGCCGCCCCGCCAGCCGCTTGGGATATCCTCTACCGCGAGGTGCCCCTCCCGACAGAAAAATACCGCCTCTACCAGCTTTAGGAAGATTATTCTTTTCTGCCTAAAACAAAACAATGAGATAAAGAAGACTATAACAACATAGTCATATATTGATTTGAACTTTTTTGCCTTTCAAAAAAAATATTTGTCGATGGGTTGATGCCCATTTGAAGACTTTTTTGGTGGGTATGGAAAAGAAATTTTGCCATATTTGAAAAAGTTTGTATCTTTGCAGCGTCGTTTCCACCGAAGCCGAGGCGGGATTTATACGGTCTTGTCAAAGCGGAGGAGGGCGACAGGACATATAAGAAAGACGTTGTAACGGCGTTTATCTGCGGCTCTATTGAACTTCGCAACTTCTGATGACTACCGCAATAACGCAATGTTCCTCGTCCACTTGGTTGGCGTACATTTTTTGTATACCATAATGCGTGGGCTTCGGCATTGCTTATTCTGTAGTCAAAGGCAATGCGAAGGCCTAATAGAGCGGGATAAGCAAAAGTACTTAACCCGCGCTCTTTTTATATGTTGTTTGAAATCGACGAATTAAATGTTTAATCACATAAAACACAAACAACATGAAACACAAAGTATCATTTTTTGCCATCTTGATGATGGCATTGGCAATTCCGCAAAGCGTGTGGGCTTATGATTTCTCAGCTGTCGCCCCTACGGGGCAGACATTGTACTACAACATTGTAAGTGGCAATGCACAAGTGATGGGCGGCGACCAGCCCGGGGGAGACCTCGTCATCCCAGACAGTGTATTCTATAACGGAGTGACGTATGTCGTCAGAAGCATCAGTAGCCATGCATTTTCCAACAACTCCAACCTAACTTCCGTAATCATTCCCACCAGTATCAGTACTATTGGCGAATACGCTTTTGCCTTCTGCAACAATCTTAAAACAATCTCCGTTTTTGCGTTAAACATTGGCGAATATGCATTCTATTGTTCTGGAGACAATTGCAAAAAAAACATATTCCTGCAGAACTGCTACCCACCGTATGATGTTCCTACGTCTGCTATAGGGTATAATCAAGAAGGGGAAAGTTTTCATATTCATCAAATCCTTGTGCCTGCTTCCTGCATAGACAATTACGATGGACTTTATTACATGGCCAAGCCAGATGTGTGCGACATGACGGTCACTAATGCAAATCCGAATATGGGAACGATAAGAGTTGCAGATAGTGTTGCTGGCAACCACTATAATCTGCGTTTTGGGGATACAATATTTTTTACAGCCGAACCTATAGAGCATCATCATTTTGTAAAATGGAGTTATTCGTATTATTATTATAATACGGCCGAACAAACCATTCAAAATTATAACAGCAGTGTATATGTCTTAGGGAGAGGAGAAATCCACAATGAACTGAAGGCATATTTTGCTATTGACATACATACGGTATCGGCAGCAAGTAGCAACACTGCATGGGGAGTCGTAAGTGGCGGCGGAGATTACGAGTATCACGCGCCGTGTACGCTGACAGCCACCGCCTACACCGGCTACCGCTTTCTACGGTGGAGTAACGGCGTCTCCGCTAACCCTTATATATTCCCCGTAACGGAGGATGTGGAGTTAACGGCAGTATTTGTCGGCGAGAATGATATAGTATATACTCTCACTACAGAGAGTGCCAACCCGACAATGGGTACGGTGACCGGTGGAGGCAATTATGAAGGGGGCGCTTCTGCAACTTTGACAGCTATGCCGAATGCGGGGTATCATTTTGTGCGGTGGCAGGACGGCAACACGCAGAATCCGAGAACAATCACCGTTACGGGCGATGCTACCTACACGGCTTATTTCGAGGCTGACGCGAGCGAGGACGATTGTCCGGCCGTGAGTTCATTCCCGTGGAACGCCACTTTCGACGAGGAGTTGACGTGCTGGAAGACGGTGGACGCCGACGGGGACGGGTACAACTGGAGAAACTACGAGGACTATGTGGTTTCGGAGTCGTACTCCTATTTCGACGGCACAAACCGTGGCCTGACTCCGGACAACTGGCTGATAAGCCGACGGATACAGGTACCCGCCAGCGGCAGCTACTCGCTCTCGTGGATGGCACGGGGCATGAGCGAGGATTACTACAGAGAGAATTATTCTGTGTATGTATCCACGACGGGCGACAACCCGAGCAACTTCACTACGCAGCTCTTCAGCGAGACGCTCAACACTCCCGACGCTGTAAGCCGCAGCAAAAGCCTTGACAGTTACCGTGGCCAAACCATCCGCATCGCGTTCCGCCACCATAACACCAATGATGTATTTGTGCTGGGTGTTGGCAATGTAAAAATAAGCCAAGATACACAGGGCATCGATGATATTAACGAATGTGGTATTGCGGTTTATGCAACGAGTAATCAAATCCATATCAGTGGAACCGCAGGTGAATGCATAAAAGTATTCAGCATTGATGGCAGGACTGTCGCTTCTGTACCGTCGTCGTCATCAAAGGTTATAATCCCAGTGGAAAATGCAGGGGTGTATATTGTGAAAGTCGGCGACCACACTGCCCGTAAAGTGGTGGTGATTAGGTAGGCGTGCAGAAGAACAATTTCACGGGAAAAAGAGCATATCTTACACAGAGAAGATATGCTTTTTTTATGTCAAAAACCGAAGAACAGAAGAACCCACATGTAACCTACCAGGAATGACCGAAGAGCCACCACCACCGAAGGAACACCGACGGATTACCGAGATGTTGTTGTATTTTGGAGGTGGTAAATATATGGTTGTTGCAATAAGAATCGGAGATTTTTCTCGGAAGAATTGAAGATTTTTTGTTGGAGATTTGAAGATTTTCTGTTGGAGAATTGAAGATTTTTTTTTGATAGAATTGAAGATTTTTTGTTGGAGATTTGAAGATTTTTTGTATCTTTGCAATCGGAAATACAGATGGTTATGATAGTAAGAGGACAAATAAACGAGTTGATTTCCAGGTTGCAAGAGCCGAGGAAGACAATCCAAGTGATTGCAGGTCCCCGTCAAATTGGAAAGACGACAGTGGTAAAGCAACTCATAGAGAAGGTCTCGATGCCGTCACTTTACTTCAACGCCGACGCTGTCACTCCTGATGATAACGAGTGGGTTGCCGCACGGTGGGAGGAAGCTCGGTCGAGTATGCGGTTCTCTGGTAGCAAAGAGTTTCTACTCGCTATCGACGAGGTGCATAAGATTGACAACTGGAGCGAGCAAGTAAAGAAAGAATGGGATGCGGATACCTTTAACGATGTGAATTTGAAAGTGATCTTGCTTGGCTCATCAAGGCTGCTGCTGAAAAAAGGTCTGACAGAGTCATTGGCAGGACGCTTCGAGTTGATACCGATGGGACATTGGTCGTTTAAGGAGATGCAAGATGCTTTCGGCTGGGACATCAACCAGTATGTCTATTTCGGTGGTTATCCTGGGAGTGCTGGCTACCTGCCCAACGAGAGCCGTTGGCGGAGGTATATGCGAGAAGCCATTGTGGCACCGGCCATCGAGAAAGATGTGTTACAGACAACTTATATCTATAAACCTGCGTTGATGCACCAACTGTTTAGGCTGGGTTGTGGCTATTCGGGAGAGTTGCTTGCGTATAACAAGATGTTGGGTATGCTTCAGGATGCCGGAAATGCAACTACACTGGCGAGTTATATGGAGGTGCTTGGTGAAAGCAAACTGCTCACAGGGTTGCAAAAATATACGGTTGGCATGTCGCGTAAATACAAGTCTATTCCCAAATTGCAGGTGTACAACAATGCATTGTTGACGGTGATGAGTGATGGTATGACATTTGAGAAAGCCTACACCAATCCGCAATTATGGGGGAGATGGGTGGAGTCGGCTGTGGGATGTCACCTGCTCGACAAGGCAGATGAACTGGAATACCAATTGTACTATTGGCGTGAGAACAACGAGGAAGTGGACTTTGTGATTACTCGTGGAGACAAGACAGTGGCTATCGAAGTGAAGAGCGGTAACCGCCAGATGAATAGTGGCCTGGCAACCTTCAGAGAACGCTTTCATCCGACACATTCCCTTGTTGTGGGAGGTCCTGCTATGCCTTTGGAGGTGTTCTTCAACGGTGATTTGGAAAACCTATTGTGATTTATCTTTGCTGGTTACAGAAAAAGTTGTATTTTTGCAGTTTGAATATTGAAACAATGTTTTATTGATAATAAACTGATACATATATGAATATTTCTTTTGACTGGCTTAAAGAGTATGTGGATATTGAGGATATGACTCCTCAACAGTTGGACGACCTGCTGACTTTCTCCGGCCTGGAGGTGGACAGCATGGAGAAGGTGGAGACCATCAAGGGCGGTCTGGAGCATGTGGTGATAGCGCAGGTGCTGACCTGCGAGTCGCACCCCGACAGCGACCACCTGCACCTGACCACCGTCGACGTGGGCGGCGAGCGTCCGCTGAACATCGTCTGCGGCGCCCCCAACGTAGCCGCCGGCCAGAAGGTGGTGTGCGCCCAGATAGGCACCAAGATCTATACCTCCGATACCGAATACTACGAGATCAAGAAAGGCAAGCTGCGCGGCGCTGTCAGCGAGGGTATGCTCTGCGCTGCCGACGAGCTGCAGCTCGGTACCGACCATGCCGGCATCATGGTGCTGCCAGACGACGCCCCGGTGGGAATGCCCGCCAAGGAGTACTTCCACGTGAAGGACGACTGCCTGTTGGAGGTGGCCATCACGGCCAACCGCATGGACGCCATCTCGCACATCGGCGTGGCCCGCGACGTGGTGGCCGTCCGCAACACCCGCGAGGGGAAGCAGTTGGCCATCAAGTGGCCGGAAGTGGAAAGTGGAGAGTGGAAAGTGGAAAGTGACAAGGCCATCCGCGTCACCGTGGAGGAGCCCGACCTCTGCCCGCGCTACACCGGCATCACGCTGCGCAATGTGAAGGTAGGGGAGAGCCCCGAGTGGCTGCAGAACCGTCTGCGCACCGTGGGCCTGCGTCCCATCAACAATATCGTCGACGTCACCAACTTCGTCATGATGGAGGTGGGCCAGCCGCTGCACGCCTTCGACGCCGACAAGATCGGCGGCGGCCATGTCGTCGTGAAGCGTCTGCCGCAGGGCACCAAATTCGTCACCCTCGACGGCGTGGAGCGCACGCTCGACGCCCGCGACCTGATGATCTGCGACGAGAACGAGGGTATGTGCATCGCCGGTGTCTTCGGTGGACAGAAGAGCGGCGTGAGCATGGAGACCACGAACGTCTTCCTCGAGAGCGCCTTCTTCAACCCCGTGAGCATCCGCAAGACCAGCCAGCGCCACACGCTGAAGACCGACGCCAGCTACCGCTACGAGCGCACCTGCGACCCCAACATCACCGAGTGGGCCCTGCGCCGCGCCGTGAAGCTCATCCGCGAACTGGCTGGCGGCGACATCTGCGGCCAGATGGTGGACCTCTACCCCAACAAGATTGAGCGTCCGACGGTGGAGGTGAACTTCCGCCGCATGTTCGACCTCGTGGGGCAGGACATCCCGCTGGAGGCCGTGCGCACCGCCCTCACCTCGCTCGACATCGAGATTGTGCGTGAGGACGCCGAGGGCATGACCCTCCGTGTGCCCACCTGCAAGGCCGACGTCACGCGCGAGTGCGACATCGTGGAGGAAATCATGCGCATCTACGGCTACAACAACATCCACATCGGCACCACGGTCAACAGTTGCCTCTCCTACGGCAAGAAGCCCGACCCGCGCAAGCTGAAGAACGCCGTGAGCGACTACCTCACCGACAACGGCTTCAGCGAGATAATGAACAACTCGCTCACCAAGAGCGAATACTACGACGAGAACCCCGACTTCCCGGCCGACCGCTGCATCCCCATCATCAACCCCCTGTCGAAGGAACTCAACGTCATGCGCCAGACGCTGCTCTACAGCGGCCTCGAGTGCATCGCGCGTAACATTAATTATAAGATCCACGACCAGAAGCTCTACGAGTTCGGCCGCAGCTACGTGAAGACCGACGAGGCCGCCAACCAGGAGCTGCCTGTCACCAAGCGCTTCAACGAGACCGAGCATGTCAGCATCTTCCTCACCGGCAACATGACGCCCGAGAGCTGGAAGATGAAGCCCGCCGAGGCCGACTTCTTCTACCTCAAGGCCTACGTCATTGACATCCTGCACCGCATGCGCGTCAACATGGGCCGCGTGGAGATGGTTCCGACGCAGTACAAATTCTTCGCCGAAGGCCTCGACATCGTGCAGCGCGACAGCAAGCAGCTGCTGGGCACCCTCGGCCGCATCGGCCGCGAGACGCTGAAGAAGATGGACATCAAGCAGCCCGTCTACTATGCCGACCTCAACTGGACGCTCCTCCTCAAGCAGTACCCCGCCAAGGAGGTGCTGTACGAGGAAGTGGCCAAGTTCCCCGAGGTGCGCCGCGACCTGGCCCTCATCCTGAAGAAGGACGTCACCTTCGCCGCCATCGAGCAGGCCGCTATGCAGTGCGAGAAGAAACTGCTCAAGCGCGTCAGTCTCTTCGACGTCTACGAGGGCAAGGGCATCGCCGAGGGCATGAAATCCTACGCCGTCAGCTTCATCCTGCAGGACAAGGACAAGACCCTCAACGACAAACAGATCGAGTCCACTATGGCCAAGATCCAGAAGACCCTCGAGACCCAGCTGGGCGCGAAAATCCGCGGATAGCGTAGAGCCCCGTAGGGGCGACAGATGTTAGCCGTGGGCGTGAGCCCATGGTAGACAATAAACCAAACAGCTGAGCCCCGTAGGGGCGACACAATAACCATCGTTGGAATGTGCCGCCCCTACGGGGCTCAAAGTGTTTTCTCGATTTCATTCCGTGGGCTTACGCCCACGGCTAAATAATGTCGCCCCTACGGGGCTCCTGTCGCAAGCTGCGAAACCGTGTTTTAATTTTGAAACAGCCTTGCGACACTCTTTTTTGCCGTTTTCAAAATCGTTTGGCCTTTGCGACACTCATTTTGTCCGTTTTCAAAATCGTTTGGGCCTTGCGACACTCATTTTAGCCGTTTCCAAAATCGTTTGGGCCTTGTGACACTCATTTTAGCCGTTTTTAAAATCGATTGAACAAATATATTTGTTTATTTTATACTCAATATTTCCCCATATATTTAAAAAAAAGTATTTTTGCATGGTCAGTTACGGACTCATACTCTGACTGATGTTATAAATAATGGTTAAACAAATATTATTTCAAACAATGAAAAAAACAACATTAATGGTTTTCATTACAAATGAAAAGATGGTCAATGAAAAAAATCATGTAAGTGGATTTGATGGCCTTTTTATGCATACTATGCTTACTCCGTATGATAAACAGCAGGGAATTGTCATCCATGTTGACCATCCAATTGATGGTACAGAGATAATTTATGCTCTTAATTTATATGCCAAGAGTTTAGAAGAAAGTGGTGCTATTTCTGGCCATGGATATGTTCTTCCGTTATGTGGCGGTAAATATAGTAAGTATAAAAATATCGTGACTACGGATAATAAATATCGACAGGGGGGATTTATGATGGTTTTTTGGTAAAAGGAAGGCGGCATATCTGTAGCCGCCTTCTGTTTTATCTATGTTTATAACATCTAATATTGTAACCAAGTGTTATTGACAAGCCGATGCCGCTGTCATATCCATCGGTTATATACATCAATCCTGCACCAAAGTCGAAATCTTTGTAACTTGCACCACCTACAATGGTATGCCTTGTTAGATTTAGTCCTTGAATACTGATAAACCCAATATGATAGTCGAACATTGCAGCCCAATTTGCATCCGATGTATAAGTTCGTACTCCAAGCGAAGTGATGAATCCGCCATAAGCATCGAGACCAAAACCAAATCCACCGGAGAGTTGCACATAAGGGTTGATTTGGTAGCCAAATGTGGCGAATAGTCCGCTGTATAGTTCTGGACGGATTACAAAGCCGCTACCCCTTGTGTACCCCTTGCCTGAAAGATTCCACTTGTCATTATCTTGGGCAGAAGAGTTGTTGCATGCAAGCATGGATGCCAATATTAGTAATATAAACAACCATTTCTTATCTTCTCTCATTGCTTTATAGTTTATCAATTTCTTCTGACGTCAGTCCCGTGTACTTCTCGATTTGTTCAGTAGCCATTCCGTCGGCTTTCATTTGACGAGCAAGTTTTATCTTTTCCACTTTTGCGGGTTCTTGGGGACTATCAGTTTCACTTTTCTTTTTCTTGTCTACGAGTGTGGGGTCAAAAGAATAGTTTAATGCTTTTATTTCATTGATTATTTTATCGGATCCTTTATTTGCACAACTTTTTACGCTGATGAAACATGCTGATTCTTTTGTTGAACTAAATACAATTTTCCCATCCTTATTTCTTAATGTCAATGTGGTATTATTAAGTGCATCTGGAACAGCATTGTGTTCATATGTTCCATACAAAACATATTTCTTCTCACTTTCGACAAGTTCCTCTTCGTCATCTTCAGAAAGAATGGTAAAACCAATACTTGCAAAGAATGAGTTAAATTTGTCTTCAAGGTCATACTTGTTTCCTTGATTTTCCATACAGAGATACTTGTAACCATTGATTTTGTGGCCAACATTACTTGCGGTAGGCTGGTTTGCTAAAGCGATGGTAGAAAATGTAACTGCTACCAGTAGGCATAAAATCTTTATGTTTTTCATTAGTTTATACGGCTGTTTTATACTGTTGCCTCGTCAGTTTTTCCGCTCTCCCGCGCCGCGTCGGGCATTAATAATAAAAGAAGCGTGGCGCCGTATGCCGCTTCCTGCAAAGAGGTCCTAGGAATAACCTTGTGAAAAGAAGATGCAATAAGCCCACGCTAAAACAGCGAAGCCCATTACACTGATTCTGTTTCACGATGGAATTTCCTAGGTTCCTTTGCACAGAACGCGTATAACGCTTCGGTGATTTCACTGTTGAAATCGGGTGCAAAGATACGACAATTCTGCGAGGTGGCAAAATTTATTTTGCGCAGGGGATGATTTTTAGACAATAATACGGAGGACGTTACGTTAATTTAACGCATGAAAGGCTTGGAGCAATATGATGTGAAGCTGTTGCTGGCGCTCGTCAAGAGTGTCGGCGGGCGGACCGATTTCTTCAAGGTGCTCGTCCAGGGGCCGCACCCCGAGCTGGCGGCCTTCAGCAACGCCATCCGCGGCGACGACGACGCGATGGTGTGGCTCTTCAAGCACAAATTCGCCTGGCTGGCCATCCTCAGCAACGCCTGCGACGGCGACGAGAAGGCCATAGCGTGGGTGCAGCGCAACCTCACCAAGGTGAACATGATGTACGCCCTCGCCGCGAAACGCAACGAACAGGCGGTGAAATGGCTCTACGCCAACAAGCTTGAAATATTTCTCATGCTGGCCCGCGAGACGGAGAAATTCCTCATCTATCAGGAAAAAGAGTACGCCTGGCCCTACGTGATGCACTTCGGCGGACACGTGCGCGCCGCCGAAGAACTGACCGAGTGGAAAAAACAACAAGAACATGATAAAGAAAGACAACAAAATTAAGGGTCAAAAAGACAAAGAGCCGAAGAGTCAAAGAGTCGGCAAGCCTCGCCAGAGCGAGGAGGCCAAGACTGAAAAGCTTCATAGGGGCGATGGAAAAACCTACGACCGTCTGGTGCGCGGCACGCGTCCTGCGGGCCGCAAGCCTGCTGGTGGGCAACGCGACCGAATGGGAGCGAAGCCCATTAAGCAGAAGCCCAAGCAGGAGCACCCCGAGGGCTCGATGCGCCTGAACAAGTACATCGCCCATGCCGGCATCTGCTCGCGCCGCGAGGCCGACGAACTCATCGCCGCAGGCAGCGTGAAGGTGAACGGCAAGGTGGTCACCGAGATGGGCTACATGGTCATGCCCGGCGACGAGGTGCAGTACGGCGGCGAGAAGCTCCGCAGCGAGCGCCTGCGCTACTTCCTGCTCAACAAACCCAAAGGCTTCATCACCACCACCGACGACCCGCAGGAGCGCCGCACCGTGATGATGCTCATGGACGGCTGCTGTGCCGAGCGCATCTATCCCGTCGGCCGACTGGACCGCGCCACCACCGGCCTGCTGCTCTTCACCAACGACGGCGAGCTGGCCAAGAAACTCACGCACCCCAGCACGCAGGTCTACAAGATATACCAGGTGGAGCTCAACAAGCCCGTCACCAAGGAGGACATGAAGAAGCTCCTGGAAGGCATCGAGCTGGAAGACGGCCCGATGCATGTGGACGACATACAGTATGCCGCCACCGGAGGCACCATCGACAAGCGCGTCGTCGGCGTCGAGCTGCACAGCGGCCGCAACCGCATCGTGCGCCGCCTCTTCGAGGCCCTTGGCTACGAGGTGCACAAGCTCGACCGCACCGTCTTCGCCGGCCTCACCAAGAAGGACCTCCCACGTGGCCGCTGGCGTGAACTGACTGAGAAGGAAGTGGGCTACCTTAAAATGATATGAAGTGGACTGACATACTGAAATTGTTGCCGTCAGTGGTGGTCACCGCTGGGATTGTGGCTTTCTGGTACGACGACTTTATGGCGTTCTGGCTTGCCCTTATTATCTGGTGGATTACCGTCCCCATAGCAATCGCAGCCATTGTGTTCTTCCTCATGTCGCTGGAGATGAACACCGTTGGAAAGAAGGTTATCGTGTTTTATGGCGCGTTCAACGCGCTGCTGCTGGCAGCATACATCATCTTCGGTGTCCCACAGCAGAGCTGCAACCCCGATATTATGGAGAAGCACTACGAGAAGCACGCCGAAGAGCTGGACGAGCTGTGCAGCTATGCCCTCAACGCCCTCGACGACAGCTGCGGTGTCACACTTGAATGGGAAAAGGGTAAGCTGTCGATGTTCCACATTTGCCACCCACTCAACAGCAATACCGTCGATGTCAACGACACGGCTGTGCAACCCACAGGTGGCTGCTACGCCCACTACTGGTACGAAGATGCACGCAGCAAGCAGGACTCGCTGATGCAGGTTGTCGGCCTGACAGAAGAAGAATTTGACGGCATCCATAAGAGGCTGCAGGAATCGGGGTGCATCGGTATCGAAGCTTCGCGTACCACGCCGCACAAGGTCGAGGTGTGGTTTCGCCGCGTCGGTTTCGGCAAGTACGACTACATAATATACGACACTGCCATGAGCGACGAAGAGAAAGCCTGCGCAATGGAATGGATGGAGCTGATTCCTTACAACGAGCGCGTTGTTTTCCAGTACGGTGGCGGCGCCGTGGGCGCGGATGCCTTCGGCAAGGAAATCCGTGACGAATATATGAGCAAACATAAGCCTTGGTAGCCATGTTCCACCAGTTCGCAGCCACCATCGAGCAAAGTGGCGACATGGATGCCGGGTATATCGTTGTACCTATTGACATACGCAAGGAATATGGTGTGGGACGGCTGAAGGTGGAGGCCACCTTCGACGGCGTGCCCTATAGCGGCAGCGTAGTCAATATGGGTGTCAAGGACGCCGACGGCAATACCTGCTACATCATCGGCATCACTAAGGCCGTCCGCGCGGCGATAGAAAAGTCCTTCGGCGACATGGTCGACGTAATCATAACACCTACATTATGCTGAAATTTCACACCCTCACCATCGCCGACCGCGAAGCATACCAGGCCGTCAGCCTCCGCAGCGGGCGGCGTAACTGCAACTTCACCTTCGCCAACCTCGTCGGCTGGCAGTTCTGGTTCCGCACCGAAGTGTGCATCCTGCCCGATGCCGTGGTGCTGCGTTTCACGCTCGACGGCGAGCGGACCTACATGCTTTGCATGGCCGGGACGCCGTGTTGCGACCTGCTGCAGGCCATCTGCGACGA
The DNA here is from genome assembly GCA_002373995.1 of Bacteroidales bacterium UBA3630. Classification (GTDB taxonomy): domain Bacteria; phylum Bacteroidota; class Bacteroidia; order Bacteroidales; family P3; genus Colimorpha. The sequence continues at coordinate 73,522 of DFLB01000026.1, read as the reverse complement.
CTGCGGCGGACGCATGACGCTGCTCGGCCTCGAGGACGAGGCGGCGCTCCAGCTGCAGCAGAACGCTTGCAGCAAGGGAATCAACATTACCGTCGAACCCCAGCGCAACCAGTACGACTACATCTACCGCCGGGCCGACCTGGACTCGTTGGCCGGCGGCAAGCTCAAGGCCAAGCGCAACCACGTCAATAAGTTCCTATCGGAGCATCCTGATTTCGAGTACCGTCCCCTTGAACCATCCATGTTCGACGAGTGCCGCCGCCTGGAGATACTCTGGCGCGAGGAAAGGGGAGATGTGAACCCCGAATACGGCGACACCATTCTGGCCGAACAGCGCGTCATGGAGACCGTCTTCGCCCATTGGGACGAGTTGAGCATGATGGGCGGCAGCATCTGGCTCGACGGCCGCATGGTGGCCTTCACCTACGGCGCCGCCGTCACCGACGACTGCATCGACGTCTGCGTGGAGAAGGCCGACCGCAATATCGACGGCCTCTTCTCCGTCATCAACCAGCAGTTCTGTGCCCATCTGCCCGAACAATATGTCTACGTGAACCGCGAGGAGGACATGGGCCTCGAAGGCCTACGGAAGGCCAAACTGTCGTATCATCCTGAAATACTGTTGACTTATAACGTCGTTTCTATTCAGTAGTTAAGTAGATAAGTAGTTAAGTAGATAAGACAAATGTGCAAGCATGACTACACTCTCCAAAGGATGACAGCCGCCGATGCGCCGTTGACCGTCGACTGGATGGTGCGGCAGTACGGCTTCGACCGCGCCGAGGTGGAAGGGTGGGTGAGGGACCTGCACTTCAACTGGCCGTTGAGCGTCAAGGCAGTGGAAAGTGGAAATGTGATAGGGTTGCTCAACATGAGTGACTACCGCATCGAGGAGGAGACGCCCCTCATCGCCCGCGAGAAGCCGGAGCTGCTGGCCGCCATGAACGCCCGCCGCTACACCGCCGTCTTCTCCTTCATCGTGGCGCCCGAATACCGTGGCACGCGCCTCAACTACGACATGATTATGAGCATTATGCCGGAGCTGAAGGCCAACTATGACTTCGTCTTCATCCCCGTGCTCCACCGCCTGAAGACTCACCAGTACTGGCAACGGTGGGGCGCCCGCGAGTTCTACCGCGACAGCGACTGCGTCTACTACCAACTGCCGCTGTAACGCAACCGCTTCCTTGACTCGATGCTGACGAGACAGGCGGCCGTGGTAAGGTCGCTCACCGTTCTCACACCGCAATTTTGCGGACTTGGTACGGAGGAAGTACGGACCAAGTGCGGAGGTGGTGCGGAGGAAGAATACAGATAATGCTGATTATCTACCGTTTAAATAATGGCAATAGCTCATTCGCCAATCAGGAACACGGTGTTGCGTTTGTGGAGGTCTATCTTTTCTCTTGCCACCTTCCACTTGCTGCAGGGCAAAGTGCGGATGTACTGCGTGGGCAGCGTCAGGTCGCAGGCCACACAGACCAGCATCTGAGGTTGCAGAGCGGAAACGAGGGCCTCCAGCATCTGGTTGTTGCGGTAAGGGGCTTCGATAAAAAGCTGGGTTTCATGACTATGGCGCACACGCTCTTCCAATCGGCGGATGGCCGCGGCACGCGCCGAGCGGTCTACGGGCAGATAGCCGTTGAAGGCGAAACGCTGGCCGTTCAACCCGCTGGCCATCAGCGCCAACATCAGAGACGACGGCCCCACCAGCGGCACCACCTCGATGCTGCGCTGCTGCGCTATCTTGGTGATCATCGCCCCCGGGTCGGCCACGCAGGGCAGCCCCGCCTCGCTGAGCAGGCCTATGTTCTCGCCACGCTCGATGGCATCGAGGTAATGACCCACGTCATCGTGGGTGGTATGCTCGTTAAGCTCCAGAAACACAGTGTCGTCGATGGGGTGTGGATAGCCGGCCTTCTTCAGGAAACGGCGTGCCGAGCGCAGTTCCTCGACGATAAAGGTGTGGCACGTGGCCAGCAACTCGACGTTGACGGCAGGCAACGAATAGGCAATATCCTCGGCCCCGATGGGCACGGGGAAAAGTATCAAACGTCCATTACTCACTGTAGCATAATATTTTAAGGTGCACTTGCACCTTTAGTTCCGTCTTGCAAAGATACATAATCTTTTTGCAAGCGAGTACAATAATTGCAACCGTCGGACGTTAATTGGGGAAAAAACATAGAACATGAGAATACTGAAGGTTTCACTGATAATGCTTGCGCTGACGATACAATCGTGCAATGCGCAGAATGATAAGGAGTTGCCCCATGAGGGCCCCACGGTGGTCTCCGTCGAGGAGCAAAGCGCCCCTTCGAAGCTGGCACTCACCGACTTCACCGATGTGGCGGCGGCCACCATCGACGCTGTGGTGCACATCAAGACCGAGATGACACAGATGACGCCACTCTACCAGTCGTTCTTCGGTTTTATTATCCCGCAAGGTGTTCAGAAACAGGTGTATAATGCATACGGCTCGGGTGTTATCGTTACCACCGACGGTTACATTCTGACCAATAACCATGTGGTGCAGGATGCCGAGAGCATCAGCGTCACCCTCAACGACCGACGCGAACTGCCGGCACGTTTGGTGGGCAACGACCCTGCCACCGACTTGGCGGTTATCAAGATTGAGGCCGAGGGACTTACATACCTGCCTTTCGGCAACAGCGACCTTGTGAAGGTCGGAGAGCCAGTGCTGGCCATCGGCAACCCCTTCAACCTCACCTCTACCGTCACCAGTGGCATCATCAGCGCCAAGGCGCGCAACATGCACATTATTGATAATCCTCGCAGCAATGAAACACCGTTAGAGTCGTTCCTTCAAACAGATGCGGCAGTTAATTCAGGCAATAGTGGAGGCGCATTGGTGAACTCGAAAGCGCAGCTGATAGGTATCGTTACCGCCATTGCTTCTGGCAACGGCAATTACATCGGCTACTCGTTTGCCATCCCATCGAACCTTGCGGTTAAAGTGGCCGGCGACCTGCAACGCTATGGCTATGTGCAACGTGGCTATCTTGGAGTGCAAGTGACTGAGTTGAACGCAAATCTGGCAAAACAGACCGGTGCCCGCGACATAAAAGGTCTCTATGTGGCGAAGGTGGTGCCCAATTGTGCATCGGAGCGTGCCGGCATCCAGCAGGGTGACGTTATCGTGCGTGTGGCTGGCAAGGAGGTCAATACCTTTGCCGAGATGACGGAGGAGCTGGGGCTCTTCTCGCCGGGCGACGAGGTGGAGGTAGACTACGTTCGCAACGGCCATGCCTATACCGTTAAAGCAATACTTCTGAACTCGCAAGGCAATACCAATATAATCAGGAATGTGGAGTAGGGAATGAGCGGTGAGGGTTTAGAGAGGAAATACGTCGAAATGACCCAGCAGCCCGTCAAGTTGCTGGTCTGCAAAATGGCGGTGCCAACAATCATTGCCATGGTGACGACAGCGCTATACAACGTTGTCGATGCCGCTTTCATCGGACGGCTCAGCACCGAAGCAACAGCCGGTATAGGCATCTCTTTCGCCTATATGACGTTCATCCAGGCACTTGGTTTCTTCTTTGGCCACGGTTCTGGCAACTACATCAGTCGTGCCCTTGGCGCAAAAGACACTCGCTCAGCATCGGTGGTGGCGAGCGTTGGTTTTGTCACGCCATTCCTTGTCGGACTGTTGGCGGCCATTGTCTGTATGCTGAACCTCAGCGGCTTGAGTAGGTTGTTGGGGGCTCCCGACGAGGTGGTGCCATTCGCCAACGACTACCTCCGCTACATCGTAGGCGCCACGCCGTTCATGATGTCGGCCCTGACGCTCAATAATCAGCTGCGACTGCAGGGCAATGCCAATTTTGGCATGGTGGGCATCGTCAGTGGCGCCATCCTCAATATCGCTCTCGACCCCCTCTTTATCTTCGTCTTCGACATGGGTGTCAGTGGCGCGTCGTTGGCCACGGCCATTAGCCAGATCTTCGCCTGGGTGCTGCTTTTGTGCGGAACGTTTCGTCCTGAAAGCGTGCATATTCGGTTACGCGACTTCAAGCCATCGTTGAATGTGTACTATGAGATATTCCGCGGAGGATTGCCATCGCTTTTCCGGCAGGTTTTCAATTGTGCTGCAGCAGTAAGCCTCAACTATTGCGCCGCTCTATATGCCCCCGCCGGCGAGGAAGCTTCGGCTGTGGCGGCTTTTGCCGTCGTCACACGCATTATGATGTTCGCTTTCAGTGTGGTGCTCGGTTTTTGTCAAGGATTTCAGCCCGTATGCGGATACAACTTTGGAGCCAAGAAATATGACCGTGTGCGTGAGTCGTGGCTCTTTGCTTCGAGTGTTGGGACGGCTTTCCTGCTGGTTATCTCTATTCTTGGCTATATATTTGCTCCACAGACCGTTGCGCTCTTTAGAGCCGAAGACCCTGTGCTTATCGACATTGGTGCTGCGACACTGCGTTGGCAGTGCATTGCCTTCCCGCTGGTAGCATCGTTCACCGCCACCGGCATGCTCTTCCAAAACATTCGCATGACCTTTCCTGCCACTCTGCTCAGCATCTGCCGCAATGGACTGTTCTTTTTGCCAGCCATCCTCTTGATGCCCATGTGGTTGGGGCTGCAGGGGGTGCAGATGGCACAGGCGGTGGCCGATGTGCTGACCTTCCTGTTGGCGGTGCCATACGCCGTGTGGATTAACAGCAAGTTGCAACGTGAAATGAAATAGACGTAGCTTTTTTGCGAGATATTTTCATGCAGAAATAGCAACACGAATAATAGACATCCGCACGTCTTGGTCCGGGGATGGTCCGATGGTGGTCCGATGGTGGTCCGGGGATGGTCCGATGAAACGCGGACTAAAAACGGATCAAAGGCGGTGGAGCAGCGGGATGCAAATTGAGAAAGAAACTTGTCCGATTGACTATAAAAAAACATCAATCTCCTCCAGCGGGTAATATTAATAAAAGTCCGGCTATGTGTCGGATTTTTTTTGTATTTTTGCATGTGCTTAGAATGCACATACCGTAGAACGGGGAAACGCTAAAGTGATGTTATTCAAAACAAAAGCGTCATAGACTAATAAATGTAACGATAGTTGCGTACAGAGCAAAACAGATAGAATTATGGAAGAAAAAGATATAATCCAAGAGGTTACAAACAAAGAATACGAGTTTGGCTTCACTACAGACATAGCCACAGACACCATCCGTAAAGGTCTGGACGAAGAGGTGGTGCGCCTTATCTCAAAGAAGAAAAACGAACCGGAGTGGCTGCTGGAGTTCCGATTAGAGGCGTTCCGCCGCTGGCAGAAGATGAAGGAACCCGACTGGGCGCATCTGGAATACGAGTCGCCCAACTATCAGGACATCATCTACTTCGCCGCCCCGAAGCAGGAGAAAAAGAAGAGCATGGACGAGGTGGACCCGGAGTTGCTGGCCACCTTTGACAAGCTGGGCATACCGCTACGCGAGCGCGAGGCTCTGGCTGGCGTAGCCTACGACGCCATCATGGACTCCGTCAGCGTGAAGACCACGAGCCAGAAGGCACTGGAAGAGAAGGGCATCATCTTCATGCCCATCAGCGAGGCCGTGCAGAAGCACCCCGACCTGGTGCGCAAGTACCTGGGGAGCGTGGTGCCTTCGACCGACAATTTCTTCGCAGCCTTGAACAGCGCCGTCTTCAGCGACGGCTCCTTCTGCTACATTCCCAAGGGGGTGCGCTGCCCGATGGAGCTCTCGTCGTACTTCCGCATCAACGCCAAGGGTACCGGCCAGTTCGAGCGCACGCTCATCGTGGCCGACGAGGGTGCCTACGTCTCCTACATGGAGGGTTGCACGGCTCCGCAGCGCGATGAGAACCAGTTGCATGCGGCCATCGTGGAGATTGTCGTCATGAAGGACGCCGAAGTGAAGTACAGCACTGTGCAGAACTGGTACCCCGGCGACAAGAACGGCAAGGGCGGCATCTACAACTTCGTCACCAAGCGTGGCATCTGCAAGGGGTCGCACAGCAAGCTCAGCTGGACGCAGGTGGAGACCGGCAGCGCCGTCACGTGGAAGTACCCGAGCTGTATCCTGCAGGGTGACGACTCGACGGCGGAGTTCTATTCTGTGGCCGTCACCAACAACTACCAGCAGGCCGATACCGGCACGAAGATGATACATGTGGGCAAGAATACCCATAGCACCATCATGAGCAAGGGCATCAGCGCCGGACGGAGCCACAACAGCTACCGCGGCTTAGTGCAGATTGGCAAGGGCGCCGACAACGCCCGCAACTACTCGCAGTGCGACAGCCTGCTACTGGGCGACCAATGCGGCGCCCACACATGGCCCTACATCAAGGCCGACAACCACACGGCCATCCTGGAGCACGAGGCCACGACGAGCAAGATCAGCGAGGACCAGCTCTTCTACTGCCAGCAGCGCGGCATCAGCCCCGAGAGCGCTGTGGGCCTGATAGTCAACGGCTACGCCAAAGACGTCCTCAAAAAACTCCCCATGGAGTTCGCCGTCGAGGCGCAGAAGCTGCTGTCAATATCGCTGGAGGGTAGTGTAGGATGAAGAAGCTGACTACCGAGGAGATGCACCGGCTGACGGTGGAGGAGTTTCGCGAGAGCGCGAAGCTGCCGCTGACGGTGGTGCTGGACAATGTGCGCTCGCAGAACAACATAGGGTCGGTGTTCCGCACGGCGGACGCCTTCCGCGTGGAGCACATAGCACTCTGCGGCATCTGCTCGACGCCACCGCACCGTGAGATACACAAGACGGCCCTCGGGGCAGAGGAGAGCGTGGAGTGGAGCTACCACGAGGACACGGTGGCATGTGTCAGAGCTTTGAAAGAACGCGGCTATAAAGTGTATGCGGTGGAGATTGCGCATGAGAGCATTCGGGTCGACGACCTGAAGGCCGTCGCGCTCGACAAGGTGGCCATCGTCTTCGGCAACGAGATCGACGGCGTGCAGGAGGAGGTGATGGAGCTGTGCGACGGGGCACTGGAGATACCGCAGGAGGGGACGAAGCACTCGCTCAACGTGAGCTGCGCCGCCGCCATCGTGATGTGGGAAATATATAAGGGTATGCGCGACCTAAAGGCCGCGCCACATGACAACCGATAAGCGACAATGGATAAGGAAGAAAGAACAGAGCGGGCCAGAGGGCTGCACAAGCAGGGCTGCAACTGCTGCCAGGCGGTGGTGATGGCCTGGGCCGACAAGCTGCCGATAAAAGGGGAGGACGCCATGAATGTGGCTGCTCCGTTCGGTCGCGGTCTTGCGGGCACACGCGAGGTCTGCGGCTGCGTGAGCGGTATGGCCATGGTGTGCGGCCTCACAGACCACACCGCCGACGCCCGCGCGCTGATAGAGAAATTCCGCGAGAGCAACGGCGACATCGTCTGCGGACGTCTGCTGGCCGCCGGCAAGAAGCCTTGCAACGAAATGGTGGCCGAAGCTGCTGGCCTTTTAAGCGACATAATATGGGCAAACGCAAGATAATCAACGACCCCGTGTATGACGGGTTCCTCTCTGTCGAAGACCCTGTGATACTGCAGGTCATCGAACACCCTTACTTCCAGCGGCAGCGGCGCATCAAGCAGCTGGGGCTGACCTATCTGGTTTATCCCGGCGCCATGCACACGCGTTTCAGCCACATGCTGGGGGCGCTGAACCTGATGGGGCGGGCGCTGGATGTGCTGAGGCAGAAGGGTGTGGAGATAACCAACGAGGAGTGCCGCGGCGCCAAGCTGGCCATCCTGCTGCACGACATCGGCCATGGGCCGTTCTCGCACACCTCTGAACGTGTGCTGGTAGACGTGCCACACGAGGAGATAACGCTGCTGATGATGCGGCGCATCAACGAAGCAATGGATGGGGCGTTGGATATGGCTATCGCCATTTTCTCAAACACTTACCACAAGCACTTCCTGCACCAGTTGGTGAGCAGCCAGCTCGACATGGACCGCCTCGACTATCTGGGGCGCGACAGCTTTTTCACTGGGGTGAGCGAGGGTATCGTGGGCACCGACAGAATCATCTCGATGCTCAATGTGCATGACGACGAGCTGGTGGTGGACGAGAAGGGCATCTACAGCGTGGAGAAGTTCATCATCAGCCGCCGCCTGATGTACTGGCAGGTGTATATGCACAAGACCGTCATCGCCGCCGACCAGCTGCTGATCAGCATCCTGCGCCGGGCACGGGAACTCGACCCGTCGGTGTTCCGGTTTGACCCTACGGTCCCCGACTTCCTCGACCGCTTCGCCGAGGTGGACGACGACGACATCATGGTAGCCGTGAAACATTGGCAACACAGCGACGACGAGGTGCTGCGGACACTCTGCAACAATCTCGTCAACCGCCACCTGCCGGCCATCCGCATCAGCAACACGCCCTTCGAGAATGTCGAGTGCGACTACTTCCACGGCACCGGCGAGCTGCACAACCGCTCCTATGATTTTGCCGACCAGGAGATAAAGGTACTGTACAAAGACGGCCGCTGCGTGGACATCAGCGAGGCCAGCGACCAGCTCGACCGCCATTTCCTTGAAAAGCAAGTAACCAAATACTATTTGTACCATCCCAAACCAACAGAATAGCCATTGCGCCACGCCATTACCCCTCCACCACCGTATGTGCTCCGATTGCGGTCGGACCATTTCCGGACCATCCTCGGACCATCCCCGGACTTGATACGGAGGAGAAGCTAACAAAACAGGAATAAAAGAACGACAAAAACAGATAAGAACGTGAGTAAAGTACATTTTATAGCCATAGGCGGAAGCGCCATGCACAACCTGGCCATAGCGCTGAGCCAGAAAGGGATTACCGTCACCGGGAGTGACGACGAAATATTCGACCCGGCGAAGAGCAGACTGGAGAAGTACGGCCTGCTGCCGGAGAGTTTCGGTTGGCATCCGGAGAGGATTACCAAAGACCTCGACGCTGTTGTGCTGGGCATGCACGCCCGCATCGACAATCCGGAGCTGCTGCGTGCGCAAGAGCTTGGGCTGAAGATATATAGCTACCCGGAGTACCTCTACGAGCAGAGCAAGGACAAGCTGCGTATCGTCATCGGCGGCTCGCACGGCAAGACGACGACGACGGCCATGATACTGCACGTGCTGGCGCATTGCGGCATCGAGGCCGACTATATGGTGGGCGCACAGCTCAAGGGCTTCGAGGTGATGGTGCGCCTGAGCCATACGGCCAAGGTGATGGTCATCGAGGGCGACGAGTACCTGACCTCGCCCATCGACCGCCGTCCCAAGTTCCACCTCTACAAGCCCAACGTGGCCATCATCACCGGCATCGAGTGGGACCATATCAACGTCTTCCCGACGTTCGACATCTACCGCGAGCAGTTCAGCAAGTTCATAGACCTCATCGAGCCCAAGGGTGCGCTCATCTATTGCGACGAGGACAAGGAGGTGCACCGCGTGGCGGTGGAGAACCAGCGCACAGATATACAGAAGCTGCCGTATGTCTGCCCCAAGCATAGGGTGGTGGATGGTGTGACCGAACTCGGTCACACCAAGCTGCGCATCTTCGGCCACCACAATCTGCTCAATCTGACCGCGGCGAGGTTGGCCTGCCGGCAGGTGGGGGTGACTGATGAGCAGTTTGACGAGGCCATCGCCACCTTTGAGGGGGCCTCGAAGCGCCTGGAGCTGGTGAAGAAGAACGACAGCTGCGCCGTCTATAAGGACTTCGCCCATGCGCCCTCCAAGCTGCGCGCCACTATCCACGCCATGCGCGAGCAGTACCCCGACCGCCGGCTTGTGGCCTGCATGGAGCTGCACACCTTCAGCTCGCTGACGCAGGAGTTCCTGCAGCAGTACGCCCACTCGATGGACGAGGCCGATGTGCGCTACGTCTATTTCAGCCAGCATGCTCTGCAGCTCAAGAAACTGCCGCCCCTCGACCCCGAGGAGGTAAAGAAGGCATTCGGGGGCAACGTGGAGGTCTTCACCGACAGCGCCGCTATGGTGAACAAGGTGAAGGCGATGGATTGGAAGAATGCCAACCTGCTGATGATGTCCAGCGGCAACTTCGACGGTATCGACTTCGCACAGCTGGCCGACGAGATAATATAAAACATGAATCCCCACGAATTATTCATAAATTAATTAATGGTTAATTGATGGTAATTCGTGTAAAAACACAAATGACATGGCACAATTTGAAATAGGCGACAAAGTGAAGTTCCTCAACTCCGTTGGAGGGGGAATCGTGAAGAAGATACAGGGCGGACAGGTGTTCGTCGAGGACGAGAGCGGCTTCGACATGCCGTTTGCACCCAATGAGCTGATACGTATGGCCGAGCAACAGGGTGTCGGCAAGGTCTTTAATGATGAGACCATCGGCCAGAGTGCCGAGCAGAAGGCCAAGCAAGAGCACCGCGAGCCCACGCAGCTGGAGCTGATAGAGGAAAATCGCAAGCTCCGCAGCCAGAACGCCAACCTGCAGGACCAGATAAAGCAGCTCAAGAGCCAGATACTGAGCCTACAGAGAACCATCGCCCGCATATCGTAACAGCGATGTCACGGACGGGAAACATAACCATGCAGGGATGCGGGAGGGGCGTCGGGGCCGGTAAGTGTGCCGCGCATATATGCGGGGTCATGAATTGGCCCGGTAAATGCGCCCCGCATATATGCGAGGTCGGTTTTCAGCCTGGAAGTGCGCTCCGCATATATGCGCGGTCGATTTTCAGCCGAGTAATGCCCCCCGCATATATGCGCGGTCAATTTTCAGTCCTGAAGTGCGCCCCGCATATATGCGCGGTGAAATTGCACAGATGAAACAATGAATTGTACAACGACAACAAACAGATACAGACGATGAAGAAGATATTGATGCTATGCGCGGCGACGGCACTGCTGCTCTTGGTAGGCTGTTCAAGTTATGAACCTGTCGTTTTTCCATTCGGTAAGACTTACACTTACGAGGTGAGTTTTGCCGATGGCTGTGCGGTACCCGACACCTCATTCGAGATTAAGATGACGACGTCGAAAAACAAATTCTTCGGGCAGTTCGGTCTAAAATATGAGTACTTCACCCATGACGGCACGCCGGTTTATGTAGAGAAGACGGGGTACACGGAAGACAAAGACCGCGTGGAGTTGCACCCACCACGCATGGGGATGATGTCCTTCACAGAGGTAGTGCCTTTCCCGACATTCTCACTTCCCGTGGGATGTTATGTTTCGTCCAAGGGCAGTATAACTGTCACGAAATCTACTTTCTCTGTCGCCAATGGAAAAACCATAGAATATGCATACAATCAAGGTGGTGTTGATACACTTAACTACAGGGGTGAGAATATAGAATGCTTTATTGTTACTGGAGAGAACACCAATCATCACAAAGACATTGGGCACTATCACGTCACCTACTGGTTTCATCCGCAGTATGGTTTCGTGCTGTGGAAGTATGAGCTACCCGAGGGAAAATGTGTGTGGATGACTTTACAGAAATAAATAAACTATGAGCAGACAGATACATATAGGCAAGCTGACGCTGGGCGGGGGAGCGCCCGTGCGCGTGCAGAGCATGACGAATACCGACACGATGGACACCCGCGCCACCGTGGAGCAGGCGCTCCGCATGGTGGAGGCGGGCTGCGAACTGGTGCGCATCACGGCGCCCGACGTGAAGGCCGCCGAGAACCTCGGCCGCATCAAGGAGGAGCTTCTGCGGCGCGGTTGCGAGGTGCCCCTCGTCGCCGACATACACTTCAACCCCAAGGCCGCCGAGGTCGCCGCCACGCTGGTGGAGAAGGTGCGCGTCAACCCCGGCAACTACACGGATAGGAATACCGGCAAGCTGGAGTTCACCGACCAGGAGTACAACGACGAGCTGAAGCGGATAGGGGAGAGGATGGCTTCGCTCATCGACATCTGCAAGCGCCACCACACCGCCATGCGCATCGGCACCAACCACGGCTCGCTCTCCGAGCGCATCATGTCCCGCTACGGCAACACGCCCGAGGGCATGGCGCAGAGTGCGCTGGAGTTCGCGCAGGTATGCGAGGCGCAGGACTACCACGACCTCGTCTTCTCCATGAAAGCCAGCAACGTCAAAGTCATGGTGGACAGCACGCGCCTCTTCGTGCAGAAGATGCACGCCCTCGGCATGGACTACCCGATACACCTCGGCGTCACCGAGGCTGGCGACGGCATGCAGGGCCGCCTCAAGTCCGCCGCCGGCATCGGCGCCCTGCTGCTCGACGGCATCGGCGACACCATCCGCGTCTCCCTCACCGAAGACCCCGAGGCCGAGATGCCCATCGCCTACGACATCCTGCAGGCCGTCGGCGCCCGCATCACGCAGCCCGAGTACATCGCCTGCCCCTCCTGCGGCCGCACGCAGTACGACATTCAGCGCGCCCTGAAGGAGATAAAAGCCAAGACCAAGCACCTCGTGGGCGTCAAGATAGGCGTCATGGGCTGCATCGTCAACGGCCCCGGCGAGATGGCCGACGCCGACTACGGCTACGTAGGCTCCGGCGCAGGCAAGATAACCCTGTATAAAGGCAAGACCGTCGTCAAGCGCGACATCGACCAGAAGGACGCCGTCGACGAACTGGTCCGCTTCATCGAAGCCGACCGCCAACACTGACACATTAACGCATTAACACAATAACGCAATAGAATATGAAGTGGTCTTATATTATGTTTCTGCCCGCCGTGGTGTCGTGGTTCTGGGCTTTGGCCACAGTCATCCTCAAGCGCCACATGACGCGTGCCCAGCTGCTGATGAGCCTCACCCTCTTCGCCGAAGGTTTCGCCATGATGGTGCTCGGCATCTTCTTCCGTGACCGCGTGGGCTCGCTGTTCATCTACGACTTTCTCTTCGAGAGCACCGTCGTCATCTGCGGCCCGATGTTCTATATGGCCGTCTGTTCGCTCACCGAGCCGCGCGGCGTCACCCTCGCCCAGCGGCGCGTCTTCATCATCCCGCTGCTCTTCATCCTCGGCCTCACCGTCGGCGCCTTCCTCATCGGTCCGCGGCGCTACGAGGAGATGTGCCGCCTGCTTATCGCCAACGAGTCGCACTTCATCCCCGGCGACGCCAGGTGGAACTACATGTACTTCTGGTATCACTACCTGTTTCCCATCCTCACCATCGTCATGAGCTTCATCCTCTTGATCATCAGCACGGTCAAGATGAACCGCTTCCGCAAGCGCTTCAACAGCTACTATGCCGCCAACATGCAGGCGCCGCCCATCGACATCAAACCCCTCATCGTCCTCACATGGTGCTTCCCCGTGATAGCCGTCGTCATTGTCTACGCCATTGACATGTACCCGCCCTACTACAAGTACTGGATCATTGTGTGCTGCGTGCTGCTCACCGTGCTGCAGTTCATCTTCGGCCGCTTCGTCTACCGCTGCGACCACGACGCCCGCTCGCTGGCCGACTATATCCGCGCCCAGACCAACAGCAAAGCACTAACACATTAACGCAATAACACATTCTCGATATGACCCCGATATCCATAGCCTATTTCGTCCTGGGTCTTGTGGCCCTATACTGGCCGCTGGCCACCCTCTTCTTCAAGCGCCGTGTGCTCGACGCGCAGTGGCTCATGATGGCCGCCCTCGCCATGGTGGGCATCAGCATCATCATCTACAGCACCTTCTTCAACAGCTTCCTGAAGGGCGAGTACATGCTCGTCCTCCTCTACATGTTCCTCTCCCTCATCGCCGTGCCCATGACCCGGGTGGCCGTCACCTCGCTGACCCGTCCGCAGGGTGTGTCGCGCGTGTCGCGCCTCTTGGCCATCCCCTCGTTTGTCGTCATCGTCGCCATGTTCCTCTCCATCTTCATAGGCACGCCGGAGATGTACCGCCTGTGGATAGAGCGCGGCGCCGACGGCCAGGCTGGAGTGTTCTATGCTGGCAGCTGGCGCTACAATCTCGTCGTCGCTATTCACTACTACCTGTACTGGATTGTGCTGATGGCCGAGCTGGTGTATATGATAGTATATGTGGCCAACAGTATACGACGGTTTGGACAGATACTCAACGAGTACTATACAGCAGAGCAGCACAACAAAGACAACATCCGCGGGATATATATCACCGTGGGCGTCAACTGCCTGTGTATCTTTATCAACTATCTGTTCTTTCCCTTCAACAGCCCACGACCTGTGGTGCTGACGTCAGCCATATGTCTTGTGCAGGCGGTAGACATCTTCATGATTGGGTGGTATCTCAACCGAATCAATTTCGGTGCGGAGAACCTGAGAGAGAAAATACGCAACAACCACTACGGACGAGGGAACCTCGTACAATTAGGGAGGCAGATAGGTCGTTATGTCGAAGAAGAGCAGGGTTTCCTCAATCCCGACCTGTCGGTGTTCCAACTCAGCGAGCAATTCAAGGTGACGCAGGACGACATAGTCGATGCCATACACCGCACACAGGGCACCTCCTTTGGCAACTATATTGACAATCTGCGCGTCGAGCGAGCCACGACGATGATACTTGCGCAGCAAGACTTCGACCTTGAAGACCCCGAGCAGATGGCACGCCTGGCCCACAGCTGCGGATACCTGACGACAGAGGCGCTGCAGCAGGCTTTTGCGAGCACCCTTCAGATGTCGATCAAAGAATGGGTTAAGGGTCAGTAGCCGTATTTGCTCCCCCAGCGGGCGCGCAGGGAGCGTCGGGTTTCCTCCTCGCGCGGCGTGGCGCCCGGGTCGTAGAAGCGGCTGCCCTCCAGTCCCTGCGGCAGGTACTCCTGCTCGGCGAAGCCGCCGAGGGCGGTGTTGCCGTTAAAGTCGTGGGCGTACTTGTAGCCGTCGCCGTAGCCGAGGTTCTTCATCAGCTTGGTGGGGGCGTTGCGAATGTGCAGCGGCACCGGCAGGTCGCCCCATTGCCTGATGGCGGCCTGGGCATTCTCCAGGGCCATATAGGTGGCGTTGCTCTTGGCGGAACAAGCCAGGTAGCAGGCACACTGCGACAGGTTGATGCGGCACTCGGGGTAGCCTATCTTGCTCACCGCGTCGAAGGTGGCGTTGGCCAGCAGCAGCGCGTTGGGGTTGGCGTTGCCAATGTCCTCGCTGGCGAAGATGAGCATGCGGCGGGCGATGAAGAGCGGGTCCTCGCCGCCTTCGATCATGCGCGCCAGCCAGTAGACGGCCCCATTAGGGTCGCTGCCGCGCATACTCTTGATGAAGGCCGAGATGATGTCGTAGTGCATCTCGCCCTGCTTGTCGTAAAAAGCCAGGTTCTGCTGCACCACGTCGGTAGCCTTCTTGTTGTCGATCACGATGTTGGTGCCGCCGGTGCGGTTCACCACCAACTCCAGAGCCCCCAGCAGCTTGCGGGCGTCGCCGCCGCTGATACGCATCAAGGCCTCGTCCTCGCGTACCTCGACGGTGATGCCCTGCGAGGCGTAGTGGCGCACGGCCGAGGCGATGAGTTGCCGCATGTCCTGCTCGTCAAACTCCTTGAGGACATAGACCTGGCAGCGGGATAGCAAGGCGCTGATGACCTCGAACGAGGGGTTCTCGGTGGTGGCGCCGATGAGGGTGATGGTGCCGCGCTCGACGGCGCCGAGCAGTGAGTCTTGCTGGGCTTTGTTGAAGCGGTGTATCTCGTCGATAAAGAGTATGGCGCCTTCCTCCTGCTGCGCCTTGTTGATCACCTCGCGCACCTCCTTGACGCCGCTGCTGATGGCGCTGAGCGTGTGGAAGGGGCGGTGCAGGGTGTTGCTGATGATCATGGCGAGGGTGGTCTTGCCGATGCCTGGAGGACCCCAGAAGATCATGGAGGGGATGTTGCCGCTTTCGATGAGTGTGCGAAGAACAGCACCTTGTCCGACAAGGTGCTGTTGTCCAATGTATTCGTCGAGGCTTCGAGGCCTCAGTATTTCGGCAAGGGGTGTCATACGATCAGCATGGCGTCGCCGTAGGTTGAGAAGCGGTACTTCTCTTTGATGGCGGTCTGGTAGGTTCGCATCAAGAGTTCGGGGCCGGCGAAAGCGCTTACCATGATGAACTGGCTGCTCATGGGGTGGTGGAAGTTGGTAATCATCATGTTAGCGATGGTGAAATCGTAGGGCGGGAAGATGAAC
>DFLB01000026.1:0-57404 GCA_002373995.1 Bacteroidales bacterium UBA3630 | reverse complement strand
TGAACTTGTTGGTCCATCCGTCGTAGGGGCGGACGGTGCCCGGGATGGTGACGGCGCTTTCGAGCGCGCGCATGGTTGTGGTGCCGACGGCACAGATGCGGTGTCCGCTGGCTTTGGCTTTCATGATGGTGTCGCAGGCGGTTTGGTCGAGGTGCATTTCTTCGGCGTCCATGCGGTGCTTGGAGAGGTCTTCGACTTCGATGGCTTTGAATTCGCCCATGCCGGTGTGCAGAGTCAGTTCGACCCATTGCACCTCTTTGATTTCCATACGTTTCAGCAGTTCGCGGCTGAAGTGCAGGCCTGCTATTGGGGCTGCCACGCTGCCTTCGCGTTTGGCGTAGATGGTCTGGTAGTTTTCGGCGTCGCTTTTCTCGATGTCGCGGAGGCGGCGCAGTTCGTCGGGCAGAGGTGTGCGGCCCATGCCTTTGACGATGGACATAAATTCCTCGTGGCTGCCGTCGAAGAGGAAGCGGATGGTGCGGCCGCGGCTGGTGGTATTGTCCACCACCTCGGCTACGAGAGCGTCGTTTGTGCCGAAGTAAAGTTTGTTGCCGATACGTATTTTGCGAGCGGGGTCGACGATGACGTCCCAGAGGCGCATTTCTTCGTTGAGTTCGCGGAGGAGGAGGACTTCGATGCGAGCACCGGTTTTTTCTTTCTCGCCTTCGAGCAAGGAGGGGAAGACGCGGGTGTTGTTGGCGACCACGACATCGTCTGTGTCCACATAGCCGATAAAGTCTTTGAAGAGGCGGTGTTCGATTTCGCCGGTGTCGCGATGGAGCACCAGCATACGCGCCTCGTCGCGGTTGCGGACGGGTTTTTCGGCGATGAGTTCTTTGGGGAGGTTAAATCTGAATTGCGAAAGTTTCATTTTTTTGCTGACTTCAATTTTCCCCTATAACGACGTTTTGTTTAAAATGGTATGTGGTTTTGAAAAAAAATACAAGTCCTATGTATAGGACATGCAGAGGATGCGCTTAGGATGCGCTTAGGATATGCTTAGGAACAAGGGGGCGCTACATTTTGGAGCGGCGGATGAGGAAGGGGTGCAGGACCTGGTGGAATCCGAGGGCCACGTCGACGGGTTGGTAGTCGATGTTGTAGCGCAGTGCGTGCTGTTGAAGATTGGCTTGGAGGTGGTGCATCTGGCGGCTGTAGTGTTCGGCGATGTCAGCGGGTTGTAGTTTGACCTGACGTCCGGTTTCGAGGTCGATGAAACGTGTAGGACGGGCGTCGTAGGCGAGGTCGAGTTCGAGCGCACGGTCGAAGGTATGGAAAAGGATGACTTCGTGGCGGTTGTGGCGCAGGTGGCGCAGGGCGTCGAAGAGGGGTTCCTGGGTGTTGGCCTGGTCGAAGGCGTCGGTAAAGATGACGACGAGCGAGCGTTGATGTAGCTGTTCGGCCAGGAGGTGAAGCGAGTCGGGGAGGGGGATGGAGGCGGGTGTTCGCTCCGTGTTGGGGGTTCGGGGTTCGGGCTTGAAGGGTTGCAGCAGCGGGTCGAGAAGAGAGAGGAGGTAGCGCTGATGTGTGGCGCTGGAGCGGCAGGGTGTGTGGGCGAGGTAGTTGGCGGGAGAGAGGGATGTGGCGGAGGGGTCGAGGAGCGTCAGTCCGAAGGCGTCGCGCTGGCGGTGGAGTATCTCGATAAGCACGGCGGCGGCGTAGACGGAGAATGTGAGTTTGTTGGGGTGGTTGATGTCGCCGTGATGTTCGACAGGGAAGAGCATTGACGGAGAGCGGTCGATGACGAGTTGGCAACGGAGATTAGTCTCGTCCTGGAACTGCTTGACAAATAGTTTGTCGGTACGAGCAAAGAGCCGCCAGTCGATGTTACGTGTACTTTCGCCGGTGTTATACTGCCGATAGTCGGAGAACTCGGCCGAGAAGCCATGGAAAGGACTGCGGTGGCGGCCTGTGATAAAGCCCTCGACCACTTGTCGTGCAAAGAAGTCGAGGGCTTTGTATCGCGAGATGTGCTCTTGCAGCATTTAGAGGAGTGCGTTGAGCTTCTCGGCGAGTGTTTCTTTAGCGACGAGGCCAACGCTTTTGTCGGCAGGTTGGTCGCTGCCGCTGCGGAAGAAGAGGACTGTGGGCACGTTGCGGATGCGGAAGCGTGCGGCGAGGTCGGAGCACTCGTCGACGTCGGCAGTACCGACGATGGCGCGGCCATCAAATTCTTTCTCGATTTCCTCGATGCGGGGAGCCAGGGCTTTGCAGGGGCCACACCAAGTGGCGCCGAAGTCAATCATGACGGGTTTGCCTGTGGCAAGCAGGGCGTTGAAGTTTTCTTCTGTTACTTTCATAATGTGTTATCGTTTTATTGTTTTGATTGCATAACAGCAAAAATGGTGCCAAAGAGTGCTATTTGGCACGGAAATAGATGTTGACAGGGACCCCGTGGAAGTCCCACATTTCGCGCATGCGATTCTCCACGAAGCGCTTGTATGGGTCGCGGACGTACTGCGGCAGGTTGCAGAAGAAGACGAACTGCGGGTAGGGGGTTGGCAGCTGGGTGATGTATTTGATTTTAACCCATTTGCCTTTGACCGAAGGGGGAGGGTTCTGCTCCTTGACGATGGGTAGCAGACGGTCGTTGAGCTCGGCGGTGCTAATGCGGCGCGAGCGTGCCTGGAATACGTCGCGGGCGGTTTCAAGGACCTTGAAGATACGCTGTTTGGTGAGGACAGAGGTAAAGATGATGGGCACATCGTCGAATGGTGCGATGCGTTCGCGAATGAGCCGTTCGAAGTCGCGGTGGGTGTTGGTCTCCTTTTCGACAAGATCCCACTTGTTGACGACGATAACGACGCCTTTGTGGTTGCGGTAGATAAGCGAGAAGATGTTGAGGTCCTGCTGTTCAAGGCCTTGGCTTGCATCGAGCATAAGGATGCAGACGTCGGCGGCTTCGATGGCGCGGACGGAGCGCATGACAGAGTAGAACTCGAGATCCTCGGTTACTTTGCTCTTGCGGCGGAGGCCTGCGGTATCAACAAAGTTGAAGTCGAAGCCGAAAAGGTTGTAGCGCGTGTAGATGGAGTCGCGGGTAGTGCCGGCGATGGGTGTTACGACAGAGCGTTGCTGGCCGGTGATGGTGTTGATGAAAGAACTCTTGCCGACATTGGGGCGTCCCACGATGGCGATGCGAGGCAGACCGTCGGTGGGGTCGTCGGAGAGGTTGGAGAAGTCGCGCACCAGTTCGTCGAGCAGGTCGCCGGTGCCGCTGCCGGTGATGCCGGCGATGGGGTAGGGGTCGCCCAGGCCGAGGGTGTAGAACTCGGCGAGGGAGGCCATCTGAGCGGAATTGTCCACCTTGTTGGCGGCGAGCACGACAGGCTTGGGGCATCGGCGCAGCATCTCGGCCACGTCCTCGTCCATAGGAGTAAGTCCCTCGCGGGCATCGACGACGAAGAGGATTTTGTCGGCTTCATCGATGGCGAGAGAAACCTGTTTGCGGATTTCAATTTCGAAAGTATCGTCGCCGCCCATGACATAGCCCCCTGTGTCGATGAGAGAGAAATGCTTGCCGTTCCAGTCGGAATGGCCGTATTGACGGTCGCGGGTGACACCGGCGGTGGGGTCGACGATGGCATCGCGCGACTCAGTCAGCCGGTTGAAGAGAGTTGATTTGCCGACGTTGGGACGTCCGACGATGGCGATAATATTCATCAGATGAGTTTAAAAGAGAGAGATTAGTTGTCGAGGATGCGTTTGCGTCCGCCGTTGCCGATGAGCACGTTGACACCGAATTTAAGGTTGACAGCCTTTATGTCAGTGAAATAGATGCTGCTGACATAGTCGGCCATGACATAGGTCTGGAAGACGGTGCCCGGGGTCAGAACGAGGCCGACGCCAGGGTTGAAGAAGTCAGCCTTCTTGCCGTCGAAGACGAGGGAAGAGCCCACAATCAGTTCAGCCCAGTTGAAGAGGTTGAGCCCCAAGGTGGCGGTGGTGTTGAAGCGGAAAGTCTGCATCACGTTGCCGCTGAGGTCGAGCGAAGTCTGGTTCTTTTTGCTCAGCAGACCGCGGTCGAACTGTCCGTGGAGGAGCAGACCGGCACGAAGGATTTTGGCGAAGTTGAAGTTGGCAGCCAAGTTGACTTTGGTGGGGACACAATACCAGTAATCCTTGTCGCTGGCCTTGAACTCCGGCATGATGCCATTGAGCTGTTCTTTAAGCATGATGCTCAAGGAGTCGGTATTCAAATTGCCGTTATTGATAAGGTTGTTGAGCTGGATGCCAGTGAATTCAAACACACCTTCGCCGCCGACAGGAGATACGGTGTTGAGGTTTTTCTGCCAATGGATACCGGCAGAGAGGTCGTTGATAGAGGCCGAGAAAGAGAAGGGTCCCATATCATATTTGACACCAAGGTCGAAGGCCAAGCCTGTGTTGCCGCTGAAGGGGTTGAATACATTGCTAATGATATCGCCGACATGGTCGCCGAGATTAGCGAGGCCGTTGGCGGTGTCGATGGGGATGGCGGCTGATTCCATAGCCTCGTAATAGGCGTGGACAGTCACCTTGTTGAAGTCTTCGTCGGTTTCAATATAGACCTTGGTATTGTCGGTCTGAATATTGAAGATGCCAGAGAGCAGTTTGGCATGTACACCGACGGTGAGGTTGATGGGGTCGATGCGATAGCCGGCGCCGATGCTGGTTTCGAGGTAAGCCTGGGTGTTGAAGAGGTTGCCATTGAGCAGTGTCATTTCCTTAATGGCATTGCCTTCGCTGTCCATGTTGCCATTGAGCATAGCAGAGACCACGGTGCCGGTAAGACCGAAGGTGAAGTTGGTTCGAAGCTGGGTGTTGAAATCGAAGAAGAGATTGCCCACCTTAAAACCAAAACCGAGCACCCCGAGGTCGAAGCCGAGGCGGAAGGGATTGTCGCTCGAGAGGTTGTCGAGTATACGGTCGAGGTCAATCACGTTCACATCCAGTTCGGCATCGTAGTAGACAATGTCCCGAGCAGAGAGCGGGAAACCGAAGAGGAAAGTGGTAGAGGGCAGCTGGAGGTAGAAAGTGTTGTTTGTGGGGAAGAGGGCGGGGTTGAGGAGGTTAGACTGAGGGGTGCGCTGCGAGTGATAGAAGAGGTTGTTGGTCTCGCTATAAGAGAGCTGAGCCTTCACAGGAGCGGCTGCCAAAGCGATCAATGCGGTGAAAATCAGGATGGTCTTTTTCATTTTGCAGTCCTCCATGTTTAGTTGGTATGATTATTGCTGAAAAGAGGGATGTCGAGAGAGAGGGTGGGGTGGAGCTGAAGTTTAGTCTTCACCTTGAGGTAGTCGGTACGCTTGATGGCGTTCTTGGCGGTGCCAGTGGTTGAGAGTCCAAGTGTCAGTTTCAACTTGGAAGATTGGAAGACAGCATCCAGGTTTTCGAAGTTGAGCGGAACATAAATGCGGTTCATGGAGGGAGAGGTTGCCTCGTTGACGCCCGGGTTGCCCGGCACGGGGGAGGTGACAGCCGACGCAATCATGCCGTTGGTGAAGAGGTTGGCAATGATTTGGTCGTTTTCGTCCACAAAGTCGGCGTTGAGTCTGATGTTGAGCGGCATGCCGTTTTCGAACTCGAACACAAAGCGGTTGAGGGAGTCGAGGAGGAGGTCGATGCCTGCTTTTTTGAGATTGTCCTTGATGCGGTCGACCAGATCCTTCGTTGACATAGAGGAGGTGTCGTTGCTTGCGACGCCTGTCATGTCGATGTCATAGTTGAATGTCATGTCGCCGATACGGATTTCGAAGGGGAGGTCGACAGAGAGGTTGGCGTCGTACTGCAGCCAGGTCATCTTCAAGCTGTCGAGCATAGCGCTGAAGCGGTCGATCTGTTCGGGGTGCGCCAGGATGCTGTCGGCGAAATGCGTGCTGACGTTGAGGTTCATGTGGAAGGAAGCGATGAGCTTGGTCGGGCGGTCGTTGATGATAGAGGCGAGGTTGACGTTGGTGAACTTCACGCCGCCGCCGGTGATGATGTCGTCCACAACCAGCGAGTCGCTGAGGCTGCTGTTGCCGTCGAAGTCGACAGTGTCGGTACGGTCTTTGCAGATGTAGCGGATGTTGAGGCGGTTGAGGGAGATGGTGGCGTTTTCGCGAAGTTCGGCCTCGACATTTTCAGGGCATCCGCCGCGGACATAGACGTCGAGATTGAGCAAGAGTCGTGCAATCTGAGCGTCAATATCGGCCGCCTTGTCGAAGATGTCGATAGGGATCTCGTAGAGGATGAGCGTATCGACCGAGACGGTCTCCGAGCTGGCATCCTTATAGCGGTTGGGGCGATGGTGGACGGGGCGGTTGCCTTTGAAGCTGTTGCCGACATTGATGCGCTGGGAGAGCGAGGTGTCGTAGTGGAAGGTGATCACTGTGTCGTCGAGAATATATCCCGAGAAGGTGCCGTCGAAAGTGGACAGCAGGTCGTTGAGGTTCAAGTGGCCCTCGCTTATTACCGGCAGGCTGAGACCCGGATCGATTTCGCCCTGCACACGGAAAGGCTTCGACATATTGATGTCGTCCTTGCGGCAAGACGTGAAGAGTGCAGCTACAGCCAGTACTGCTACAAAAAGTACTTGTTTCTTCATGTTTATTTGATTTGTTTAATACTGAATATCAATTTTTTACTAAAAAAGTGCACAATGTACACCATTTGCAAATATAAGAAATAAAATTTAAACGTTATAGAAAAAAGCAATGCGAGATAAAAAAGCGACCCCGACGGAGAGTGCGGGGTCGCAGGAAGTCGAATAATTTCCAATAGGATGCAGCTACTTGATGCGCATCTTGTAGAAAGAGCGATAGACGAAAACCAGCGCAATGACGAGGAAGGCCACACCGACGTAGGGGGCGGCTTTCTGGAAGCCGGCGCTGATGGCAATCTCCATAGCGAGGACACCGAAGAGGGTGGTGAACTTGATGATGGGGTTGAGAGCCACGGAGGAGGTGTCTTTGAAGGGGTCGCCCACTGTGTCGCCGACGACGGAGGCATCGTGAAGTTCGGTGCCTTTGGCCTTCATGTCGACTTCGACGACCTTCTTGGCGTTGTCCCAGGCGCCGCCGGCGTTGGCCATGAAGACGGCCTGGAAGAGGCCGAAGACGGCGATGGAGATGAGGTAGGAGATGAAGAGGCAGACGGCGTTTTGGCCACCGATGCTCTGAGGGCTTGAGAGGCAGGCGAAGGCGAGGGCGAAGCAGAAGATGGCGATGAAGATGTTGATCATGCCGCGCTGGGCGTAGTTGGTGCAGATTTTGACCACTTCCTGGCTCTTCTGAATATCGGCCTTTTTGGGTGCATTGGCATCAAGTTTGATGTTGTCCTTGATGTATTCCACAGCACGGTTGGCACCGGTGGTGACGGCCTGCATGGAAGCACCTGTGAACCAATAGATCACGCAGCCGCCGAGGATGAAGCCGAGGATAGAGTAGGGGTTGAGCAGGTTGAGGATGGTCTCGGGCTGGATGCCGAGGGTCTTCTGAATCATGAGGATGAGGGAGAAGATCATGGTGGTGGCGCCTACAACGGCGGTGCCGATGAGGACGGGTTTGGCAGTGGCTTTGAAGGTGTTGCCGGCGCCGTCGTTGGCTTCGAGGTAGTATTTAGCCTTCTCGAAGTCGGGCTTGAAGCCGAACTCGCTTTCCACCTCGCGGGTGGTTTTCTCGATGTCGTCCTCGATGAGGGAGAGTTCGTAGACACTCTGGGCGTTGTCGGTGACGGGGCCATAGCTGTCGACAGCGATGGTGACGGGGCCCATGCCAAGCATACCGAAAGCCACGAGGCCGAAGGCGAAGATGCTGTAGTAGGTGCCGAAGATGTCGCCCAGTCCGAAGGCGCTGGAGGCGAAGTAGGCGATGACCATCAGGACGAAGAAGACGATGCCTGTCCAGAAGGCGCCGAAGTTTCCGGCGACGAGGCCGGAGAGGATGTTGAGGCTGGCGCCGCCTTGTTCGGAGGCTTTGACGACCTCTTTGACATGCTTGGAAGTGGGCGAGGTGAAGAGTTTGGTGAACTCAGGGATGAGTGCTGCGCCGAGGGTGCCGCAGGAGATGATGATGGAGAGTGCGAGCCACCAGTTGTTGCCGAGGTCGCCCAGGATGAACCAGCTGGCGAGGAAGGTGCCGCAGATGCTGAGGATGGAGGTGATCCAGACCAGGGAGGTGAGGGGTTGCTCGAAGTTGATGTCGTCGGCTTTTCCGTACTTGGCTTTTGCGATGGCGCCATTAATATAATAGGAAAGCACGGAGGCTACGATGCCGAGGATGCGCATGACGAAGATCCAGACGAGGAGCTTGACCTGGAGGTCAAGTTCAGGCACAGCCAGAAGGATGAAGGAGACGAGTGCCACGCCTGTGACGCCGTAGGTTTCGAAGCCGTCGGCGGTGGGGCCGATGGAGTCGCCGGCGTTGTCGCCGGTGCAGTCGGCGATGACGCCCGGGTTGCGGGGGTCGTCTTCGCCGATTTTGAAGACCACCTTCATGAGGTCGCTGCCGATGTCGGCGATTTTGGTGAAGATGCCGCCTGCGATGCGGAGTGCGCTGGCGCCGAGGCTTTCGCCGATGGCGAAGCCTATGAAGCAGCTGCCGGCCAGGTGTTCGGGCATGAAGAGGAGGATGGTGAGCATCAGCACGAGTTCGACGCAGATGAGGACGATGCCGATGGACATGCCGGCGCGGAGCGGGATGTTCAGGAGGTCCAGGGGTTTGCGGCGCAGGGATGCGAAGGCCATGCGTGCGTTGGCGTAGGTGTTCATGCGGACGCCGAACCATGCCACGCCGTAGGAGCCGAGGATGCCGATGACGGTCCAGGCAAGGATGAGGAGGACCGCGCCACCGTTCATTTTGCTGAGGACGCCGAAGTAGAGAGCGATGGCGGCGCCGATGAAGATGAAGAGCAGCAGGAGGAATTTGCCTTGCTGCTTGAGGTAGGTCGAGCATGTCTTGAAGATGACGTTGCCTATCTCGAGCATAGATTTGTGAGCCTTGAGGCGGCGCACTTTGTTGAACTGCCAGAAACCGAACAGCAGGCCGAGGAGGACGACGGCGAAGCCCCAGTAGAGGATGGAGGCGTCGCTGCTGGAGGCAAAACCTTTAGGCATTTCCAGGTCGGCCTCGCTGGCAAAAGCGAAAATGGGCGATGCCAGCGCGATGAGAGTAGTTGCTAATTTCTTCATATAGTGTTTTTTTTGTGAAAACTCTGTTTCTGAAATGACCTACAAATATAAACAAATTTTAACAAATGGCGAAAAAATATGCATTTTTAACAAAAAAAGGGCTTGTTGGTGCGAGGGCGGGAGAGGAGGGCGGACGTTTTGACAAGATAGTGGTTGGCTTTCAGGTGTTTAAGAAAAATCCAAACAAAAATGACATTATGCAGAGGATGCGCCTTGGATATGCTTAGGATATGCTTAGGTAGTGCTTAGGATATGCTTAGGAAGAGAGGGTGGAGGAGGGGTGGAGATAAAAAAAATTCGTCTATTATATATTTTTTTACTATTTTTGCGGCATGATTAATACTAACAGCACGGCCGCACAGACGGCCAATTTCCTATTGACAGTGAAAGCGGTAAAGCTGAATAACGAGCATCCTTTCACGTGGGCATCGGGGCGAAAATCGCCCATTTATTGTGACAATCGGGTCACTTTGTCGTATCCTGAGATACGCACATTTATCCGCCAGCGCTTCGTGGACGTTGTAAGGGACACGTGGGGCGACGTGGATGTGATAGCCGGAGTGGCGACGGGCGGCATAGCGCAGGGTGCGCTGGTGGCGCAGGAGCTGGGCAAGCCGTTCGTGTATGTGCGCTCGGAGCAGAAGAGTCATGGTTTGACGAATCAGATTGAGGGCGAGATACATGCGGGCCAGTCGGTGGTGGTCATTGAGGACCTGGTGTCGACGGGCAAGAGTTCGCTGATTGCCGTGAAGGCGCTACGGGAGAAGGGCTGTGTGGTGAAGGGCATGGCTGCCATCTTCACCTATGGTCTGAAGGTGGCTTCCGACAACTTCGAGCACGAGCAGGTGGAGTTGGTGACGCTGACGGACTATGACACCCTCATCGGGGTGGCCAAGGAGGAGGATTATATCCACGCCGACGCGCTGGAGAGCCTCGCTGCATGGCGTGTGAACCCCGAGAAGTGGAGCGACGAGCACATGGACAAATAGGAAGAGCGAATGCGTGAGGGAGAGAAGGGTCAAAGCTGAATTGGGAATTGGAAGATGAAACGATATGGTTTGATATCCAG
Organism: Bacteroidales bacterium UBA3630; assembly: GCA_002373995.1. Lineage (GTDB taxonomy): Bacteria > Bacteroidota > Bacteroidia > Bacteroidales > P3 > Colimorpha. The sequence goes on along the minus strand of DFLB01000026.1, from coordinate 47,184 downwards.
GATGCTGAGGGCGGCGATATGTATAGGGATCGTTCTCGGTTTCCCGTTTTCGGTTTTCAATTCTGTTGAAGCGCAGGACAGCGTGGTGAGGGTAGAAGTGCCCGGCGGGTTGACGGTGGAGATGGTGTGGGTGGAAGGTGGGAGCTTCATGATGGGCTGCAATACCACGCCCGAGGGCGTGAGTCACAGCTACGAGGCTTCGCGTCCAGAGCATCGCGTCGAAGTGGCGGGTTTTTACATCTGCCGCCACGAGGTGACGCAAGCGCTGTGGACGGCCGTGATGGGGGAAAACCCGTCGAAGTTCACCGGCAACGACTCGCTGCCGGTGGAGCATGTGTCGTGGAATGAAGCGCAACAGTTTGTCACCCTGCTAAGCCAGATGACGGGGAGGCGGTTTCGCCTGCCGTCGGAGGCGGAGTGGGAGTACGCGGCGCGGGGAGGGCAACGGTTGCCCTATGCGGGTTGCCGGCGAGGAGAGCTGGCGCGCTACGCATGGTTTTGCGTCAACAGTGAACGCAGGACACACGTCGTGGGCTGCCTGGAGCCGAATGCGTTGGGGTTGTACGACATGAGCGGCAATGTGGCCGAATGGTGCGCCGACCGCATGGCCAGCTACGGAGAACCGACCTCCACCAGCGGACTGCTGGACTATGGCGAAAGCCGTGTGTTGCGAGGCGGTCACTACAACAGCGTGTCGGCCGCCTGCACGGTCTACGACCGCGGATGGTATGTGCCCGACGCGAGCAGCGAATACTACGGCCTGCGGGTGGTGATGGATGGAGAGGAATGAGGTGCAATATGAAGATTAAGGACAAAGAGTTCGTTCCGTTCGTCACGGAAAAAGAGATTGACAGCATCGTGCGGCGTTTGGCGGCACGTATCAGCGAGGACTATGCCGGCAAAGACCTGGTGGCATGTCCCATACTGACAGGTGCTTTCATGTTCGCTTCCGACCTGGTGCGGAGACTGACGGTGCCGTGTGAGGTGAGTTTCGTCCGCTACGCTTCGTACAATGGCATGAAAAGCACCGGCGAGGTGAGGTGCGTGATGCCGTTCCCGCCGAACATTGAAGGCAGGGACGTGCTGATAGTGGAGGATGTGGTGGACAGTGGCTTCTCGATGAGGCACATACTTTCTGCTGCCGAAGCCCTGCATCCGCGCAGCGTGAGGATATGTGCACTGTTCTTCAAACCCGAAGCCTTCAAGGGCGACTATCGGGTAGACTATGTGGGACGCGAAATCGGCAACGAGTTCATCGTTGGCTACGGCCTCGACTATGACGAACAGGGGCGCGCGCTGCCGGAAGTGATGGTGCATCGGGATATTCAGGATTCAGTGATCAAAGTATCAAAATGAGAAACAGAAAGATAACAAGCATGCTCATTGTGGCGGCCATGGCGGCAGGATTGCTGGCAGGATGCAACAAGAGAAACAACGACGAACGGCTGGAAGTGGACGCTCAGCAGGTGACCGGCCTTTGGGCCAAAGCCAACAATCCTTACGAATACTGGCGCTTCAAGAGCGACGGAACAGGTGTCACCTGGGACGAAACACCCGATCCGGAAGACGGCGAACCCGAAATGACCGAAGAAATGAGCAACCTGACCTACACGTGGTACATCAGCGACGGCGATGTGCTGATGTTCGACTTCCCGGGCGCAATGGCCAACCAGGATGTACCCAAATACTATTACATCACTGACATCAACGCAACCACCATGACCTGGCGCGACGAATACGGTCTGAGTTATAACCTCACAAAACGCAGCAAGAAATGAAAAAAGGTTGGAAGATAGCACTCATCTCTCTTGGCTCATTGCTCGGCTTGGTCGTCATCGTGGCAGCTGTGGCGCTATGGCTCGTTTTCACACCAAGCCAGCTAACCAAGATCGTCAACAAACTGGCAACCAACTATGTCAACTGCGACACTCACTTCGACCGCGTCAACCTGACCCTTTTCAAAACCTTTCCTGACGCCGGCCTGACAGTGGACCACGTCTATGTCGTCAACCCCATGTCTGGAGCCCCAAGCGACACCGTGGCCCGCATAGGTAACCTCACCGTCGGCGTCGATGTCAAGAAATTCCTCAAGGAAAAAAAGGTGCTGGTGCACCAAGTGCTACTCACCGACGTGCAGGCCCGCCTCTATGTCGACAACGAGGGCAAGAGCAACTTCAACATCTTCCCCCACAGCGACAAAGAAAAAGACACCACCAAGAGCACCTTCAGCCTCGACAGCCTGCCGCAGATCGACCTGCGCAAAATCAAAGTCTCCAACCTCAACGCCTCGTTCGCCAGCGCAAAAAACGGCATCGACGCCGCCCTCCACGATCTTGACCTCAGCATCGTTGGCTCGCTGAAAGAAGGTAGGGTGGATGCCACCCTCAACCTCGGCACCGACCGCATTGCCCTCGTCACTCAGGACAGCACCGGCGACACAAACATCAACGCCATGCTCGACAACATGGCCCTCGCCCTCAAAGCCGAAGGCAATATGAAAGAACTTGACGGCAAGCTGAAACTCAACGTCAAGAAAGGACAGTTCAACGACATGGTCAACGAGCGGCTGCAGGCATCGAACCACGACCTGCTGACCGCCGAGCTCCCCTTCCACTACCGCGACGACCTCTCGCAGCGTGTGAACATCAAGGAAGGACGCATCGCCCTCGACGAATATGCCCTCATGGTGAATGGTGTGGCTCGTATAGATTCCTTGATGTACAACATCAATATCGCCACCGATGGTAACTGGCAGGTGGCACCTCTGCTTGCCCTATTGCCTATGCAGGTACTGCCCAAGGGAATGGATGTTGACGGCAAGATATGCCTCGACGCCCTCGCTTTCAACGACAAACCAGGCAACACCCAGCCCATCGTGACAGCCTCCGTGCAACTCGCCGACGGTCGCTTCCACTACCCCGCAGCTCTGCCCTATAACGTCAACCGCATCAACGGCGACCTCTCCGCTTGGGTCGACCTCTCCAAGCAATCATCCAGCACCGTCACCGTCAAAAACCTCCTCGCCCACACCCGCAACACCGACCTCAGCGTCAGTGGCAAAGTAGACAACCTCCTCGGCGACATGCACGTCGATGCCAAAATCAAAGGCTCACTCCCCCTCGAAGACGCAAAACCCATGCTCCCCGACAGCCTGCCACTCTCAGCCGAAGGCAATGCCCGGATAGACATGCACGTGGACTTCAAAATGAGCCAGCTCAAACAGAAAGCATTCAACAAAATGAGAGCCGACGGGAACATCAACTTTAAAAACCTCGACATACAATACGACAGCATCCACCTCTCAGCACCCGACCTCGCCGTCGCAGTGCAACTGCCCGCCCTTAAACACACCGACAAAATGGCCGATGCACACCTAAGCGGATCCCACCTTGAATTCAACATGAACTCCATCGCTGCCGCCGTCGACCAACCCGATATAAATATTGGTATCAATAATATAACGCGCGAACAACTCGCCGCAACCCTCACCCTCGCCCTCGGACCCACCTCAGCCTCCCTCGACTCCACACAAATCTCCCTCTCCTCCCTCGACCTCTCCGGTGCCCTACGCCTCGACTCCACCCAGACCAACACACTCAAAAAATACAACCCCCTGCTCGACATCCACCTCCGCAACGCCATCGTGAAAACACCCTCCCTCGCCGAACAAGCCACCCTCAACGACTTCGACTTCACCTACCGCCCCACCGCCTGCGAAATACGCAACGCCGACATCAAACTCGGCCGCAGCGACTTCCAACTCTACGGCTCCGTGAGAAACCTCGAACAATGGATCGACAAAAAAGCCACCCTCTGGGGCGACCTCAACTTCGTATCTGAATACACCGACGTCGACCAACTCATGGACCTCTTCAGCGGCAGCGGCACAGACCCCGACACCCTCGAACAAATGCGCCAGGAAGACAACGTCCCCAAAGACGCCAACCCCTTCATCGTACCTAAAGACGTCGACCTCACACTCCACACACACATACACCGCTCCCTCGCCTTCGGCAACGACCTCGGCGACGTCGCCGGCGCCCTCACCATCAAAGACGGCACCGCCATACTCGACCAGATAGGCTTCGTATGCAAAGCCGCCACCATGCAACTCACCGCACTCTACCGCTCCCCACGCCCAAACAACCTCTTCGTCGCCCTCGACTTCCACCTCCTCGACATCCAAATCGACGAACTCCTCGACATGATACCCGTCGTCGACACCCTCGTCCCCATGCTCTCAGCCTTCAACGGCAACGCCAACTTCCACCTCGCCGGCGAAGGCTACCTCAACGCACGCTACAAACCCAAAATGAGCACCCTCCTCGGCTCCGCAGCCATCAGCGGACAAAACCTCGTCCTCCTCGACAACAACTCCATCGCACAAATCGCCAAACTCATGCAATTCAAAAGCTGGAAAGACAAAGACAACAAAATCAAAGTCGACAGCCTCAGCGTCGAAATGACATGCCTCCGCCGCGAAATAGAAGTCTTCCCCTTCCTCCTCAACATAGGCAAATACCAACTCTGCGCCTCCGGCAAACACCTCCTCTCCGGCGAATGCGGCTACCACATCGAACTGCTCAAAAACCCACTCCTCGCCAAAGTCGGCGTCGACATCACCGGCACACTCAAACAACCCAAAATCTCCCTCGGCCAAGTACGCTACGCCGACCTCTACAAACCCTCCCGCCGCGGCGAAGTGGAAAAACGAACCCTCGAAATGAAACGCAAAGTCCGTCAAGCCCTCGAAAACAATGTAAGATAAGCCGGTAGCAGGGAGCCGTCAGCCGTCAGCACACTACCCCGCTACCCGCTACCAGCTACCTGCTACCTGCTACCATCCAAAGCTCTTGGTCCGATGCTGGTCCGGGGATGGTCCGAGGATGGTCCGAGGTTGCTCCGACAAAAAACGGACCAACAGCGCTCCAGCATCGGATCGCCACCCGAAAACAAACACTGAACAAAAGCACAATTAGAAACATACAGATTCTGAAGACATAACGACAAAAATGGGAGTATTCCACAGATACAAAAGCGAGATCCACGGCAACTACCGGCGCGCCTACCTGCGTTGCGGCGGCATCGCGGCACTGCTGCTCGGAGCTTACATCCTCGTCAGGCTCCTCATCGGCAACCCCGTCCCCACACCCACATCGCTCCCCCTCGACGGCATCCTGATCGTACTCGTTTTCCTCTTCATGGCATACTATCGCAATTCGCTGCCAGACAAAAAGATAACACTCAAAGAAGCACTGCTCTTCGGCATCGGGACAGCTGCCGTCGCCGCACTGCTCTTCGCGTTGATACTGTGGATCGTAGGCCTGTCGTCGGCAGAGCAGACCGTGCTCTTCACCAACAACATGACCTCGCAAGACATCACCCCGCAAGACCCCCAGCTGCACTACTGGGCCGCATGGTGGGCAATAGTGGCCGGCGTGGAACTGCTGCTGTTGGGCTCCTTCGCCGCCTTCATCGCTGCCATCTTCTTCCGGAATGAAAAATCAGAAATAAAACAACATAAACAATGAAAGACATATCCATTATCGTACCCTCATACAACGAGGCCGAATCGTTGCCTCATCTCGCTGAATGGGTCGACCGCGTGATGAACGAACATCGATTCAGCTACGAAGTAATCGTCGTAGACGACGGCTCCACCGACGGCACATGGCAGGTCGTCGAACAGCTGCACCAGCAAAACCCCGCATGGACAGGCATCAAGTTCCGCCGCAACTACGGCAAATCGGCTGCCCTGAACACCGGCTTCGCCGCTGCCGACGGCGACGTCGTCGTCACCATGGATGCTGACCTGCAGGACTCGCCAGACGAAGTCCCAGAACTCTACAAAATGATCAAAGAAGACCGCTACGACCTCGTATCAGGCTGGAAGAAAAAACGCTACGACTCCAAGATCGCCAAAAACATACCCTCCAAATTCTTCAACTGGACCACCCGGCGCATGAGCGGCATACAACTGCACGACTTCAACTGCGGCCTGAAAGCCTACCGTCACGACGTAGTGAAAAGCATCGAAGTATACGGCGAAATGCACCGCTATATACCCGTCATCGCCAAATGGGCCGGATTCGGCAAAATAGGCGAAAAAGTCGTCCAGCACCGGAAACGCGAATACGGCGTCACCAAATTCGGTATGAACCGCTTCATCAACGGCTACCTCGACCTGATGAGCATCATGTTCATGTCCAAGTTCGGCAAACAACCGATGCACTTCTTCGGCGCCATCGGCAGCGCGGCATTCCTCTTCGGCTTTATAGCACTGGCCGTCGTCATCATCATGCGACTCTCCGGCCAAATCGCCCTCACCACCAGCGTCTGGTTCTACCTCTCCATGCTCTCGCTCATCGTAGGCCTGATGCTCTTCCTCGCCGGCTTCCTCGGCGAACTCATCTGCCGCAACTCCTCCACCCGCAACCAATACCTAATAGAAAAGAAACTATGAGCCTCCAATGTGGTATCGTCGGACTGCCCAACGTCGGCAAGTCCACCCTCTTCAACTGCCTCTCCAGCGCACGTGCTCAGGCAGCCAACTTCCCCTTTTGCACCATCGAACCCAACGTCGGCGTCATCACCGTACCCGACGAACGCCTCGCAAAACTCGTCGAAATAGAACGCCCCGCCTCCGTCGTCCCAGCCACAGTCGAAATAGTGGACATCGCCGGCCTCGTCCGCGGAGCCTCAAAAGGCGAAGGACTCGGCAACAAATTCCTCGCCGACATTCGCAACTGCGACGCCATCATCCACGTCCTCCGCTGCTTCGACGACGACAACATCACCCACGTCGACGGCGCCGTAGACCCCGTCAGAGACAAACTCACCATCGACACCGAACTGCAGTTCAAAGACCTCGAAACCATCGAAAACCGCTACGACAAAGAAGTCAAAAAATCCAAAGCCGGCGGCGACGCCCATGCCAAAAAACTCGTCGAAGTAATGGACCTCTACCGCGAAGCACTGCTCAGCGGACACAGTGCCCGCACCGTCCAACTCGACGAAAACCAGCAAGAAGTGGCCCGCGACTTGATGCTCCTCACCACCAAGCCCGTACTCTACGTATGCAACGTCGACGAAGGGTCGGTAGTGAACGGAAACCGATACGTCGACGCTGTGCGCCAGGCTGTTGCCGAAGAAGATGCCGAAGTGCTCGTCATCGGTGCTGCCATCGAAGCCGACATTGCCGAACTCGAAACCTACGAAGAAAAACAAATGTTCCTCGAAGACCTCGGCCTCAAGGAAAGCGGCGTCAACCGCCTCATCAAAGCCGCCTACCGCCTCCTCAACCTGCAAACCTTCCTCACCGCCGGCCCCAAAGAGTGCCGCGCATGGACCTTCAAGAAAGGAATGAAAGCCCCTCAGACCGCCGGCATCATCCACTCCGACTTCGAACGTGGCTTTATCCGTGCCGAAGTCATTAAATATGAAGACTATGTAGCCCTCGGCTCCGAAACCAAATGCCGCGAAGCCGGCAAAATATCCATCGAAGGCAAAGACTACGTCGTCCAGGATGGCGACATCATGCATTTCCGGTTCAACGTCTAACCCTCCCCTCCGTATTATCAAGTCACTCAAGCTCATAATACCGCTCCTTGCCCTCCTTCTGGCCTCCTGCTCCACACAGAAAGCCACCTGGACCAACATCCAGTACCACAACACCACCTGCCACTACAACGTCTGGTGGAACGGCAACGAAAGTCTTAAAGCCGGCCGCGAAAAAATTGCACAAGCCGCCATCGACGACTACACCACCTTCCTGCCGGTGGAGAAAACGGCCACCGAAAACATCGCCCGAAATGCCAATCCCGAAATGGACCGCGCCATTGAGAAAGGCGTCAAAGGCATCAAGAAACACAGCATCTACGTCGGCGGTGAGGAGCACGTGCCCTACATCAAAGAATGCTACCTGCTGACGGCCTACGCCACCTTCTACAAGCAAGACTACATCGCAACCATCAACACGTGCAACATTCTCGTCTCGCAGTTCCGCGGCACCCGTGCCGGCGACGAAGCCGCCGTCCTCCTGGCACGCTGCTACAGCCGTGAACGCCGCTACGCTGAAGCCGAAGCCACCCTCGACCAACTCGTCGTCATGCTTGACAAAGGCAACTTCTCACGCAACCAGCGCGACAAACTCTACCTGGCTATGGTTGAGGCCACTGTGCCCCAGGAGAAATACAAGAAAGCCGTCGAATACATACACCTCGCCCTCGACGCCACACACAGCAACAACACCAAAGCCCGCCTCACATTCCTACTGGCGCAGATCTACCAGAAACTCGAACGGCGCCCCGTCGCCGCCAAATACTACCACGCCGTCCCAACCTACAGCCCAGAATATGTCATGGAATTCAACGCTCGCCTTGGTGAAGCCTCCTGCGCCGACCTGCAGCACAGCGATATAGCCAAACTCGAACGTCAACTCGACGACATGCTGCACGACAGGAAAAACGAAGAATATCGAGACCAAATCTACTACGCCAAAGGCGAGATGTTCCTCGGTGTCAAAGATGCCCAGCGAGCCTGCGACAACCTGCGACGCTCCGTGGCAGTAGCCACCGCCAACCGTGCACAGAAAGCAAAATCAGCCCTGCGGCTCGCCGAAGTACTCTACGACATCTACGAGGACTACGACCAAGCCCAGATCTACTACGACACTGCCATGCAATGCATTAGCTCCGACTATCCGGGCTACAATGCCATCAAACGCCGCAGCGACATGCTGACCGAACTCGTGGCCTATACCCGCGTAACCCACCGCTGCGACAGCCTCGTCCGCGTGGCGCAAATGCCCCAGGCCGAACGCGACGCCCTCATTCAACGACAGATAGATACCCTCACCGCCAGAGAGCAGCGCGCCAAAGAGCAAGCCCTCATCGCGCAACTGGCCAGCGAAACCAAAGCACAACAAAACACCCTCAGCGGCGACTGGTACTTCTACAACCAGCAAACCGTGCAGCGTGGTGCCGAAACTTTCCGCCAGCGGTGGGGCACTCGTCTACTTGAAGACAACTGGTTCCTCGCCAACAAGCCCGGTCTCGGTGCGCTCGCCCTCCGGTCTCAGTCCGAGGATGCTCCGACAAACGACGGAGAAACTGCGGACGACACGCTTGCCACGACAGGCATCGAACCCGGCGCCAACCCCGATGACCCGCACAGCCCGGCCTTCTACCTCAAAGACCTGCCCACCACACAGGCACAATACGACTCCATCGACTCGCTCGTCGCCCCCAGTCTGCTCAATGCCGGCTACATCCTCTACGACGGAATCCACAACATTCCGCGGGCCCTCGAATGCTACCTGCGCCTCGCCAACGACTACACCACCTTCGACCAAGTCGTGCAAGCCTTCTACATGCTCTACCGCATCTACGACCGCCAGGGAAACACTCCGCAGGCCAACTACTACCGCGACATGGTCCTCATGGGTTTCCCAGACAGCGACTTTGCCAACCTCATTCGCGACAACGAATACTACAAGGAACTCATCCGGCGCGAGGGCAGGGTAGAGGCCTCCTATGAAGAGCTCTACACCCTCTACTCAAAACATCGCTTCAGCAACGTCATCGCCCTCTCTGACGAAGCCGACGAGCTCTACCCCGGGCACCCCATGCTGCCCAAATTCCATTACTTCAAGGGATTGGCGCTGGCACGCACCGGCTCACGCCAGGATGCCCTGCAGACCTTCCAATACATCGTCGACCACTCTGCAGAGACCGACAGCATCCACCCCCTCGCCCTGGCGCAACTCAACCTCCTCAGTAGCGACACCTCCTCGCTGGCCGATGCCGGCAGCGAAATCATCGCCGAAGAAACTATCCGCCATCCGGTAGAGCCGACAGGCAACCTTCCGGCCAAACAGACTGTCAAACAAGAAGAAAACCAGGAAGAACCCCTGCCCCCCGAGGCCCAATACTACCGCTACCGTCAAGGACAGCAATACTACGTCGTGGTCATTATCAACGACCGCCGCATTAAAGCCACCGAATTGCAATACAAACTCTCCGACTTCAACTCGCAGTACTACTCCAACCGAGGCTACAAAGTCAACGCCTCCCTCTTCACCGACACCACTCAGATCATCACCATACACCGTTTTGTCGATGCCGACGAAGCCCTTGTCTACTACCGTCACCTCCTCGGCGACCAAAGCCCTCTGCGCCAATACGCCGACGCCGACCACCGCGAATTCGCCATCTCAACCCAAAACTACGCCACTCTATATAACCGTAAGCAGCCCGACGCCTACGAAGCTTTCTTCAGAAAATACTACCTCAAAGAATCAAAAAAGTAAAAACTAAAACATATAAAATTATGGCCAAAACAATGGAAATCGAAAGCAGTCCCATCAACATCATCACCGATGGCACCATCATCAAAGGCGACATCACCGCCTCCGGTGACTTCCGTCTCGACGGCACCCTCGAAGGCAACATCCAGCTCAACGGCAAGCTCGTCATCGGCGACTCGGGCGTCGTCAACGGCAACGTCCTCTGCCAGAACGCCAACATCATCGGCACCGTCAACGGCAACCTCTCCGTCAAAGAGCTCCTGTCCCTGCACGCCACCGCTCGCGTCAAAGGCGACATCCTCATCAACAAGCTCTCCATCGAGCCCGGTGCCGTCTTCTCCGGCAAATGCCGCATGATCGACGAGGTGCGTACCCAGCACGAGGAACAGCCCGCACCGGCCGAGGCTGAATAAGACAATACATGGAAACCCTCAAGCAAATGTTCTCCCGCTGGGCGGGAGAACCGTGCACGCAGTGCCTCACCGTCGCCGCCGGTGCCTCGCCCCGCCACTACTACAGGCTACAGGGCCCCACACGGCGCTGCATCGGCACCGTTGCCGCCGACCTGCGCGAGAACGAGGCTTTCTTTGCTCTCACGCAGCATCTGCGCGACAGGCATCTGCCTGTGCCTGAGCTTTATGCCATCCATCCCGACCGTCGTCACTACCTCCAGCAGGACCTTGGCGACGACACCCTCTACAGCATCCTCTACGACAAGAAGCGACAGGGTGGGGGATTCGACGCCCAGATGCTCCAACTCTACAGGCAAGCCCTCGCCGACCTCGCAGCCATACAGCAGGCCGGACGCGATTTCGACTTCTCGCACGCCTATCCTCGCAGCGACTTCGACCGCCGCGCCATTCTCTGGGACCTCAACTACTTCAAATACAACTTCCTGAAACTCGCGCATATCGACTTCGACGAAGAGCGTCTTGAGGACGACCTCCAGCACCTCGCCGACCTCCTCCTCGCAGCCGACTGCTCTTACCTCCTCTACCGCGACTTCAATCCACGCAACATCATGGTGGTGCAGCCCCAAATGCTACCCGCTACCCGCTACCAGCTACCGACGCTCTACTACATTGACTACCAGGGGGCCCGTCGCGGCGCGGCTCAATACGACGTTGCCTCGCTGCTCTATAGTGCCAAAAGCGACCTCCCGCAAGCCATCCGCGACGAGCTCCTCCGCCACTATCTCGACGTCCGTGGCTTCGCCGGCGATGAACGCCAGCGTTGGGTCGAGCAGTACCACTTCTATGCCCTCGTCCGCATCCTGCAGACCCTCGGCGCCTACGGCTACCGTGGCCTCTTTGAACGCAAGGACTACTTCCTGCAAAGCGTTCCGCTGGGCATCAGCAACCTGCGCCAAATCCTCCAGCAGACCACCGTCAAAGGCCGCTTCCCGGAGATTGAAAAGGTAGTGGGTAGCGGAAAGTGGACAACGGGGAATGGAGAGAGTGGACCTGCGTCAGCTCACCTTCCACACTCCACCCTTCACTCTCCGCTTGACCAACTCACCGTCACCGTCCAGAGTTTCAGCTTCAAACAGGGGCTGCCGCAAGACCCCTCCGGCAACGGCGGAGGCCACATCTTCGACTGTCGCGCGCTACCCAACCCGGGGCGCTATCAGGAATACAAGGCCTACACCGGACGGGACCTGCCCGTCGTGCAATTCCTTGACGCACAACCAGAAATGGCTCGTTTCCTCGACCATGCGATGGCTATCGTCGACCAAAGTGTCGACAAATACATCGAACGCAACTTCACTCATCTTATGGTATCCTTCGGCTGTACCGGCGGGCAGCACCGCTCTGTCTACTGTGCCGAACACCTCGCACGCAAACTCAAAGACAACCACCCCGACATCCGCGTCCATCTCCTTCACCGCGAACAGTCATCCATCCCCCCGTGCGACCTTTAAGCTTGCCTTTACCACGCTATTTCACAGACACTTCCACTTTTTTTTACAATAGCCCTCACGACAGCGCACCGCCTCCGGTCCGCTGTTTCTCCGTTTTTTGTCGGACCACCATCGGACCACCATCGGACCATCCCCGGACCATCCCCGGACCAAGAACTTACAAAAAGCTATAATTCAGGCAATTAAACTTTGCGCTTTGCCTTTCGAACTAAACTACTGTCTATCAAGCCATTGCTTTTTCTTGTCGAAATCACGGCAACGGGTCTTCGGCATCCCGGCATCCCACCTCCTTAGATTGTTCATGGGAGAGGATGCACAAATACGCTGCAAAAGGCAGAAAAGACCCTGCCAACAAAAAAAGGACACGCTTCTAATCATTGATTGATAGGCCATTCGATACCGTGCAGCAAATATTTTTCAAACTTTATGCTTGTCGTTTCACAATTTATTCGTATCTTTGCACCCGATTTTTAACCGCAGAAAACAGAAAAAACATATAACATGAAAGGCAGAACCATCATTCAAATTCTCCTGGGCATAGTCATAATAGCCCTCGCCGTGGTGCTCTACAACAGCATTCAGAAACCCATGCGATTCGACAACGAGTACACCAAGCGCCGCGACGCCTGTGCAGAAAAACTCAAAGCCATCCGCACCCTCGAAGATGCCTACAAGCTCACCTACAGCACCTATTGCGGCAGCTTCGACACCCTCATCAACCGCCTCATGACAGAGGACAGCATGAAGGTCGTCAGCAAGGTCATCAACTATGACAAGATCCCCGCCGACGTCGACATCAACGAGATCACCGAGCTCGAGGCCGTCAAGCAGGGCTACATCTCGCGCGTCGAGATTTTGGTGAACCCCATCACCAAACTGCGCGAGGACGGCAAGCTGCCCATCATCGACGCCAACGGCCACAAACGCCAGCTGACCGACGAGGAGATCCGCAACCTGCGCTATGTACCCTATCCCAAAGGAGAGAAAAACGAGTTCGAACTCGAGGCCGGTATGCTCGAAAAGAGCGGATTCCTTGTGCCCGTCTTCGAATGCAAGGTGCCTCTCACCGTGCTGCTTAGCGACATGGACAAACAGCTTGTCGTCAACAAGATAGCCGAAATCAACGAAGTGAAAGGCCGCTACGCGGGCTGGAAGGTCGGCGACATGAACCAGGCGGTCACCGACGGCAACTTCGAATAGTCTTATAAAACATTATGCCATACAGTTGCAAGACTCTGATAACCACCGGTAACGAGCTTGCCTCGCGCGAAAAGAGATTATCCATTTGCCTCGGGGCCAATGGATTTTCTTTTACCGAGACAACCGCCACGGGCAGTTTGCTCACCTTTGGTGAGGTGGAGGGCGACCATGCCGCCACGATGACCGACGTACTGACAGACCTCAAAATGCTGTTGCCGTCGCTCGGCATCCGCCCCTTCGGGTACGCCGCCACCGAGCTCATCGTCATTAGCGATGCCAGCGTCTGGGTACCCGACGAGCTCTTCACCGCCACGGCCACCCGCAAATATCTCAAACTGGTGGGCAGCGAGCCCCCGATGGTCGTCACATGCCAGTATAAACCACTGGAATCCACCGCCGTGTTTGCTGCCGACGAGCAGGTCGTCACCGCCTTCAAAGTGGCCCTGCCTGGCATCTCGGTCATCAACCAGCACGTCAAAATGGCGCAATATAAGGCTCCCGCCAACCATCCCTGCATTCTCACCCATTGGCGTAAGGGTAGGGTAGACGTGGCCGCTTTCGCCGACGCACGCTATATCTATGGCAACACACTCAGGTTCAGCGACGACAACGAGGCCGTCTACCATATTGTCGATGTGATGAAAAGCTTCTCCCTCGAAGCATCCGGCACCGAACTGCTGCTGTGCGGCGATGTGGGACGCGAACTCTACGCTCAGGCCAGACCTTATTTCCCCAAAGTGTCGCTCTTCAACGGCACTGTCACTCAGCTCGACAACACGCTGTTCGGCCACCTGCACACTTATCGTTACGCGCTCATATTGATGTAATTCGTCATGAGAATTATCGCCGGAACTCTCCGTGGCCGCCGCCTCAACCCGCCGCAGAACTTGCCCGTCCGACCCACAACCGACATGGCTCGCGAAAGCCTGTTCAATATCCTCAACAACTATGTCGACTATGAGGAATGCGCCGTGATGGACCTCTTTACCGGCACGGGAGCTGTCTCGCTCGAGTTTGTCTCGCGTGGCGCCCGCGAAGTTACCGCTGTCGACATCAACGCTCAGTGTACCGATTTCATCAAACAAACATCCAACCATCTATCCATCAGCAACCTGCACGTTGTCAGAGCCGATGTTTTCGACCTGCTCAAAAGGGCCAACCGGCGCTTCGATATCATCTTTGCCGACCCGCCCTACGCCCTCGACGGTCTTGCCTCTTTGCCTGACATCGTCTTCGACAAAAAACTGCTCACCGATGACGGTATTTTCATCTTAGAGCATCCTCGCGAGTACAGTTTCGAGGAGCATCCCCACTTCTGGCAACACCGGGCCTATGGCAAAGTCAACTTCACCTTTTTTGCAAACAAATTAGAAGAATAAGATATGAAAGCTGTTGTTAAAACGAACTTCAATTTTCCCAAACAGAAAAGCCTCTACGTAGGCAAGGTGCGCGACGTCTACAACATTGACGACCGCTACATGGCTATGGTTGTCAGCGACCGCATCTCGGCCTTCGACGTCGTACTTCCCAAGGGCATCCCATACAAAGGCCAGGTGCTGAACCAAATAGCAGCCAAATTCCTCGATGCCACAGCCGACATCCTGCCCAACTGGAAGCTCGCCACCCCCGACCCGATGGTCACGGTGGGCCTCAAATGCGAAGGCTTCAGAGTGGAGATGATTGTGCGTGGATACCTGGCAGGCTCCGCGTGGCGCGAATACAAAGCCGGTGCACGCACCCTCTGCGGCGTACCACTGCCAGAGGGTATGGTCGAGAACCAGAAGTTTCCTAAGCCCATCGTAACCCCCACCACCAAAGCCGACGAGGGTCACGACGAGAACATCAGTCGCGAGGAAATCATCAGCACTGGTCTCGTCAGCCGTGAAGACTACGATCAGCTGGAGCGCTATGCACTACAGCTCTTCGAACGCGGAACCCAAATTGCTGCTGCCAAAGGACTAATCCTTGTTGATACCAAATACGAATTCGGTAAACGCGACGGCAAAATCTATCTCATTGACGAGATACATACACCTGATAGCAGCCGCTATTTTTATGCTGATGGCTACGAGGAACGGCTGGCACGCGGTGAACATCAGCGCCAGCTCAGCAAGGAGTTTGTACGTGAATGGTTGATGGACAACGGGTTCCAAGGTAAAGAAGGGCAGAAGGTGCCTGAAATGACCGACGAAATCGTTAACAGCATCAGTGACCGCTACATCGAACTCTACGAACATATCACGGGAGAAAAGTTCCAGAAGGCCGACGATTGCGCCGATGTAGCCGCACGCATCGAGCGAAACGTAACGGACTATCTTGCCACTCTCTAATGGAGATCGAGCGCAAGTTCATGGTCAATCGGGTGCCTGAAAACCTTCAGCAGTACCCACATGAAGAAATAGAACAGGGTTATTTATGCACGTCGCCCACTTTGCGCATTCGCAAAGCGGGCGATGTTTTTTGGCTCACAGTAAAGGAAAAAGTATACACTAATTCGACGGCCATCCACAATAGAGAAGAAGAGTTTCGCTTAACGGAGGACAAATTTCTGCTGCTGAAGGGAAAATGTATAGGAAATATGATAAATAAAACCCGATATAGAATTCCGCTCCAGCAGAATCCCATCAGTTTGACGGCCGAGCTTGATATTTTTCATGGTATACATGAAGGGTTACTGCTCGTCGAAGTTGAATTTCCATCGTCTGAAGCAGCTGATTCGTTCACACCGCCATCGTGGTTTGGGCGAGATGTTTCTAATCAACCACAGTTCCGCAACTCATATCTGGCATTCCAACAATAGGGTGCTATTTTTTTTCATTACAACTACCCCTATTTAACATAATCACCATTAACTAAAATCTGAGTTAATGGTGTGATACGTGCGATAACGCTGGATGAACGTGGATTGGAAATTTGCATGTAATGAACACCATCAATGACTTTATGGTAAATGCAAAGCAATTCTCCAAGGCGGCTTTCAAGTTGGTAGTTCAACTCAAGGCGAAATGGTTTGTTACTGTCGAAACCAATTGTATGAAGGCTGTCGAACAACAATTTAATATATTCGGAATTGTTGACATGACGTGTGTGGTCAATCATTGAATATGCAGCCACATGGTGGGCAACAATGTCGTTGTCAGTCATCGCGGGCATAACAATCTTGTCGATCGACGCAAATTCCGTGGCCATGATGTCATGATTTTCATAGTGCTCAATTACACTGTGCAACCGCATGGCGCGTCGTGTCGTCATATCAATCAGCGGCCAATGCGATGTTCCTGTCAGCAACACCTCGCCGTCGGCCCCCGTCATACGGTAATCACGGAATGCGATAAGCCCGTTGTTGCCACGCGACCAAGTGCTTAGCTCGATATTTTCGAATGCGTCAGGCAGCCGGTATATATTGTACAACCCGCGCACAATGACCCAAGCCTGATTTTGAGCCAACAGCGTTTTAAATCCGATTCCTGTAGCATTGCCGTGGTATTCAGTCACTTCCTGGCAAAGACGCACGGCTGCCCACGGATGCAGTCGATCGTCGATATCGCACAGATATGACGGTGTCTCGATTGTCTGCTTATAAATCATAGTGTTGCTACATGCGTTCCGGCACCTCGATGCCGAGAATATTCATGGTGTTTTTCAATGCGTTAGCCACAAACTGACACAGCGCGACGCGGAACTCTTTGGTGACGGCGTCTTCCTCGCGCAGGATGGGTGTATCCTGATAGAAACTATTGTAGGCCTTAGCCAAGTCATAGGCATAGTTGGCCACCATTGCAGGACTATAGGCCTCGGCTGCTGCCTGAATTGTTGCCGGCAACGCATGGAGAATCTTCACCACAGCACGTTCCTTGTCGTTGAGCGATATCTTGCTGAAATCCAGCGTCGCCCTACCCTCTTCGGCCTTTCTCACAATACTGCGTATGCGGGCGTGCGTGTACTGAATGAAGGGGCCGGTATTGCCATTGAAGTCGATACTTTCTGCCGGATTGAAAAGCATGTTCTTCGTTGGGTCAACCTTGAGAATGAAGTATTTGAGTGCTCCGAGAGCCAAAATATGGTAAAGATGCTGCTGCTCGTCGGCACTGAGTTCGTCGTTCTTACCATGCTCACGACTCATCTCGGCAGCGGTCTGCTCCATCTCATCTATAAGGTCGTCGGCATCGACCACCGTTCCCTCGCGCGACTTCATTTTTCCGTTTGGCAATTCCACCATGCCATAGCTGAGATGATAGACTTTATCGGCCCACGAAAACCCTAATTTACCGAGAATTAGCTTCAGTACCTTAAAGTGATAGTCTTGTTCGTTTCCGACCACATAGATAAGCCTTTCTGCTCCGAAATCGTTGTGGCGCAGAAGAGCCGTGCCGAGGTCTTGGGTCATATAGACGCTGGTGCCGTCGCGACGGAGGAGAAGCTTCTGATCCAGGCCGTCGGCCGTGAGGTCGCACCACACCGATCCGTCGTCCTTGCGGAACAGCACTCCCATATCCAATCCTTTCTGTACCAACTCCTTGCCGAGCAAGTAGGTGTTCGACTCATAGTAAACCTTGTCAAACCCAACCCCCAGCCGGCGGTAGGTCTCATCAAAACCGGCATATACCCAACCGTTCATGCGTTCCCACAGAGCGCGAACCTCGGGATCGCCGTCCTCCCAGTGCTTAAGCATCTGCTGCGCTTCCACCATCAACGGGGCATCCTTCTTGGCCTGCTCCTCCTCTACCCCACTCTCCATCAGTTGTTTAACTTCGGCTTTATAGTGCTTGTCGAACTCGACATAGTATTTTCCTACCAGATGGTCGCCCTTGATGCCGGTACTTTCCGGAGTCTCACCATTGCCGTAGCGCAACCAGGCCAGCATGCTTTTGCAGATATGGATGCCGCGATCGTTGACCAGATTGACTTTCTTGACGTTGGCACCGGCGGCCGCCAGCAGCTGGCTTACAGACCATCCAAGGAGGTTGTTGCGTATATGCCCTAAATGCAACGGTTTGTTTGTGTTAGGGCTACTGTATTCAACCACTACTGGAGCTGCTTCAGGGTCGGTGGATTTCAGTCCGAACGAGGTGTCGGCAGCGCCGCCTGCCACAAACTGCAGCCAGTAGCTATCGGCCACTTCGAAATTGAGAAAACCTTTGATAACGTTGTATCCCGACACAAGGTCGAGGTTGCTCTGCACGTAGGCGCCAATCTCTGCCGCCACAGCCTCAGGACTTTTGCGAGCCTGCTTCACATAGGGAAAGACCACGAGGGTATAGTCGCCGCTGAACTCGCGGCGTGTATCTTGCAGCACAATGCCGTCAGGCGCCTGTTCGATGGCGTAGAGTTCCTTCAGCGCCCGGCTAATGCTCTGTGTCAGTGAATTTATGATATTCATTATAAAAAAGTTTTAAAATGCAAATATACTAAAAAAAGCTCATATCCCAAACCATTTCTTTACTATTTTGCCATCATTTTCCCATTGACCGTTTGTTACCGGTAAATTTTACCCCCATGCGCCCCCCGCCTTCGGACCGTCGTTCGTCCGGCTTTTATCGGACCATCTCCGGACCACCATCGGACCATCATCGGACCACCACCGGACCAAGAGCCTGCCATACACGAACAACGGAGCTGTTTTTTGACCTCAAATTTTAATAAAATTTCGTATCTTTGCACCCGATTATGGAGGAGGCCCGTGTATACTATGCCGACGTAATGCTGCCGATGCATCTGCCTGACTATTACACCTATAGGATACCGCAGGAGTATAACGGGAAGGTGCAGGCTGGGGCGCGAGTGGTGGTGCAGTTCGGCCGCCAGAGGCTATATTCGGCCCTGGTGCGACGTGTGCACGAGACACCGCCGCAGTGTAAATCGAAGTACATCCTGGCCATCCTCGACACCGAGCCCATCGTCACCGAACGGCAGATGGAGTTCTGGGAGTGGCTGGCGCGCTACTACATGTGCTACCCCGGCGACGTGATGGCCGTGGCCCTGCCCGCCGGCATGAAGCTGGCCAGCGAGAGCGCCGTCACCATCCACCCCGACTTCGACGGCGAGCTGTCGCGCCTGAGCAAGCAGGAAATGCAGGTGGTGCAACTGCTGAGCGACCACCCCGTAATGAAGGTCGAAGACATAGGACGCGCGTTGGGTTTGCAGAAAGTCATGCCACTGATTCGCACCATGATAGAGCGCGAAGTTATAGTGATGGATGAAGAGCTGCGCGACCGTTTTGCGCCGCGCACCTCCACCTATATCAGCCTTGCGCAACCCTACACAGACGAGGCGCAGTTGCGGCAACTGTTCGATGCACTTGAGGCCAAAAAGCGCACCAAACAAGTCGAGGTACTGATAACCCTGCTGCGCCTCTCAAACCAGGGACGCGACCCGGTGGCCAAGCGGATGCTGCCCCAGGGGTCGGCCCTCAATACACTACTGAAGAACAATGTCTTAGTGGCTGAAGAAAGGCTTGAAAGCCGCATCGAGACCTACGCTGACGAGGAGCTGCTGCGAGCCTCGGACATCGTGCTCAACAGCGAGCAAGCGACGGCATACAAACTATTGAGCATCAACGAACAAGCGCCACAGACCTCGCTGCTGCACGGCGTCACATCGAGCGGCAAGACCGAAGTCTACATCAAACTCATCGACGAAGTGGTCCGCCAAGGTCGCCAGGCGTTGCTGCTGCTGCCCGAGATAGCCCTTACCACACAGGTAATCAATCGTTTGAAACGCTACTTCGGCAACAAGGTCGGTGTCTACCACTCGCGATTTTCGGCCAGCCAGCGCGTCGAGGTGTGGCAGCGCACGCTCACCTCCGGCGAAGGCCGCTTCCAGGTGCTGCTGGGGGCCCGCAGCGCACTGCTGCTGCCCTTCAGTGACTTAGCCCTGATCATCGTCGACGAAGAGCACGACACGAGTTACAAACAACAAGACCCTGCGCCGCGCTATCATGCCCGCGATGCGGCCATCTACCTAGCCTCGATGTGGAAGGCGCGCGTTGTCCTCGGCAGCGCCACACCGAGCATCGAGAGCTACCACAACGCCCTCAGCGGCAAATACCGGCTGGCCACCATCACGGAACGCTACGGCGGCTTCAGCCTTCCGGAGGTCACCATCGTAGACATGCGTCAAGCCTACAAGGAGCACCGCATGAAGGGCCACTTCTCCACCACCCTGCTACAGGCCATCGACCAAGCCCTGGAGCAGCGCCAACAAGTCATCCTCTACCAGAACCGGCGGGGTTTCTCGTTGCACCTTGAGTGCGACGACTGCCACCATATACCGCAATGCGTCCACTGCGACGTGTCGCTGGTCTACCACAAAGCCAGCAACTCGTTGCGCTGCCACTACTGCGGCTACAGTATTCCCGTCCCCGCGGAATGTCCGGCCTGCCATTCCACCCACCTGCGCATGTTCGGCGTCGGCACCGAACGCATCGAAGAAGACCTGCAAATCATGTATCCTGCTGTCACCGTGGCCCGTATGGACCTCGACAGCACGATGCAGAAGAACCAGTACCTCGAGTTGCTCAACGACTTCCAGAACCGTCGCATAGACATCCTGGTGGGAACCCAGATGGTCACCAAAGGCCTTGACTTCCAACACGTGTCGGTGGTAGGTGTCGTCAATGCCGACAACATCATCAACTATCCCAACTTCCGCTCGTTCGAAAGGGCCTTCCAGCAGCTGACGCAGGTCAGTGGACGCGCCGGACGGCACGGGAGCGAGGGTCGGGTCATCATTCAGACCTTCAACCCACAGCATCAGGTGCTTGCCGACGTGATGGCCAACGACTACAAGCACCTCTACGAAGAGCAGATACAGGAACGGCGCGTCTTCCGCTATCCACCCTTCTACCGGCTCATACAGATTACCCTCAAGCATCGCGATGCCGCCGTGCTCGACGCCGCCGCCGACTGGATGGCAGCGCAGCTACGGGGAACCTTTGCCTGGCGCGTCATGGGGCCGGAATACCCCCTCGTCAGTCGTATTCGTGCCCTTTACCTTAAAGACATCACTCTACGTTTTGAGAAATCCGAGCCCATCGCCGACGCCAAACGCGTCATAATGCGCATTGCCGATGACCTTACGAAGCAGGAAGGATGGTCTTCAGTGGCCGTACACTTCGATGTAGACCCCTGCTAATCAGTCCTGTTACAAAAAGAGACAAAATAATATTTTGTCCATTTGAAAAAAAAGTTGTACTTTTGCACTCCGTTTTCAAGAGGAAAAGAAACAGCGATTTGGGCAAGTCTTATACGACCAGCTCCCATTGAATCCCCCAGGGTAGGAATACAGCAAGGGTGTTTGGTTGTAGCGGTGCGATATAAACAGCTTGCCCTTTTTTATTGCATATCATTATGACTAACCAAGAGCAGATAAAAGACCTCATATCGCGCAAAGAAGCGCTGAAGCGCTTCCTCGACATCGACGCCCAGCAAGCCTGGATTGTTGAAGAGGAGAAAAAGACAGAAGCCCCCGACTTCTGGAACGACCCCAAGGAGGCACAGAAGGTAGTAAAAGGCATCAATGCCAAGAAGATGTGGGTCAACTCCTTCAAAGACGTTGAAAGCGCCTGCGGCGATCTGGAGGTTATGGGAGAGTTTTTCGAGTCCGGCGATGCGTCAGAAGAAGAACTCATGCAACAGATCGCCCTCACACAGAAGAAGGTAGAAGACCTGGAATTCAAGAACATGCTTCGCAACGACAGCGACCGGCTCGACGCTGTGCTGTCCATCAATGCCGGTGCCGGCGGAGTGGAGGCTCAGGACTGGGCAGAGATGCTGATGCGCATGTATATTCGCTACGCTGAGACCCACGGATACAAGGTAGTCATCAGCAACTCGCTCGACGGAGAAGGTGCGGGTATCAAGAGCTGTACCTTGCAGATAGAGGGCGAGTTCGCGTATGGATACCTCAAGAGCGAGACGGGAGTACACCGCTTAGTGCGTGTGTCGCCGTTCAATGCACAAGGCAAGCGCATGACATCATTCACGTCCGTCAGTGTGACGCCGTTGGTTGACGACTCTATCGAGGTCGTCGTCGACATGAGTCGCCTCAGTTGGGACACCTTCCGCAGCGGCGGTGCCGGCGGACAGAACGTCAACAAGGTGGAGAGCGGTGTGCGCCTGCGTTATCAGTACAAAGACCCCTACACCGGCCAGGAAGAAGAGATACTTATTGAGAACACCGAGACGCGCGACCAGCCCAAGAACAAGGAGAATGCCATGCGCCTGCTGCGTTCGCAGCTCTACGACCGCGAGCTAAAGCACCGCATGGAAGAGCAGGCCAAGATCAAGGCCAGCCAGAAGAAGATCGAGTGGGGTTCGCAGATACGCTCTTATGTCATGGACGACCGCCGTGTGAAAGATCATCGCACCGGCTACCAGACCAGCGATGTCGCCGGGGTGCTCGACGGCAAGCTCGACGAATTCATCAAGGCCTACCTGATGGAATTTGGCGCACAATAAGACATTACCTATAAGAGGGATACAAGAAAAGGGATGCCCACCGGGACATCCCTTACTGTTTGCCGTCTGGCGGTGGTGCTATTCAGCCACCTCGACCATAGCGGTGCTGCCACGATAGGCGGGGCAGGTGTGGTGGGTGCAGCTGGCGGCGACCAGCGTCAACACCACGACGGCGGCGAGCAACAAGGCTTTCTTCTTCATAATTACAATCCTATCTTTTCGTTAACGATTTTCAATATTTCCTGTTCCTGGCGAACAGCTTCGTCCTCGATGGCTTGGGCACGGGCCAGGATGTCGGCTTTGAAGGCCTCGTCCTTGAGCGACGAAGCGTTGATCTTCACGTTAAGGTGGGCCCCCATAACGGCGCTACGGGCTGCCAGCGAGCCAACGCCACCATCGGTGACACTGTTGGGGTTGCCCCATTCGACCATAGCGCGGCAGACTTCGAAAGCTTCGAGCGAACGCTGCATGGTGCGGAAAGGCACCTCGGTGGCATACTTGGTAGCCTCCTGGATAGCGGCGCTACGGGCGGCCTTCTCCTCGTCGGTCTTCTTGGGCAGGCCGAAAGCGTTCATGATGCGGTTGAAAGCCTCGGTATCCTCATCGACGAGATGCAAGAGCTCGTCCTTCAGGGCCTGGCCGCGGACAGCCACATCGCTGAATTTCTCCCACTGGTCGTCGTAGGCCGCTTTGCCGCCGGTGAGGTTGGCCACCATCGTGCCAAGGCTGGCAGCCAGGGCACCCATGTAGGCGCTGACGCTTCCGCCGCCAGGGGCAGGGCTTTCGGAGGCTGTCTCGTCACAGAAGCCACGGCAGGTGAGGTCGACAAGTTTCTTTTTCGAGTGGTCCTCAATGAGGAACTCGATCACTTTCTCCTTGGGGTTGAAGGGCTTGAGGTCGTCGAGGCCCATGCTCTTAATGGCTACCTTCATGATTTCTTCTTCGCTGACACCGAGGGAGCGGTGCTGTTTGGCGAGATAGTAGCGGCCAGCGTCGATGAGGACGCTCTTGGGGATGAGGCCCACAATCTCGCAGCCGGTGACGCGGAGGCCGCGGTTCTGAGCGCAGCGGCACACCTCGTCGAAGCAGAGGTGCACCGGGGCCACCTTGATGGAGGTAATATTCATCGACACCTGTGCGATGCCGTAGTCTTCGATGTACCAGCCAATGGCCTTGGTGCCCTTCAGCGTGCCGGGGATCATGATGGTCTTGCCGTTCTCATCCTTCATGGGCTTGCCGCTGGGCACGCCACCCTCGCGCATGGGGCGACCTTTTTCGCGCACATCGAATGCGATGGCGTTGGCGCGGCGGGTGGAGGTGGTGTTGAGGTTGTAGTTGATGGCCACCAGGAAGTCGCGTGCGCCGACCTGTGTGGCGCCGGTGCGGGCGGTGTGCTCGTTCCAGGCGTTGGGACCGAAGTCGGGCTTCCACTGTTCGGTGCCGAGGCGGGAGCTAAGGCTCTCATACTCACCTGTGCGGCAGTAGGCCAAGTTGCGACGTTCGGGGATAAAGGCGGCGTTTTCGTAACAGTAGATGGGAATCTGTAGCTCCTCGCCGAGGCGACGACCCAGCTTGTGGGCATACTCGACGACTTCATCCATAGTGATGCCTGCCACAGGGATGAGGGGACATACGTCGGTGGCCCCCTGACGCGGGTGGGCACCGTGGTGCTGGCTCATGTCGATGAGCTCGGCGGCTTTGCGGACCACCTGATAGGCGGCCTCGAGGACGGGCTCTGGCTCACCCACAAAGGTGATGACTGTGCGGTTGGTGGTCTGCCCCGGGTCGACGTCGAGCAGTTTCACACCTTCCACCTTTTCAATCTCGGCAGTAACCTGATTGATGATATCCATGTTGCGTCCTTCACTGATATTAGGCACGCATTCAATGAGTTGTTTCATATTTGATGTTTTTGTATTTGAGTGCAAATATACAAAAAAAATGGATATTAGGCTCTCCGTCCGCTTTTTTTCCGTATCCGCTCCGATGGTGGTCCGTATCAAGTCCGAGAGCAAACGGAGCAAAAACGCATCAAAAACGCATCAAAAATGTTCCAAATGAAAAATAATTAGTATTTTTGCAAAATCTTAGTGCAGTAAAAACAACCAACAATAAAACGATATGCAACAACTGATAGAACAAGCCTGGGAGCAGCGCGTGCTGCTGGAGCGGCGCGATGTGCGCGAGGCGGTGCTGGCGGCGGTAGACGAGCTCGACCGCGGAGTGCTGCGTGTGGCCGAACGCATCAGCGATGCGGAAGGGCCTGCCGGCTGGCGGGTGAATGAGTGGGTAAAGAAAGCGATACTGCTGTACTTCCAGACACAAGGGATGCAGACACTGGAGGCCGGGCCGATGGAATACTACGACAAGATACCGCTGAAGCGTGGACTGGCAGAGCGTGGTGTGCGGGTGGTGCCGCCGGCGGTGGCGCGCTATGGATCGTGGTTAGCTCCCGGGGCGGTGATGATGCCGTCGTATGTGAACATAGGGGCCTACGTGGACAGCGGCACAATGGTGGACACCTGGGCCACGGTGGGCAGCTGCGCACAGGTGGGCAAGAATGTGCACCTGAGCGGCGGCGTAGGCATTGGCGGAGTGCTGGAGCCTCTGCAGGCCAAGCCGGTGATCATAGAAGACCACTGTTTCATAGGCAGCCGGTGCATCATCGTGGAAGGCGTGCATGTGTGCGCAGAGGCGGTGATAGGTGCCGGAACGGTGATAACGGCGAGCACAAAGATAGTGGACGTCACCGGCGAAGAGCCGCGGATGTGGAGCTACGTGCCCCCGCGGGCGGTGGTGATACCGGGGAGCTACACGAAGCACTTCCCCGCGGGCGACTATCAAGTGCCCTGCGCGCTGATCATAGGCCAACGCAAGGAGAGCACAGACAAGAAGACCTCGCTCAACGAGGTGTTGAGAGACTTTGAAGAGTTAAAAAGAGAAAAGTGAAAACCATCAAATAAAAGAGACATGAAAACGAGACGGATGTATGTATTGGCTGTACTGATGGGGGCTCTTGCCGTCACGGGGTGCGTGAAGCACGAGGAGGTGAGTTTCAGCGGCACGGTGGTAGGCATCAAGAACTGCGACATGACGTATACAGACCGCAATGCGGGATACATAGTGCAGCTGGAGACACCCGAGGGTGTGGGCGGAATGGTCGTGTCGTCGTCGAGCGACGACACCCTGCGCAATGTGGTGGTGCTCTACGAGCCCCCGCGCATCCTGCAAGTATCGAAAAGGATCTACGGCAAATTCTACTTCGACGACAAATACTCGAAGGCCACGGGCTGTGTGACGTGGCTCGACGAGAACATTGAGAACCTGCCCGAAGGAGTGATAACGGAGCTGAAAGTGGAGAATTGATCCGTTGTTGATTAAAAGGTTGAAAAGAATTGACAAATAAGGGGTGAGGATTGGGAAAATGTTAGTACTTTTGCATTTTGAACAAGAATAACAAAAAAAAACAGTATAACATGAAATTCATTGTAAACAGCCAGCAGTTGCTGAAGCAGTTGCAATCGCTCAGCGGCGTGCTTTCGGGCAACAACACGATGCCCATCATCGGATGCTTCCACTTCCACTTAGAGGAGGGCCAACTGACCATCAAGACCACCGACCTCAGCACCACCTTGGTGGCAAAAGTCGAGGTGGAGACGTCGCGCATGGAGCAGGCCGAAGAGGTAGCCATTCCGTCGAAGATGCTTCTCGACATACTGAAGACCTTTGACGATGTGCCTCTCACCTTCGACGTCGACCAGAGCAACTATTCCATCGAGATAGCCTCGGGTCAAGGCCAATACAAGCTGGCCGGCATGGATGCCGCGACGTATCCCACGATGCCCACAGCGGAGGAGACCAACACCGTCACGATGGGTGCCAACGCGCTGGTGGAAGCCATCAACAAGACCGTGTTTGCGACGAGCAACGACGAGATGCACCAGCAGATGAGCGGCATATTCTGCGAGATGACGCCTGACGGCATCACGTTTGTGGCCACCGACGCCCACAAACTGGTGCGCTATCGCCGCAAAGACGTGCAGAGCGACGTGAGCACGAACTTCATCCTGCCCAAGAAGCCCATCATCATTGTCAAGAACATCCTGTCGGCGCGCAAGGACGACAGCGAGGTGAGCATAGCCTACAACAACACGAACCTCTTCATCACCTTCGACAACTTCTATATCGTCTGCCGGTTGGTGGACGGCCGCTACCCGAACTACGAAGCGGCCATACCGAAGGACAACCCCAACAAGCTGATTGTGGACCGTCTGTCGTTCCTCAACACGCTGCGCCGTGTTTCCATCTTTGCCAGCGAAGCCACACGCCAGGTGCGCCTCTCGATCAGTGCCGACAAGCTGGAGATTTCGGCAGAAGACCTTGAATTCTCGAACAAAGCCAACGAGACCATACCGTGCCAGTATGAAGGTGACGCGATGGACATCGGGTTCAACGCCAAGTTCCTGACGGAGATGATAGGCAACCTGGACAGCGAGCAGGTGCTGATAGAGATGTCGCATCCCTCGCGCGCGGGTATCATATTCCCATACTACACAGAAGAGAGCAGCGACAAGAACGACGACATACTGATGCTCGTCATGCCGGTCATGCTGGCCAACTAAAAGTTTAAAGTTTAAGGTTTAAGGTTTAAAGTTCAAGGTTTTAAAGTTTTAGGCTTGAAAAATAAAGTTAACCTCTGGGGGACACATGGGGCCACGGTGTTGGGTATCACGCTGGTGTTATTCATGCTGGGTTTGCTGCTGGTGATAGAGTACCACTCGTACCGGTTGACACACGATGCCCAGGAGCGGATCACCTACAAGGTGGACCTGTCACCCGACGTCAGCGACTCGCTGGCTGTGGCATTGGCGGCACAGGTGGGACAGATGAGCTATGTGAAGCATGTGGACTACATCTCGAAAGAGAAGGCTGCGGAGATCTTCAGCGAAGACCTCGGGGAGGACTTTGTGGGCTTCATAGGCTACAATCCGCTGTACCCCTCGCTGATGGTCAATTTCAACGTGCAGCTGCTGCCGGACAACAGCAGCGAGGTGCTGGACCGGTTCTGTGCCGAAGTGGGTCAGCTGGAGGGAGTGACGGGGGTGGTCTACCAAGAGAACGTAGTCAGCGAGTTGCGCGAGGTGTTCTACAAGCTGTCGTGGTTCCTGATAGTCTTTGTCGTGCTGTTGCTGGTCATTACCATTGTGCTCATAGCCAGCCTGATAAGGATAGCCATCTATGGTCGACGGCAAGCCATTGGCACCATGCGCATGGTGGGTGCCACGGCCTCGTTCATCTGCCGGCCTTTCCTGTGGCGCAGCGTTGCCTACGGCGCTTTAGGAGGCATCATAGCCTCGCTGTTGACGCTGCTAACGCTGTGGGTTTTCAGCAACGAATTCCAGCTACAGCTCATCGGAGGCGAGCACTGGCTGTGGTACGGATGCATAGGATTGGCGCTGGTATTGGTCGGCATTGTTATTGCCTACCTTGCCACAGCAATCACCGTGCGGAGATACATAGACAAGAATTAAAATTTTAACGAAAACAACGATATGGAACAGTTAGAAGACAAGAGTGGATTCAAGCCTGTTTTCGGCAAAGTGAACTACATCCTCATGGGTGTCGGCATCATACTGCTTGCCGTGGGGTACCTGCTGCTCAGCGGTGGCGGGAGCGACGACCCCAATGTGTTCAACCCAGCCATGTTTGACAGCCGGAGGCTCGTATGGGCGCCGCTGCTTATCGTCACAGGCTTTGTGGTGGAGATAGTGGCCATCATGTACAAAGGCAAAAAAGAGTAAAAGCAAAAGTTTGTTTAAGCGATGGAATGGTTTGAGGCATTGATACTTGGAATCATCCAAGGGTTGACGGAATACCTGCCTGTCAGTTCGAGTGGACATTTGGCGATAGGCGCACACCTGTTTGGGTTGAACGGGGAAGAGAACCTGACGTTCACTGTAGCGGTGCATGTCGCCACGGTGCTCAGCACCATTGTCATCCTGTGGAAAGAGATAGTGTGGCTGTTTACCGACCTGTTCAAATGGAAATGGAACGAGGGAACCCGCTACATTGTCAACATCATCATATCGATGATACCTGTCGGCATCGTGGGGTTGTTTTTCAAGGACAAGGTGGAGGCCATCTTCGGCAGCGGGTTGCTCGTTGTGGGCATCTGCCTGATGGTGACAGCAGCGCTATTGGCGTTCAGCTACTTTGCCCGTCCGCGCCAGAGAGAGAACATCTCGCCTTGGCACGCATTTGTGATAGGCATAGCGCAGGCTCTTGCGGTGCTGCCCGGCCTGTCGCGTTCAGGTTCCACCATTGCCACGGGATTGCTGCTGGGCAACAAGAAAGAGAAGCTGGCGCAGTTTTCGTTTCTGATGGTCATACCGCCGATACTGGGAGAGGCGCTGCTTGACGTCAAGGACATAGCCGAGATGGGTGTGTCAGAAGCGATGGCAGGTCTGCCGACGGTGTCGCTGCTCATAGGTTTTCTGGCGGCCTTTGTGTGCGGATGCATAGCGTGCAAGTGGATGATCAACATCGTCAAGAAGGGCAAGCTTATCTGGTTTGCCGTCTACTGCGCGGTGGTAGGCTTGGCCACTATCGTTCTTCCCTACATCGTTTGAAGATGACCCTTGAAGAGCTGCAGGCCGGCGTGGTGCTGCCGATAGACAAACCGAGGCAGTGGACATCATTCCAGGCGGTGAACAAAGTCAAGGCCGTGGTTCGCAATATCTACGGCCTTAAAAAGTTCAAGATAGGCCATGCCGGTACCCTTGACCCCTTAGCCACGGGGCTGTTGCTGGTCTGCCTTGGGAAAGCCACCAAGCGGATTGCCGAGCTGCAAGAGGGCGACAAGGTGTACACCGGCACTATGGTGCTGGGGGCCACCACGCCCTGTTTCGACATGGAGCAAGCCATCGATGCCCGCTATCCGTTTGAGCACATCACCCCTACCCTGCTGGCGGCGGGTGCAGAGCGCTTTGTGGGCACCATCATGCAGGTGCCGCCGATGTACAGCGCGGTGAAGATTGACGGGCAGCGGGCTTACGAATACGCCCGCACGGACGATCCCAGCGTCACCATCCAGCCCAAGGCGGTGAACGTATACAGTTTTGAGGTGACGAACTATCGGATAGAAGCGGCTGCGGGCGAGGCTGTGGAGCCCATAGCGGAAGCGGGGCGCAAGACGCCGCACCTCTACGACCGGCCCCAATGCGTCATTCCCTCGGGGTTGCCGCGGGTGGACTTCAGGATAGGCTGTGGAAAAGGGACTTACATCAGGAGCATAGCCCGCGACTACGGGCAGAGCATAGGCAGCGGGGCGTTTCTGGAGTCGCTGCGGCGAGAACGTGTGGGCGACTACACGATAGAGCAAGCCATAGGCCTTGACGAAGTGGAGCATTTCCTCAAAGGAGAGTTTCGACCGTGAGGCAAATGTTAAAAAGGGAAGCGAAAGGAAAGTTTTTTTGTGACGCATGGAAATTTTTTCATATTTTTGCACCGCATTTAAAATAAAGAACAAGAATATATAAACGGTATGGAATTGAAAGGAAAAATATCGCAAATCATTGGCGCCGTCGTGGATGTGATGTTCCCCGAGGGCGAAAACCTGCCCGACATCTACACAGCTCTCAGCGTGAAACGTGCTGACGGCCACGAGATAATCCTCGAATGCCAACAGGATATTGGAGAGAACACGATGCGTTGCATAGCCATGGACTCCACCGACGGCTTGGAGCGAGGGATGGACGTTGTGTCGCTTGGCGGTCCGATCTCCATGCCCGTTGGAGAGAACATCAACGGACGCTTGTTCAACGTCATCGGCGAGACCATCGACGGCCTGCCTGCTCCCCAATGCGAGAAGAGATACAGCATTCACCGCGAGCCCCCCAAATTCGAGAACCTCAGCACGTCGCAGGAGATACTCTACACGGGCATCAAGGTGATTGACCTCATACAGCCGTTCCTGAAGGGCGGCAAGATTGGTCTCTTTGGCGGTGCCGGTGTGGGCAAGACGGTTCTGATACAGGAGCTTATCAACAATATAGCCAAGAAGTATTCTGGCATGAGCGTCTTCACCGGCGTTGGCGAACGCACCCGTGAAGGCAACGACCTGCTGCGCGAGATGATCGAAGCCGGCGTTATCAAATATGGCGACGAATTTGTCAAGAGCATGGAAGAGGGCAACTGGGACCTGAGCAAGATAGACAAGGAGGCGCTGAAGGATTCGAAATGCACGATGGTGTTTGGACAGATGAACGAGACGCCCGGTGCCCGTGCGCGCGTGGCATTGGCCGGTCTGACGCTGGCCGAATACTATCGCGACGGCGACGAGAAGACCGGAGGCCGCGACATTCTGCTTTTCATTGACAACATATTCCGCTTCACGCAGGCCGGTTCCGAGGTGAGTGCCCTTTTGGGCCGTATGCCGTCGGCCGTCGGCTACCAGCCCACCTTGGCCACAGAGATGGGTTTGATGCAGGAGCGCATTACCTCTACGAAGCGCGGTTCGATTACGTCGGTGCAGGCTGTCTATGTGCCTGCCGACGACCTTACCGACCCAGCGCCTGCCACTACTTTTGCGCACCTTGACGCACAGACCGTTTTGAGCCGCAAGATTTCGGAGCTTGGCATCTATCCTGCCGTTGACCCGCTTGATTCCACGAGCCGCATTCTTTCGCCTGACATTGTTGGCGAGGAGCATTACAACACCGCCCAGCGCGTGAAGCAGACGTTGCAGAGATACAACGAGTTGCAGGATATTATAGCCATTCTCGGCATGGAGGAGCTCGGCGAGCAGGACAAGCTCGTTGTGAGCCGAGCCCGCCGCGTGCAGCGCTTCCTGTCGCAGCCGTTCTTTGTGGCGGAGGCCTTCACGGGTCTGGAGGGTAAGTTTGTCAACATAGAAGACACGATCAAAGGCTTCAACATGATACTGAACGGCGATGTGGACTACCTGCCGGAGCAGGCCTTCCTGATGGTGGGCACAATTGAAGAAGCGATAGAAAAAGGTGAGAAAATCTTAGCCGAGACCAAATGAGAGTGACTATAACAAAGCCCGACGGTCCTCTGTATGAGGGCGATGCCAAGTTGGTACAGTTGCCAGGCACGGGAGGATTGTTTGAAATCCTGGAAAATCACGCGCCCATCATAGCTTCGCTGCGGGGAGGAAGGATAAGGCTTGTCGCCGCGAACGATGAGGAAAAGACTTTTGAGATCAGGGGTGGCGTAGTGAAAGGGGAGCAGAACGACCTCTTGATACTTGTGCAATGACTTTTTTCGGCGGGAAGGATGTTTTAATTGCATACCCGGGGGAGACAGTTGCCTCTTCCGGGTATACACATGGAATGACGGCGCTGTAGGACAGGTACTTATACCTACCGATGTAGAGTTGCCAGCTTTAACGGGGCGATATGCAGGGGTTATGCAGAGGATGTGCTTAGGATATGCTTAGGATATGCTTAGGATGAACTTAGGATATGCTTAGGATTGACAATAGATGTTTCATGGGGATGAAAGGTTTTCAAAGGAGACGAGTGCTGGTGGCGGTGCTGTGCGCGGGGGTGTTTGTGCTGACGGGGTGCCAGAGGCATCGCCACGAGGACAAACAGATATTCCGTTATAACGAGAGCGCGGGCATTGCGACGCTGGATCCTGCTTTTGCGAAGGATCAGAGTTTGATATGGGGATGCAAGCCGCTGTATAACGGCTTGGTGCAGCTGGACACTGCGCTACGCGTGGAGCCATGTATTGCCAAGAGCTGGAGCATCAGCGCCGACGGGTTGACGTACCGTTTCACGCTGCGGGACGACGTGATGTTTCACGAGCCGGCGTCGCGACGTGTGACGGCGGAGGACTTTGTGTATAGTTTCGGCCGGATTACCGACCCTACGGTGGCATCGCCCGGGGCATGGATTTTCAGCGATGTTGAGGGTTTTGAAGCCGAGGACGACACGACGTTCATCATACGTTTGCGTCGGCCATTTGCCCCATTTTTGAGCCAGTTGGGGATGGTGTATTGCTCGGTGGTGCCGCGCGAGGTGGTGGAGCGGTACGGCAAGGATTTCAGGTCGCATCCATGCGGCACGGGGCCGTTCAAGATGCAGTATTGGAAAGAGGGGGTGAAGCTTGTGTTGCGACGGAACGAGAACTATTTTGAGAGAGACGAGGAGGGGCGGCGTCTCCCCTACCTCGATGCGGTGGCGGTGACGTTTATCGTTGACAGACAGACGGTTTTCATGGAGTTTGTGAAGGGGAAGCTTGACTTCATGAATTCAATCGATGCCAGCTACAAGGATGAAATTCTGACACGCGAGGGGAAACTGAAGGAGAAGTATGCCAAGAAGATAGACCTTGTGTCGACGCCATACCTGAACACAGAATACCTGGGTTTCAGGATGGAAGATGCCGAGGGGCCGCTGGGCGATGTGCGGGTGCGTCAGGCCATCAACTGCGGTTTCGACCGAGAGAAGATGATGCGCTACCTGCGCAACAACATCGGACGCGCGGGTACGGGCGGATTTGTGCCAGTGGGGTTGCCCGGGTTTGACACAATACAGCCCTACGGCTACCGTTATGACCCGGACCGCGCCAAGCGGCTGCTGGCCGAAGCCGGCTACCCTGGCGGCGAGGGTTTGCCGAGGCTGAAGCTTTCGACGACGGCCAACTATCTGGATCTGTGCAAGTATATCCAGCAGCAACTGGGGTTGATAGGCATAGACGTGCA
Organism: Bacteroidales bacterium UBA3630; assembly: GCA_002373995.1. Taxonomy (GTDB): domain Bacteria; phylum Bacteroidota; class Bacteroidia; order Bacteroidales; family P3; genus Colimorpha. The sequence goes on along the minus strand of DFLB01000026.1, from coordinate 13,567 downwards.
AGTGGATGTCAATCCACCCGCCGCATTGCGCGAACAGATAGCGCAGGGGAAGGTGGAGTGGTTCCGCGGGTCGTGGGTGGCGGACTATCCCGATGCGGAGAACTACCTGTCGCTATTCTACAGTCCGAACCGCGCACCGGCAGGGCCCAACTATACACGCTTTTCAAATGGCGAGGTAGACAGGCTGTACCGCGAGGCACGCAACTGCACGGATGCACAGAAGAGCATGGAGCTCTATCATGCCATGGACAGCGTGGTAATGCAGTTGGCACCGGTGATGGTGCTGTATTACGACCAGATACTTCATTTCACACACAAACGTGTCCACGGGCTGCGGAGCAATGCGATGAACACGCTTGACCTGCGGAGGGTGACGATAGAACGATAAGAAAACGCAAGGGAAAAGAAAACAGGCAGGGAGTAGAGCTCTCTGCCTGTTGTTTTTGTCGGTGATGAGGGTTATTTCTTCAGCCACTGGTCGAACCAGTCGATGAAGTTGCGGTGCCAAAGGAGGCTGTTCTGGGGACGGAGCACCCAGTGGGTCTCATCGGGGAAATAGAGGTAGCGGCTTGGGATGTGGCGCATCTGTGCAGCGTTGTAGGCAGCCATGCCTTCGGAGGCCACAATGCGGAAGTCGAACTCGCTATGAATGACGCAAATGGGGGTATTCCACTTGTCGACGAAGAGGTGCGGCGAGTTGGCATAGGACTTCTTGATCTGCGGGTTGTTCCAGTCCCAGTAGGGGCCACCGAGGTCCCAATTGTCGAACCACATCTCTTCGGTTTCAAGGTATTGCTGTTCGAAATTGAACATGCCGTTGTGGGCGAGGAAAGCCTTGAAACGACGGCCTCCGTCGTAGCCCTTGACATCGTGGTTGTGACCGGCGAGCCAGTAGATGCTGTAGCCGCCGAACGAAGCTCCGCAGGCGCCGATGCGCTCGCGATCGATCTGCGGGAAGTTGTTGGCGAAATAGTCGGTGGCAGACATGTAGTCCTGCATGCAGAGTCCACCATAGTCGCCGCTAATTTGCTCAAGCCATTCCATGCCGAAGCCCGGGCAGCCACGGCGGTTGGGAGCGATGACGAAATAGCCTGCGCCGGACATCACTTCAAAGTTCCAGCGGGTACTCCAGAACTGGCTGACAATATTCTGCGGGCCGCCCTCGCAGAAGAGCAGCGCGGGATAGGTCTTGGTGGAGTCGTAGTCGTAGGGGTAGATGAGCCATGTGAGCATCTCCTTGCCATCGACGGTCTTAATCCAATAGGGCTCGGTTTTACCCATACGGACTTGCGAGAGGACATCATCGTTGAAGGAGCTGAGCTTGGTTCCTTCGGACTTGTCATCGTTGATGTTGTAGGCATAGAGAGTGGCGGGATACTGGATGGACACCTGGGTGGCTACGATTTTGTCGCCATTCATCTGGAAGCCGTTGACATCGTGCATGCCGGCAGAGACCTGACGGATGGCTTTTGTTTCGCGATTGAAGGCAAAGATTTCCAGTGTGCCGCGATACATCACCACGGCGGCAAGCTCCTTGTCGTCTTGGCTCCAGCTGATGCCACTGACGCCGTAGTCGAAACTCTCGGTCAGGTCGGTCTTAGTACCGGTGGCGAGGTCCATCACCATCAGACGGAGCTTGTCGCTCTCGTAGCCGTCGCGTTCCATGCTCTCCCACGCAATCATGCTGCCGTCGTGGGAGAAGACCGGGTTCTGGTCGTAGCCCATGATGCCATCGCTGATATTGCGGGTCTCGCCGGAGGCGATGTCGTAGAGGTAGATGTCGCTGTTTGTGGAGTGGGCATAGTCGTAGCCGGTCTTCTTGCGGCAGGTGTAGGCGATGGTCTTGCTATCAGGGCTGTAGTTGTACTGCTCAGTGCCACCCCACGGGCGCATGGGGCATTCAAATGTGCTGTCGATAATATTGACGACCTTGTCCATCACGGCCTTGCCATTTTCCAGCGGCACATAGAATATCTGAGGGATTTCGTCCACCCAGTTGTCCCAATGGCGATACATGAGATCCTCGTTGATGCGGCCTGTGGTCTTGTCGAGGCCAGCATAGAGTTTGTCGAGGTGTTCGGGACGTTCGACGGGAATGGTGCTGATGTAGACCAGGGAATTGTGGTCGGGAGCCACTTTGAAGCCCTCAAAGCCACGCTCGCACTCGGCCACCACCTTCTCGCGCTTGTTGGTGATATTCATCGAAAGTATCTGATTGCCACGGCAGAACATGATGTTATTGTCGTCGAACCAGACGGGTCCGAACTCGCTCTGGGCGGTGGTGGTCAGGCGCTGGGCCTCCCCTCCTTCGACGGGCATCAGGTAGAGCTCGGTATTATTGCGGTTCTGCTGCATGTCGGTATAGCGGAGTGCGTAGAGCACCTGGCTACCATCGGGGCTGACAGCATACTCGCTCATCACTCCAAGGCTCCACATGACCTCTGGGGTGAAGCGACCATTGTCGATATTCACTTGTTGTTTCTCCACCGGACTATCAGCCGGTTGAGCGTTGCGGCAGGCTGTAAAGCAGAGGGCAGCCGTTGCCAGCAAAAGCAGGGTTTTCTTCATAAAACAGTATTAGTTTGATTTTTTGATTTCGTCTTTGGTTGTCATAGGCGTACGGATGTCGACATGATAGAAGTTGTAGCCCGAATGACCGGGTTCAATCACATTGATATACTCCGCATCCTCGGGAACGGCATCGAAGGTGAGTGAATAGACCAGGACATCGTAGCCTCCCACATTGTTCGAGAAGTAAGTGCGTTCCGGATAGAGGGTGATGCCCTCCGCCTTGCGCAGCGACGAACGGGTGCCGGTAGCCACATCCTCGACGTACACCTCTGGCATGATGTACAGTCCATAGTCGTTCACCGAACGCTTCTTAGGTGTGCGGTCGCGATACATAAAATGGATGGTGATGCAGTCTTTCTCCACCTTGACACGTTCGATGCTGATCATCTGCGCATTGGGATTGCGTTCGACGACATAGGGGAACTCTATCGTGCGCGGAATGACGGGCTTGATTTTGTTGGGTTTACGCTTGTCCTGCGGTGTGGTTGACCTGGGCGCACGCTCGGTCTTCACACGTTCGTGCTGGAAGTCGCTGTTGACGGCGTAGCACCGCATACCGGCATCGAAAGAGAACGTGATGCCGCCGACGGGAGCGCCGGTGACGCGGGTGGCGCGGTTGCGCATGGTGTACTGCCTGTAGAGGCCCGCCGCGCGAGTACCGTTGAGGCTCACCGCGTTGTAGGCGGCTTTGGTGCCCTGCATACCATCGTCGATGGTAGCGTCGGGACGGCCAAAGTCATCGACAATCTCGTAATAGCTCTTGCCGACATAGATGTCCTCCAAGTCGGCGTCGGCCGACACGTAGCGTCCGCCCGAGCAGCCTGCCGCCAGCAGAGCCGCCAGGAATAGAAGCGCAGATGTAATCTTATATTTCATTATTGCTGGAATTTGCCTGCATGGAATGTGCCTTCCATCACGGAACCGTCGACGGCGACATACTTACCCTTGCCCTCGAACTGGTCGTTGAGCCAGCCGCCGGTGTAAGAGACACCGCGCGTGGTCGTCAGCGTGCCCTGGCCGCTCATGTGGCCCTGCAAGAAGTTGCCCTCGTAGCGGTCGCCGTTGGGCCATATCTTGATACCCTGGCCGTGAGGGGCGGCACCGACGATGGGACCCTCGTAGCGCGTGCCGTCGGCCCAGGTGATGATGCCCGACCCAACACCCATGCTCGTCCACTCACCCTCGATGCGGCAGCCGTTGGGCATCGTAATCACGCCATGCCCCTTGGCCACATTCTTCACAAACGTGCCGGAATAGGAGATGCCGTTGGCAAAAGTGTAGGTACCCTCGCCTGTCTGGTAATCCTTCTTCCACTCGCCTTCGTAGCGGTCGCCATTGGCGTAGACCAATATGCCATGTCCTTCTCGTTTGCCCTTTCCGTTGCGCTGGCCGGTATAGGAACTACCGTCAGAGTAGGTGGTCGTTTCCACCACCTGGGCATAGACGGACCCTCCTATCAACATTGCCAAAGCGAACAAGGCCGCGATTTTGATGTTTTTTTTCATAGTGATATGTGTTTTATTGTGTGGTTGGTATTCTCTAACAGGCTGTGACAAAACACGTAAGGTGCCGTAGACACCTACGTTTTATAGTGCAAAGATACAAATATTTCTATAAGAAAGCAAATATTTTATTGAAACAATATTAGTATTATGCCACGAACAAAGGTCATCCAAGGCTCTTGGTCCGAGGATGGTCCGGTGATGGTCCGAGGATGGTCCGATGGCGGTCCGACAAAATACGGACGAACTGCGGTGCGGGGCCGGTGCGGCGGCGGGGTGCCCGGAGCAAAACTGCAAAACCTTAAGCCTCAGCCAACCAGTCGAGCATGGGGCGGATGGCATTGGCGGTGACGAAGGGTTGCAAGAGCCTCTGACGGGCAACCGTCTGCGCGGGAGCAAAATCCTCGTCCATCAAACGCATGACAGCCTGCCGCATCCCCTCTGGAGAGTCCTCGACGGTACACAAACCGGCCAGACCGGTCCCCTCCACCATGCTGCTGTTCACCAAGCAGTGGCGCCCATTGAAGAGCGCATTCAGTAGTTTGATTTTCAAACCCGTAGCTTGATTTGTGGTGAGGATATTGACCTGCGACTCTGCCACCAGCTTCTGCATCTCCCGGTCCGAGGGGTCGGCCACCAGGGTCACGTTGTCGTGCCGGTTAACCAATGCCTGCAACGAGTCCGACGGTGCATGCCCTGCCACCACCAGCCGGCATTCCAAGCCATCAAAAATATTCGTAATCAACTCCTTAGCGGCTGCATCATTCTCCGCCACAGCAAGGTTTCCGTGATACAACGCCTGGCGCACAGCATCTGCGGCAGGGCGCTCGACCGGTCCTCGGTTGGGGGTGCCACAGGGCACCGTCGCCACACGCCTGCAGCCCAGGGCGCGGAAGTGGTCGCCGTCGGCATCGGAGACCGTAAAAACGGCCGATGCGCGGCGCAGAATGGGCTCGTAGCGGCGCAGTTTGAGGGCTTCAAGCTTCAGATAACCCCGCCGCAGGAAGTCCGTTTCCGAGCGGGAAAGCATTGAGTAATAGTCGGTTTCAACATTATGGGCGCGCACAGCCACCCTCCGGCCAGGCTGCAAAGCCCCCTCTTCGAGCAAGGCGCAGCAGTGCACCCCCTCGAGCAGCACAGGCACATCGTCGCCGAGGAGACGGCACCGCAGGTCGGCATTGTCGCGCGAACTGACGATGAACGGGCGCCGCCCCATCTGCAACCTCCACGACATATCGCGCCGGTAGTAGTCGACCGAGGCGCAAAGAGACTCAAGCTCAGGGGCTTGAGAGCGGCCATAGGTGAAACAATGGAGATGCAGCTTCACTCCCGCCTCGCTCAAAGCCCGCAGACGGTAGTAGACATCCATCACGCCGCCATAGTCGGCCGGCCAAGGGACGTTGAAAGCCACCACATGCAGTTCGTCAGTCATGGTCTAAACATTGATCTTCAAACCATCGTAGGCCAAGAAGACACCCTCTGGCAGTTCCGCCGACACGTCGGCGTGCAAGCCCATTTCGTGGCTGATATGGGTCAGGTAGGCGCGCTCAGGACGCACAGCGGCAATCACCTCCAGCGCCTCGGAGAGGCAGAAATGAGAGAAGTGTTTCTCTTTCCTCAAAGCATTCAGCACCAACACTTTTACACCTTTCAATTTAAGCATCTCTTCGGGTGCAATATAATTGGCATCGGTGATGTAGGCCAGGGGGCCGAGGCGGTAGCCCAGGATGGGTAAATCTTTATGCATCACATGGATAGGGACGATGTCCAAACCACTGATTTCGAAGCTGTCATCGACGCAGTGCAGATTGGCCTCGGGCAGCCCGGGATAGATATGGGGTTCGAAGATATAGTGGTAGTCGCGCCGCAGAGCCTGTTCGGTAATGGAGTTCATATAGAGCTCCATCTTCTTGTGCTGCACGTAGTTGAACGACCTTATATCATCCAATCCTCCAACATGGTCGCGGTGCGGATGGGTGATGAGTATGGCGTCGAGATGATCCACATCCTCGCGCAGCATCTGCTGCCGGAAGTCGGGTCCGATGTCGAAGAGGAAGTTGCGTCCGTCGTCGGTGGAAAGGAGAGCTGACGTGCGAAGACGCTTGTCGCGTGGGTCGTCAGAACGGCACACGCGACATTGGCAAGCAATCACGGGCACGCCCTGCGAGGTTCCTGTGCCCAAGAAAGTCAGTTTCATTATCGCTTTATTCCTTGTGCGTCAGCTTGAAGCCGACACCATGCACGTTGACTATTTCCACGCTGGGGTCGGCCTTGAGGTATTTGCGCAGTTTGGTGATGTAGACATCCATAGAGCGAGCGGCGAAGTAGGAGTCGTCCTTCCAGATTTTCTGCAGGGTGGTGTTGCGGTCGACCAGCTGGTTGAAGTTGATGGCGAACATGCGCAGGAGGTCGCTTTCCTTGGCAGTCAGGCGCTGCGATTCGTCGCCGATGGTGAGTGTCTGGTGGGAATAGTCGAAGGTGAAGTTGCCGATTTTGAAGATGTTTTTATCGGGTCTTTCCTCGTTGAAGGAGCGGCGCATGGTGGCGTTGAGTCGAGCAAGCAGTTCTTCCATCGAGAAGGGCTTGGTGATATAGTCGTCGGCGCCCACCTCGAAGCCTTTCAGCTTGTCTTCTTCGAGGTTTTTGGCGGTGAGGAAGATGATGGGGACGTTTTTGTCCACTTTGCGGATTTCCTTGGCGACGGTGAAGCCGTCTTTGAGGGGCATCATGACGTCGAGGATGCAGGCATCGACATCTTCGTCGTCGAAGTTTTGCAGGGCTTCCTCGCCGTCCTTGGCCCACACCACGGTGTAGCCTTTCTGTGTCAGATAGGCTTTGAGGATGGTGCCCAGGTTGGGGTCGTCCTCGGCCACTAACAATTTAATTCCAAGGTTCATATCTTATTGTTTTGAGGTTCATTCAGTGATGGTGATGCTCTCGATGAGGTCGCCGGGGCGGATGAGGTCGATGACGGGCCAGTCCTGTTCCTCGACGCGGCCGAAGCAGGTGTGCACGCCGTCGAGGTGTTGGGTGTTCATGCGGTTGTGGCAGATGAAGAACTGGCTGCCGCCGGTGTCTTTGCCGGCGTGAGCCATGCTCATGACGCCGCGGTCGTGGCGCTGGCGCGGTGCCGAGGTTTCGCACTTGATGGCCCAGCCGGGGCCGCCGGTGCCGACGCGGGGATCGCCGAGGTTGCGGCTGTAAGGGCAGCCGCCTTGGATGACGAAATCGGGGATGACGCGGTGGAAACGAAGTCCGTCGTAGAAGCCACTCTTGGCCAGTTTGACAAAATTAGCGACGGTATTGGGCACTTCTTTGTCGTAGAGTTCGACGTGCATGGTGCCTTTGGGTGTTTTGATTGTTGCTTTCATGATGGCAAACTCTTTTTTGATGATTTTGTACCTTAAGAACAGCGTAACTTGCATTTTATTGTGTTTTAAGTTAATTTTTTTTTGTTAATTTTAGAGACATAGAGTTTATGCTATTGAAAAACAAAGGGATGTGTTCTTTTTCGATAAATATATGTATGGGGTGCGGCTATGTAATCCTTGGATATGCTTAGGATGAGTTTAGGATATGCTTAGGATGAGTTTAGGATATGCTTAGGATGAGCTTAGGATATGCTTAGGATGAGCTTAGGGAAGGATGCGGGAGGGCGCTGCTTTTCTTTATATGCTGTTCAAAAAAAACACGAGCAGAGCTTTTTTTTTAGTATATTTGCACTTGGAACGCGGGGGTTGATACCCGCGTAAATGATTGTGTGACATGCAGATTGAGTGTAGACACAGGGTTGTTTTTGACGGCGGATGGACTGCTGCCGGCGTGCGGACGATGCTTGAGGCGTCGCGGCGCACGGTGCTGGTGGCGCATGTGCACGCCGACGGCGATGCCGTGGGGTCGCTGACGGGGATGTATGCCCTGTTGCGGCGGGTGCGCGGCGGCGAGGTGACGATGATGTTGCCTGACGGGGTGCCCGAGGAGTTGGCGTGGCTGCCCAACACGGGCGCTGTGCTGAACGGACGCACGGAGGCGGCACGTTGCCGCGAGGCTGTCGAGGGGGCCGATCTGATTGTGGGGTTGGATATCAGCGGCTTTGGCCGCACGGGTGTGCTGGCAGAGATGCTGACCCATGCCGCTGCACGCACGATGCTGATAGACCACCACATAGGTCCCGACAGGGCGGACATGGTGGTGTCGGAGCCGGAGATTTCGAGCACTTGTGAACTGGTGTACTGGCTGATGCGGGAGGCATACGGTCGCGAGGCTTTCACGCCGGAAGCGGCCGAGAGCCTGTACACGGGTCTCTGTACCGACACGGGCAATTTCTCCTACAGCAACACGCACGCGAGTCTCTACCTGGCGGCTGCCGAGCTGACGGAGGCGGGTATCGACCCGATGGATATAGGCCGCAAGATACGCAACGTCTTCACGCTGCCGCGGTTGCGCTTGTTCGGCCACGCCATGGCCGAGCGGTTGACGGTGTACGACGAGCGCAAGGTTGCGCTGATGGTGCTGAGTGCGAAAGATATAGCCTCGTTTGGCGTGGACGACGGGGAGTTGACGGGATTGATCAATGAGGTGATGAAGCTGCGGGATATCGACTGCGGCGTGCTGGTGCGCGAGGAGCGCGACGGGACGGTGCGGTTGTCGCTGAGGTCGAAGACGTTGTATGACGTCAACCGGATAGCCGGCGAGATGTTTGGCGGCGGCGGTCACGAGCGTGCGGCTGGTGCCACGAGCGATGTGGGCCTAAAGGAGACGGTGGATGTTGTGAAAAGGACATTGGGTATTGAGAATTGAAAAGGATAGTACATATATTGTTCGTACCATTATTGCTGCTGGCGGCGGGGTGCCGCGAGGTGCCCACCTATGACGTGACGCCGACGGCGAAGGAGGGGATGCAGGAGAAGATGATTGGCGCCAACAGGCTGATTTCCAAGAGCGAGGCACAGCAGATAGATGCCTATCTGGAGCGTCGCGGTTGGGACAAGACGCGCATTGCCAACGGCGTGTGGGTGGCGGAATACATGAACAGCGAAGTGCCGCTCGGCGCCGCCATCGACTATGAGGACACGGTGGCGCTGCGCTACCGCGTGGAGACTCTCGGGGGCGAGGAAATCTACGCATGGAGCGAAGACACGGTGGTGTGCGGACGGATGAAGCCCACGCGGGGCCTCGACGCGGCGCTGCGCACGTTGCACGCTGGCGCCACAGCACGCGTCATAGTGCCCTCGGAGATGGCCTACGGCGTGGTGGGCGACGGCGACCGCATCGGCAGCCGCACGGTGCTGGTGTATGAGGTAGTGATTGAGAATTGAGAAGTTAAAGAAGTTAGAGAAGTTAGAGGCAAATGTGGGTGCTGGCAACTGTCAACTGAAAAACATAAACAAACAACAAATAAAACAATGAAGAGACAACTGAGAATGGCCACCGCCATGGTGGCAGGGACAATGCTGCTGACCGCCTGCGGCAGTGGCGACATGAAGGGCTACAAGCAGACCGCCGACGGGCTGTACTACCGCTTTGAGGTGCAGAACAAGGACGCCCAGCAGGTGCAGGAAGGCGATGTGCTGGTGGGCGAGATGACGCTGAGACTTGACACGACGGTGCTGCTGTCGAACGTTGGCCGGACAGAGCGCCTGATGCCGGCCATACCGTCGTATGACGGCGTGCTGCACGAAGGGCTGTTGATGATGCACGTAGGCGACAAGGTGACGTTTGCAATCGAGGCCGACTCGATGGCCAAGTTCATGCAACCCAACCAGATGCCGCCGATGTACGAGCAGGGCAAGGGCATGAAGTTCTACTACGAAATCAACCTGCAGGACATCGTCACCAAGGAGGAGTTTGCCGAAGAGCAGGCCAACTATCAGACACAGATGGAGCAGGTGCGCCAGCAGGAGCCAGAACTCATTGCCAACTATGTGAAAGAGAACAATATCAAGGCACAGCCCACCGCCGATGGCCTCTACATCATCGTCAAGAAAGCCGGCAAGGGCACCAAAGTGGCCGTGGGGCGCCAGGTGGCGATGCACTACACGGGCCGCCTGCTGGACGGCACAGTGTTTGACTCAAGCATAGGCAAAGAGCCGCTGAGCTATGTGGTGGGACAGATGGGTCTCATCCGCGGTTGGGAAGAAGGCGTCATGGGCCAGCCCGAAGGCTCGCAACTGCAGCTCATCATCCCGTCGGCTATGGGCTACGGCTCGCAGGGTGCCGGTCAGCAGATCCCCCCCTACTCGCCCCTCGTGTTCGACATAGAGATTGTAAGCGTGAAATAAGAGAAGTTAATGGAAAGGAGTTAAGAAGTTAAAGAAGTTAAGAAGTTAAGACAATAGTGCTTGTCGCAATATATTGTCGATAACATTTGCCTTAACATCTTCAACTTCATAATTCCTTTAACTTCTTACCTCCTAACAAGAAAACAATTGTCTTAACTTCTTCAACTTCTTAACTCCTATAAAAAATGAAGAATATCGTCATTTTCGGAGCCCCCGGTGCCGGCAAAGGCACCCAGAGCGACTTCATCGTGGAGCACTACGGCCTGACGCACGTCTCGACCGGCGACCTGCTCCGCAAGGAGATTGCCGAGCAGACCGAGCTCGGCAAACGTATCAAGAGCATCATGGATGCCGGCCAGCTGGTGAGCGACGACATCGTGGTGGAGATGATGGACAAGGCCATCGCCGCCGACACGAAGGGCATGCTCTTCGACGGCTTCCCCCGCACCGTGGCCCAGGCCGAGACGCTGGACAAGCTGCTGGCCAAGTACGGCCGCAGCCTCACCTGCATGGTGCAGCTCGAGGTGCCCAAGGAGGAGCTGATGCGCCGCCTGCTGGAGCGCGCCAAGATACAGGGCCGCGCCGACGACAACGAGGCCACCATCAACAACCGCCTGCAGGAGTACAACAACAAGACCCTGCCCGTGGCCCGGTACTACGCCGCCCAGGGCAAGCAGAAGGTCATCGACGGCCTCGGCACGGTGGAAGAGATCGCCGCCCGCATCCGCCAGGCCATCGGCTAATCGCCACCGCCCTTTTTCTGAAAAGTATCCAAGCCTCCGCCGTTCCGTTCACGGCGGAGGTTTTTTGCCATTATTTACGCATCACACAATATTTTTTCTCTCCATACGTTATTAACACCGATGAAAAACATCCTCGACACCAACTGTCTCATTCCTGTACTTGTGACAGGCTCTCACGGACACGACATCTGGCTGGCTTTCCCGAAAGGACGTCACAAAAACTGAAATAAAAGACAACAACAAATGACAACACTATCCAACGAACAACATAACGCGCAGATGGAGGACATGGCCTCGTTCGACGAGCAGATGCCCTCGGTAGGTATTTTCTGGTATGACCCCACGGATCATACCCTCTTCGGGGTGCGTAAGAAGGAACTGACCCCACGCGAGGTGGAGGAGGCTGCAGAAAAGGGCAAACCCTTCATCAACTACCCACACCTCCACCGCCAAGTGTGGGCAAAGGAATATTTTCGCGCTCAAGCCAAACATTCAGGAACCAAATTCAAGGGCGACTACACGCAGATTCCCCGTGGGCGAGTGGCATGGACCATCGATAAGTTCATCGTCCTCGTCGGCCACTGGGCTGAACCCATTCAGGACGAGCTCACCGAACTGATTGAAAAAGAGTTCGCCCTACCCTATTTCGAATTCGTCTACGACGAACATTGGGACCTCGGCCACGGCTGGTCCGGCGATATGCCGGGTTCGAGATAAAACTCAAACTATGGAGGAACCGTTATGACAATGAATAAATCCGATAAATCTTCGTACTTTTGCAAATCGAAAACAATAACAAAATGGAAACACAAGTAGCATACACAACGCCGACGAAAACTAATGTTTCGCACACTCGCAAAGAGGTGCGGAAGACGAAGCACATTCCCGAAGGCTATATGTCGCTGGACGAATTCGGAAACATTTTCCACCGCAAACTGGATGAGGCTTATGCAAAGCTACACAGTGATAGTGAGCAATGAGGCCACCGGTGACCTTGACGAGATAGCCAACTACATCGCTACTGTATTTCGGTCGGCGAGCGGGCATATTTTTGTCAACCGCATTCTCGGTCAAAAACAGGCTCTTTCCTATTCCGCAGGCACCTACCGCGACGTCCCTATGCAATGGTCAAACTCATCCACCCACACGCCAAGACGATGAATATCATCAACCACCGTTGGACGGTGGTGTTTCACATCAACGGTGAATATGTTGTGGTAGACCGAATAATCCTTTCAAGCCGTATAGCCTTTTAGAAAAATGATTGGCAGCAGTATCCATAACTCGCTGATTTTTATCCTCCCCACGAATTGCTCAGGTTATCGTCGGGAGGATTTCCTCTTTGTTTTTAATTCTTTTGCCTGCACCTGCCGCAGATTTGCGACGGGGCGGGATTGGTTTGTAATTTCTAAAATAAATTGAATATGAAGAAACTCTTTTTGCTCGGCGCGATGGTGTGTAGCTTCTTTCTTGGCACAGTAGCACATGGCCAAGATGTGAATACCTGCAAACCGATAGCTGAGCGCATATTGACTGCCGCACAAAACCATACCCCTGATGGCATTGACGAATTGTTGGCTTCTGAATTCCATTATAACAACGTCAAACAGCCAACAGCTGCTAAGGTACTGAAAAAAATTATTGTCCAAATGCCCGCCATGACGAGTTGGGAACTGACGGGCACTGAACAGAACAGCATGGGACTGACGTTGCGTTACATCATAACGAAACCTGACAGCAGCACCTCGGAGGCAACAATTCTTTTCAGCGTCGACAACTTGGTTCTCGAGGCCAATTTACTGTCGAGTAAAGTCTCGCTTCTAAAAGCCAACCCCACGGCCAAGGTACAACCAGAAGTGAAAATGGTGCGCATCCCCGTGCATCGCTATGGCGGGCTACCCATTGTGACCGTCATCATCGACGGCCAGCCGTGCAATATGTTCTTCGATGCAGGTGCCCCGGGGGTCATTCTCAACAGCAAGTATTTCGACCACAACATTGACGGGCAAGTGATGGGGAGCGGCGGTCGGGGTGCCGTCGGCACAGGTTCCGTCAGCGGTGTGCACCATGTGAAATTGATGGATATGGGCGGCGTTATGCTCAACGAGACGGACATAATGACATCGGACTTGAGCAATCTGGAGACCGTCGGCGTGGCGGTGCACGGCATTTTGGGGCAGAGTTTCTACAAAGATTTTGACGTGCTGTTCGACTTCAAGGCTGGCGAGATAGTGCTGCTAAGCCCGGACACCACATACCAATGGCTGCTGAACGAGGGCTACCGCTGCCAAACGGTGAGCGGCGTGAAGAAAGGCCATCTGCTGGCCTTCGACTGCCAAGTGGGTGGCGTGCCCGTAGTGCTGGCCTTCGACAGTGGGGCACAGACCAACCTGCTCGCCAGCGATTGGTCCAAACAGCATCCCTCCCCGGTCAAGGGCCTCAAGAAAGACCATCTCACGGGCTATGGCGA
>DFLB01000058.1 GCA_002373995.1 Bacteroidales bacterium UBA3630 | reverse complement strand
TTCGAGTCCGCGAAGTGGCTCAAAGGAAAAGGCAGAACATGGTGTTCTGCCTTTTTTTGTTAACACAAACCAATTAACAACAAAACAACAACAAAGTAATGGTAAAACAGTACGAAACCGTTTTCATTGCAACTCCCGTTTTGTCTGAAGAACAGATGAAGGAAACGGTAAAGAAGTACACGGATCTGCTTCAGAGCAAAGGTGCGGAGATTGTGTACGAGAACAATTGGGGCATGCGTAAGCTGGCCTATCCTATCCGTAAGAAGACCACCGGCTTCTATTATCTTATTGAGTTTAAGGCCGAGGGCAGTGTCATTAATGACCTCGAGGTTGCCTACAAGCGCGACGAGCGCCTGCTTCGCTTCCTGACCGTCAGCTTGGACAAGCATGCTGTGGCCTACAACGAGAAGAAGCGTGCCAAGAAAGCAGAGGCTGCTGCCGCCCCCGTCGAGGCTCCCGCCGAGGCTTAACTATCAGTTTAAGGTTTAAAGATTAAAGTTTAAAGTAAAATGGCTAACGAAAGCGAAATCAAATATCTGACTCCCATCGCCGTGGAGACTCAGCGTAAGAAATACTGCCGCTTCAAAAAGCTCGGTATAAAATATATTGACTACAAGGATGCCGACTTCCTGCTGAAGTTTGTCAACGAGCAGGGCAAGATACTGCCCCGTCGCATCACCGGCACCTCGAACAAGTACCAGAAGAAGGTCTCGCAGGCTATCAAGCGTGCCCGTCATATTGCCTTGATGCCCTACGTCGCCGATTGTCTCAAATAAAACAAGGAGGATAGATAGATGGAAATCATACTGAAACAAGATGTGGCCAATCTGGGCTACAAGGACGAAATCGTCAAGGTGAAGAATGGCTATGCCAACAACTACCTCCTGCCGAAAGGGATGGCTATCATCGCCACTCCGGTGAACAAGAAGATCCATGCCGAGAACCTGCGTCAGCGCGCTCATAAGGAGGAAGCTCTGCGCAAGAACGCCGAGACCCAGCAGGCAGCTCTGAACGGCAAGACCGTGAAGTTGATCGTCAAGGTTGGCGAGAACGGCCAGCTCTTCGGTGGTGTCAACAATATCATGGTGGCTGAGGCTCTGAAGGAGCAGCACAACTACGATGTGGACCGCAAGGACATCGTTGTCGAGCCCATCAAGGCTGTTGGCAACTATACCGCCAAGGTCAATGTCTACAAGGAGATCAAGGCTGAGCTCAACCTCGAGGTTGTGGCAGAGTAATCGCCAGACAGACAAGTTATAGATGAGCATCCCCGATGCAGTCGGGGATGCTCTTTTTTTTATTTTCCCTGTCAGATTTTTGCCTTTTTGCGGGTATTATGCAGGCATAGGTTGACAACGCGGAGGGGGCAGCCTGTGACAAGCCGCAGCCTTGTGGCGGGGAACTGGATAATTATTTTCTTTTTTTTGCAAGTTGCTTCATTGAATGAATACTAAATAGTGTTAATTGACGTTGTATTAACTTTAATAACATTAGAATACAGAGATGAAGCGACTATTGATGAGACGGGTGATTTGCCTGATGGTAATGACGATGATGGCGGTGACATACTGCGAAGCGCAGCCTGGCGGCCCTGGCGGTCGTCCTCCGATGGGAGGTGGCGGCGACCGACCGAGTGGGCGTCCGCCGATGGGCGGCCGCGATTGGAGCCAGATGGGTGACGACCAGAAAGCCCAGCAGGTGAAGCAGAAAAAGAAAGTGAAAGAGGGAGACACCTTTAAAGTAGTTGGGTCGCTGCGCGACTCGGCCAGCGGCGAGTTTCTGGCATTTGTCAACGTGGCAGTGCTTGACTCGGCGGACAGCAGTTTTGTGAAGGGTGCCGCCACCAATCTGGACGGCCTGTTTGAGATCAGCGATGTGCCTGCCGGCGCTTATCTGCTTCGAATTACGGCCATTGGGTACCAGAACAGGATGGTGCCGTTCAGGGTGGAAAACAATACGGCCTTAGGCACGCTGCGCCTCAAGGCTGGAGCCACCACCTTGAAAGAGGTGAGCATCACTGCGGAGAAGCCCCTCTATGCCATGGACGGCGAGAAGTTGATATACAACGTCAGCGAAGACCCGTCGATTCAGACCGGCACGACGGAAGACGCGCTGCAGAACGCTCCCGGAGTGGAGGTTGATGTAGAGGGCAACATCACGCTTCGAGGCGTGAGCAGCGTAGAGATCTGGATCAACGACAAGCCGTCGAAGCTGACGGAAGAGAACCTGAAGACCTACCTGCAGACCCTGCCTGCCAACGCGCTGGCGCGCATCGAGGCCATTACCAACCCATCGGCCAAATATGCCACTGATGCCGAGGCGGTTATCAATATTGTCACGTCGGCGCATATCAAGAGCAACCAGTTTGTGAGTTTTGGTGTCAACGGTAGCAACCAGCCCTTTGTGTCGCCGTGGGTGAGCTACATGTGGGCCAAGGAGAAGCTGAGCATCAACCTTTTTGCATCGGGGCGCTTCAGCGACCGCAAGAACACCACGCGCACCGACTCGTGGCGTCGTCGCGACCACGAGGGCGGCGTGCAGGGCGTGGACTATGACACCACGATGTATCAGCACGACACCTCGTCGAGCTACAACCGGTCGCTGAGCGGCAACATCTTTGTTGGTGTCAACTATGAGATTGACTCGATGAGCGAGATATCGTTTGACGGCGGCGGTTTTTACAACGACAACCGCAGTGTGGCGGACCGCGAGTTGGAGCAGGTGTTCTACTTTCCCGACAGCACCCTCATGTACGGCATCAACGACAGCACTGTGGGCGGCTCGATGTTTGGCCACCTGGGTGCCGACTACACGAAGAAGTTTGACCTTGAAGGGCACAACCTGCGCATCGGCGTCAACACCCGCCTCTCGCGCAACACAGGCGACGAGTGGTACAACCGCGAGTACACCACGTACACCGACCTCGACGAGCACCGCTACATGATGTCGCGCAGCTTCAACTATGGTGCCAGCCTTGATGCGCGATACAACCGGCCCTACTCGAAAGACGGCGAGTTGAGCTACGGTCTGCGCGCCGACCTGAGCAGAATGGACAACGACTATATGCGTTTCAACGACACGACAGGCGATGTGGTGGACTGGTTGCGGACCTACAACTTTACAGGAGGGACGGCGGAGGTCAATGCCGACGTCAACTGGACGCACCGCTGGGGAGGTTTCACCTTGAGCAGCGGATTGGGTGTGGGACTGTCCAACGAGGACTACTGCTACCGCAGCACTATGTCGTTTGCCGACAGCGGGTCGCTGCCCGAGATCACCTTCCGTCCCTCGATACACCTCACCTACCGCACGGAGGATATGCACAACTTCAAGCTGAACTACTCGATGCGAATGCGTTCGCCGAGCGAGGAGCAGGTGAGCACCTTCCGTCGCTACGGTGACGACAGCTACAGCAAGGGCAACCCCAACCTGAAGGACAGCTACACGCACAATGTGGAGGCTGGGTGGCAGAAGTACTTCGAGCGTTTTGGCAACATTGGTATCGAGGGCTACGGACGGTTGAGTGCCAACGAGATCAGTTCGCTGACCGATGCCGAGTATGACGACTTTTTGGACCGCATTGTCAGCTACTCGATGCCATACAATATGGGGTCGTCGTGGCGCTATGGTGCAAACCTGAACATGACCTACCGCCCCACGGGATTTTTCAATGTGAGGCTCTATGCCAATGTCTACGACTATGGCTACCACATGGAATACGACCGCAACGGGGTGCACCAGGTGTCGGACACCAGCAAGGTGTCGTGGAGCGTGCGGGTCAATGCCTGGGCCAAGCTGTTCAACCAGTATCAGGTGACGCTGTCGGCCAACTATAACTCGTCCACGCTGAGCCTGATGAGCGAGCGCAAGGACCGCTACAGTTTGAATATCGGCGTGAGGAGCGACTTCTTCAAGCGCAAGCTGTCGGTGTTTATCAACGTGCAGGATATATTCAATTGGGGCGGCCGTTTCGGCAGCGGCAGCATTATCACCAACCCGTACTACCTCAGCGACAGCACCAACAAGATGACCAACAGCCGCTATATATCGGCCGGTATTACGTTGCGATTTGGCAAGATGGAACTCGAAAAAGACGCCAAAGAGGGTTCGAGCGAGGCTGGCGACAGCCTCTAAGAGGAAAGCTGAAAGTGGAAAGTGGAAAGTTTTTTTGCACACCTAAATGGCTGTTTTATAGCTTTCCCCTTTCCATTTTCCATTTTCCTCCAAAAATATTTTTTTCCATATCAGAAAAAGTTAGTACTTTTGCACCCGCTTTCGAGAGAGGAAGCCGAGTTTGTCCTATGGTGTAACGGTAGCACATCTGACTCTGGATCAGCTTGTCTTGGTTCGAATCCAGGTAGGACAACAGGTAAAAGGGAGTCTTCAACGCAATGTAGACTCCCTTTTCTTTTATCCATTAAGGGGAATGATGTTTAACGAGAAAAAGATATGAGAAAGATTTGTTTGTGGGTTGCCATAGCGATGGCAACGGCAGTGGCCTCGTGTACGCACAAGGCGGAGAATTCGATGACCTACCGTCCGCTGGGCAACACGGGTCTGATGGTGAGCGAGGTCAGCATTGGCTGCGGGGGTTTTGAGAAGTTGGACTCGGCGCAGTCGGCCGAGTTGATGGCGGTGGCGCTTGACAGCGGTATGAACTATATCGATATTTATGATGCCAATCCCAAGGTGCGCTCCAATATAGGCTACGCATTGCGGGGGCGTCGGGACGAGATGATCATACAGGGTCATATCGGCACGGTGTGGGTCAACGGGCAGCACAAGCGCACACGCGATGTAGAAGAGACGCGGGCCGGCTTTGAAGACTTGCTGCAGCGGTTGGGTACGGACCATATCGAGGTGGGTATGATACACATCACCGACAGCCCAGCGGAGTGGCAGGAGCTGGAGGGGAGCCCTTATTTAGACTATGTCAAGCAGTTGAAGAAAGAGGGGAAGATAAAGCACATCGGCGTCAGCAGCCATAATGCCGAGGTGGCGTTGATGGCGGCGAAGAGCGGGTGGATAGAGGTGATAATGTTCTCGCTCAATCCGGCGTTTGACCGGCTGCGCGGCGGTGCCATACCGTGGGAAGAGGGAGCGATGGACAACCTGCAGGCCGGCATAGACCCCGTGAGGGTGGAGTTTTACGATTACTGTGCGACGCATGGGATTGGGGTGACGGTGATGAAGACCTTCGGCGGCGGCGGACGCCTGCTGGATGCCAAGCAGTCGCCTCTGGGGGTGGCCTATACGCCGGAGCAGTGCATAGCCTATTGCTTAGCGAAGCCTTGTATCAGTACGTGCATTCTGGGGATCGACAACATGGACGAGTTGATGACCGACCTGCACTGGCTGCAGGCAACCGATGCCGAGAAGGATTATACGACGGTTGGCAAACGCGAGGTGGCCAAGGCGGGAGGCGATTGCACCTATTGCAACCACTGTTCGCCTTGTCCGCAGGGAATACCTATTGCCCGCGTCAACGAATTGTTGGACAAGGCCGAGCGTGACGGTATGAGTGAGGAGTTGCGGGCGCAGTATGACGCGTTGTCGCATCATGCGTCGGAATGTACGCACTGTGGCAGTTGCCTGACGCGGTGCCCCTTCGGGGTCGACGTTCCGCGTCGTATGGACGATGCGGCCAAGCAGTTTGGATATTGATAGACAGGAGGATACAGAAAGTCGCTGCCGCTCTCGTGCGGTAGCGACTTTTTTGTTGCTTGGATCTGGTGCGGAGGATATGCTTAGGATATGCTTAGGATACGCTTAGGATATGCTTAGGATACGCTTAGGATATGCTTAGGATATGCTTAGGATACGCTTAGGATATGCTTAGGATCAGGGGTGGGGTAGGAGGGTGGTCTCATCCGGCGCGGCCAAATTTATTTTGCCAGTTTGCGGAATTGTCGTATCTTTGCAGCCCGAAAAATAGAAAAAACCAATGAAACAAACCATTCTCACCCTGGCTGTGGCGGCCGTGCTCTTCGCCGCCTGCGGCACCAAACAGGAGAACAACGCCAACGAAGAACAAACGCAAAACAACATCACCACTATGGAATTTAAGAATGTGAACGAGCGCGTCAACATGGGCGCCAAACTGTACGTAACGCCGCAGCCGGCGCTGATGATTGCCACCTACGACGCCGAGGGCAACCCCGACGTGATGATGGCCGCCTGGGGTGGCCAGTACGAGGGCAACCAGGTCTGCTTCCAACTCAGCAGTCACAAGACCACCGACAACCTGCGCCTCAACAAGGCCTTCACCCTCAGCTATGCCGACGCCCGCACTGTGGCCGAGAGCGACTACTTCGGCATCGCCAGCGGCCGCGACGTGAAAGACAAGGTGGCCCACGTGGGCTTCCACTGCACCAAGAGCCAGAACGTCAACGCCCCCATCATTGACGAATACCCGCTGGCTATGGAGTGCAAGGTGGTGGAACTCATCGAGCGTGAGAACGACGGCGCCTTCGTCGTGGGCGAAATCGTCAACGCCGTGGCCGACCCGTCGATCCTCACCGACGGCAAGATCGACATCAAGAAGCTCAATCCCCTGGTGTGGGACGGCTCCAGCCTCAACTACTTCACCATCGCCGACAGCGTGGGCAAGGCCTGGAACAGCGGCATGGCGCTGAAGTAAACCACACTTTACGCCAAAACACTAGAAGGCTTTCTGCAGCAGCAGAGAGCCTTCTTTATTTGTTAAAGTATGTTAAGGGATTATATTTTTAATCCAAAGACACAATAATCGTCTCCAGACGACGTTTATTTGTGCGATTAAAAGATTAATCGTGGGTTTAATAATTAAATCAACAGAACATGTCAAAGAATGGAAATGAATCGGTATCGGCCCTGACCAAGGCCGAAGAGCAGGTGATGCAGGCCGTGTGGCAATTGGGAGAAGGCTTTGCCGGCGAGATTGCCGAGGCGGTGGCCGACCCCAAGCCAGCCTACCGCACGGTGCTTACCGAAATACGCATTCTGGAGCAGAAAGGCTTCGTGGGGCACCGCACCCTGGGTGGCAACAACCAGTACTACCCGCTGGTGAGCAAGGCCGACTACTCCGGCCGTCAGCTCAGCGCCCTGGTGGGCAACTACTTCGGCGGCAGCTACCGCCAGCTGGTGTCCTTCTTCATGGAGGACAAGGGCATCCGCAAGGAGGACCTCGACGCCCTGGCCAGCATCATCGAAGAAAAGCGGAAGGAGGTGCAGTCATGAAATACTTGCTGTTGGCCGCCACGGCGACGGCCCTGTTCTTCGCCGCCTACTGGCTGCTGATGCGCCGTGAGAAGCGCCACCAGATGGTGCGTTTCTATCTGATGGGCACCATAGCGTTAGCCTTCCTGCTGCCTGCCGTCCACCTGCATATTGCAGTCCCATATCAATACGTGATGAGCGAGGGTGCCACAGGCATCTTTCCTACCCTGACATATCAGACAGTACAGACAAGTCCGACTGGGCAGACCAGCCCGATCCAGCAGGCTGACATCAACTGGCTATTCTGGCTGTGGCTGGCCGGAGCCGTCGCCGCAATAGCGGTACTGCTGGTCCGGCTGGTCTCCCTTTGGCGCAGGATGCACGGCCTTCCATTCGAGGAGCGCGACGGGATGATGGTAGCTCTGCTTGACGACAACACTCCGGCCTACTCCTTCGGGCACCGCATCGTGGCCGGCACCCGTGGCTTCTCCGAGGCCGAGGTGCTGCAACTCGTGGGACACGAGCGGGTGCATGTGCAACAGCATCACACCGCGGACATCTTGTTCTGCGAACTGGCCAAGGTGGTGCTGTGGTTCGACCCTTTCATATATCTATATGCTCGCGAGCTCAAGCGCGTGCACGAGTACATCGCCGACAGCGCGATGATGAGTGTCGACTATGCCGAGCTGTTCTACCACCAGGTGAGCGGCCATCGCTACAGCCCGTTGGCTAATGGATTCGACTACCGTATGGTACACCAGCGCATCGCCATGATGGCGCAGCAGCGCCGTCACGGGGGATGGCTCAAGCCACTGGCGGCCCTGCCCATCGTCGCCATGGTGCTGCTTGTGGCCTGTTCTCCGAAATCAAACAGTCCTCTGGTGGGCCAGTGGGAATATGTAGGCATCACGAGAGAATTCATCTATGACGATGGGAAAACCGACTTCCAGATTATGGAAGAAGAACCCGACAACACATACCCGAGAATAAGCGACCTCAACTTCCGCGCCGACGGCACCGCGACAGTGATAGCCTGGGACGTGAGCAACTGGGTCACCGACGAAGAGAACAACGACACAAAGACCCTTGTGCCCGGCGACATCTTCGACTACACACCCTACGCCATTGAGTGGCAAGTGGTGGCCGACACACTCCTGATGTGCAACGACAAAGGTGGCCGCGAAGCATTTCACATTGTAAGCCTCGACGACGACACGCTCGTCTTCGTCTCGAGCAGCATCTTTCATCTACAAAACAGAGGCGAAGGCCACACTCGCGAAACCTACACCTATCGCCGCAAGAAATAACCTAAACCTCACATAATCATGAAGCGTACAGCAATCGTGCTGCTGTTCCTCAGAGCGGCGGCGGGCGTGGGCTACGCCCAATCAAACGACACCATCGCGATCGACAGCCTCTACATCCCGGAGTCGGTGCGACAGCTGGAGGAGATGGAGATCACCACCGAGCGTCCGCTCTACAGCGTCGACGGCGAGAAGCAGCTCTACAACGTCAGCGACGACCCCAGTGTGCAGACCGGCACCGCCAGCGACGCCCTTCAAAATGCCCCCGGCGTAGAGGTTGACGCCGAGGGCAACATCACCCTGCGCGGCTCGCAGAGCGTTGACGTGTGGATCGACGACCGCCCCTCGAACCTCAGCGGCGAAGCCCTGCGGCAGTACATCAGGAACCTGCCGGCCGGCGCCATCGACCGCATCGAGGTCATCACCAACCCTTCGGCACGCTACGACGGTGGTGGCCCGGTGGTGAACCTCGTGATGCGCCGAAAGGTGAAGCGCAACGAATTCCTCACCTTCGGCGCCAGCGGCAACATGCGCCCGCAGGTGTCGCCATGGGTCAGCTACGTCTATGGCGGCAAGAAATTCTCCTTCAACGTCTACGCCGAGTACGACTATTCCCACACCTGGACCGACCAGAGCGGCAGCAACATGATGCTCACCCCGCAGGGCGACACCAGTGCCGTGCGCAGCTACACCTCGCACAGCGACGCGCGGCGCCACGGCAGCTACCTGTGGCTCAGCGGCCACTACGACATCGACACCCAGCGCACCGTCCGCCTCTGGGGTGGCGCCTATCCGTCGGTCTACTTCCACGGAAGCAACACTGATTGCCAATGGCATGAGTTCATCTATGCGCCAGGCGACTACAGTTACCGAAACACCTCCGCCTACTGCTTTCCGCAGGCAGGCGGCTTCGGCGGCGTGGAGTACACGCGGCGTTTCAACACCGAAGGCGAGAAGCTGTGGCTGCAACTCGGAGGCAGCACCTTCGGATACCATAGCACTGGCACCGACACGCGCACCTACTCGTCGCTGGTCGGGCAGGACGTCACGCTGCAATCCGACACGCGGAGCCGCGGCGGTCTCAGCACCTACGTCGATGCCGGCTACACGCTGCCGATAGGCAAGCTGTGGGAGCTGGAGGTGGGCCTTGGCGGCGGACGCGACTTCCCGAGCGACTACGTCTACACCGCCGACAGCATCATCGACGGTGTGACCGTACACGACGCGTTGCGGAGCATGAACAACAGCGAGAGCGGCTGGAAATACCAAGGCTACATCACCCTGCTGCGCCGCTTCGGCGACCTCACCGTCAAGCTGGGCATGCAGGCCGGTCGCAAGCATGTGGAGGGCACCTGGGACGGCTACACCACCGCCACAGTAGACCGCACATGGACCGTGCCGGTACCGTCCATCCACCTCACCTATCATACTAAGAGCATGCACACCTTCGCCCTCAGCTGGACGCGTCGCACAGAGACGCCGACAGCCGACAACCTCACCCCGTTCGTCAACTACTACACCGAAAACTACGACGTCGGCAATCCGGCGTTGCAACCCACCGTGTCGCACAACCTCGAGGGGCGCTGGGACAAATACTTCGACGGCTTCGGCAATGTCGGCGCCGAGCTCTACTGGAGGGCCGAGCAGGACGCCGTCAGCAGTCTGGGCGACGTAGCCTACAGCGAGGTCTTCGGACGCGAGGTGTCATACACCATGCCCCACAACATCGGCGACGCCGGGCTGGCTGGCGGCACGCTGAACGTCACCTACCGTCCCACAGTATTCTTCAACCTGCGTCTCTCGGCTTCGGCCTACAACTACCACTACCGCCTCCAGTACCGCCCCGGCGAGTGGGCCGAGGACGCCGCCTGGAGCGGCCGCCTGCGTCTCAACGCATGGGCAAAACTCTGGGATGTGCTGCAAGTGTTCGGCACCGTGAGCTACACCACGCGACAGATTGCCCCGATGAACATCCACGAGCCCACCTTCCGCACTGACTTCGGCCTCAGTGCCGACTTGCTGGACCGTCACCTGTCGCTCTACCTGAACATCAAAGACGTCTTCGCCAGCGTCAGCGAACAGTGGCAGACCACCAATCCCTACTACCAGGGCGGCGGCCGCCGCACCACCAGCTCGCAGTACATCTCCTTCGGCCTCACCCTGCGCTTCGGCAAGATGGAACTCGAACGCCAGGCCCGCACCGGCAACCCGCAATAACACCTTTTCCGACAAAAAAAGAGGAGCGACACAATATTGTGTCGCTTTTCTCGTTTTCAATCATGCAATTAAGCAAACCAACAGTCAAAAAAAACATGAATATTATCATCACCGGCGGAGCCGGATTCATCGGAAGCCACGTGGTACGGCTCTTTGTAAACAAGTACCCGCAGTATAAAATCATCAACCTCGACAAACTGACCTACGCCGGCAACCTGGCCAACCTCAAGGACATCGAGGACAAGCCCAACTACAAGTTCGTCAAGATGGACATCTGCGACTTCGACGGTGTCTACAAGCTGATGCAGGACGAGCACATCGACGGCATCATCCACCTGGCCGCCGAGAGCCATGTGGACCGCAGCATCAAGGACCCCTTCACCTTCGCCCAGACCAACGTCATGGGCACCCTCAGCCTCCTGCAGGCCGCCAAGTGCTACTGGGAGACCCTGCCCGAGAAGTTCGAGGGCAAGCGCTTCTACCACATCTCCACCGACGAGGTCTACGGCGCCCTGCAGATGACGCACCCCGAAGGCATCAAACCGCCGTTTACGACCAAAGCTTCATCGGGCAAGCACCACCTGGCCTATGGAGAAAAATTCTTCACCGAGGACCTCAAGTACCAGCCCCACAGCCCCTACAGCGCCGCCAAGGCCAGCAGCGACCACTTCGTCCGCGCCTTCCACGACACCTACGGCCTGCCCACCATCGTCACCAACTGCTCCAACAACTACGGCCCCTACCAGTTCCCCGAAAAACTCAT
>DFLB01000021.1:2847-3548 GCA_002373995.1 Bacteroidales bacterium UBA3630 | reverse complement strand
TATCAGGACGTGCTGCTCGTCTTCTTTACCGTGCTCATCGTGGGCAGCATCGCCGTTTGGTATCCCGTGCGCTATTTCTCACGCCGACTGATCAGCTGACCCCCATCTGGCACTGAAATAAAAACCTATCGACACATGAAGCAAACTATTCTGACAACACTACTGCTGGCAGCCTTTTTGCTTTCCGCCAGCGCACAAAACACTCCCGACCGAGGCTTCCGACACCCGGGCGGACTGCACACGCAGGCCGACTTCGACCGAGTGCGTGCCCAACTGGACGCAGGCAACGAGCGCGTCGTGGCTGCCTACGACGTGCTGCGCAAGGCTGCCTACGCACAGTCGGGCGTGCAGACTTATCCCGTGGAGACCATCGTGCGCGGTGGCGGTTCGGGTGAAAACTACATCAACGCAGCACGCGGCGCGACGATGGCTTATCAGAACGCGTTGCGATGGAAGATAGAGGACAACAAGGCCTGCGCACAGACCGCCGTGCGCATCCTCATGGCATGGGCACGCACCACCAAGCAGATTACGGGCAACAGCGACCAGTGTCTGGCCGTGGGACTCTACGGCTACCAGTTTGCCCAAGCCGCTGAGCTCATGCGCGACTACGAGGGCTGGGCCCGCGAGGACTTCGAGGAGTTTCGCCAGTGGATGCTCGGACTGTGGTATCCGAAGGCCATCGGTTTCCTGCGCCACCG
>DFLB01000021.1:0-2771 GCA_002373995.1 Bacteroidales bacterium UBA3630 | reverse complement strand
GGCAAATGGTGGCAGGCACCGGGCCACTACTGGTCGAACTGGGGCTTGTGCAACGCCCTCTGCGTGGTGTCCATCGGTGTGCTCTGCGACGACGTGTTCATCTACAATCAGGGCATGAGCTACTTCAAATACGACCAGGTGGGCACGTATCGCAACCCGCGCACCGAGGTGCCCATCAAGAACGACGGACTGACGGAGTTTCTGGGCAACCTGGTGGTGACGACTGCCGACAGCGAATTGGAAACAGGTGCCTACGGGCAACTGGGCCAGATGAACGAGAGCGGCCGCGACACGGGCCACTCGGCCATGGCGCTCGGCCTGGCCATCGACCTGGCCAAGGTGGGATGGAACCAGGGCGACGACCTCTTCTCCTACATGGACCATCGGCTGGCCGCCGGCATCGAATATGTGGCAGCACAGACGCAGAGCGTGGAAGGCCTGCCATGGGTGAACTACCACTACGGCTCCAGCGGCTACTACTACAGCGACTCGCGGGCATGGCTGATGACAGGACCTGCACTGGGAGCCCAGATGCGACCCTACTGGGGAACGGTGATGGGGGTGTACGAAGGCGTAAAGGGTGTCAGAATGCCGTTCGCCGAAGCATCCTACAAGGACATGGGCATCGACGCTGGCGGTCAGGGCTCTACCAGCGGTGGCTACGACCACCTGGGCTACTCGGTGCTGATGAACACGCGCGACGTGCAGCTCTGCCCCGAAGACCAGCGGCCCACGGAACTGCGACCGCTCATCGAATACGACGGCTCGCTGACAGGCAACCTCATCCCGAGCCTTGCCGTAGAGCGCCAACAGGGCAACATCGACGGAAAGAAAATCTACCATAGCGAATTGGGCGGACTGGTGAATACCTACTCGGCCAACAACCGCACCTGCGTGCCGGCAGGAACAAGCATCACGCTCTCGGCACTGCTTCCCGACGGCGAGGAGAACACGGGCCAGTGGCAGTGGAGCACGGGAGCCGCCACGCCCTCCATCACCATCACCGCCGACCACAGCCAACTCTATCGCGTCAGCTACGTCAACAGCCGTGGCGTGAAGAGCGAGCAGTTGTTTGCCATCGCCGTTGAAGGCGACAACACGCCGTCGGCAGTGACGGCCAGCATAAAGATTGGCAACGAAACGTTGAACGACACCGTCGCTACGGTGTTCTACGGCCAACGCCTCACGCTCAGCATCAGCGGCAGCGACGGCTACGGCACCTGCCGCTGGCAGAACGGTTCTACCGCCGCCACGCTGACCACAGGCCAGCTGACCAGCGACACCATCATCACCGCCACCTATCTGAACCAGAGCTACACGCCCACCCTCGTCAGATTCCACATCCACATGAAATACACGCGGCCAGACATCACGCTGAATGGCACCACGCTGCAAGACTCGCTGATGGTCATCGCCCAGCAGGGCGACCGCGTGGAGATAGGTCCCTACGTGCCGTCGACGCTCGAGGGAATGACGTACGAATGGACGAAGGTCGACGGCGACTCCGAACGCTTCGAGGGTAGCGGTAGGACGCTCCTCTTCGACGGCATCACCGCCTCGGGCATCTATACCGTCAGCTGCCTGCTCAACGGCCAGCCGACGGCCTGCTACCGCTACCGCGTGTACGTCAGCGATAGCGAGGCACGCGTGGCCCCTGGCAGCTACGCCATTCGTCACACCGTCACCCAGACCTACATGACGGCCCAGGGACCGCAGAAGCGCGTGGCCTTCGAAGCATCCGAAGACGGCATGCCCTCGGCCCGGCAGGTGTGGGTCGTTGACGACCCCGAGCAGAACGGGCGCTACAGCATTCAGACCCCCGACGGCAACTACATCAGCACGTCGCTGCTTCAGACCTCCAACGCTTCGGCACCGTTTGCCTTCGACTGTGCCGCCGCCAGTAGCTATGTCGCCATGAAACTGCGGTTGGCAGGCTATTACATCCTCCTCGGCGACGACCTCACCATCGATACTCGCAGTAGCAAGACCCTCACCGACTATCCCTTCGAACTCATTCCCGTCGACATCTCGGGCATTGAGGCCTGCCCAGAACTCGTAGGTCAGAACTCAGCGCTCAGCGCTCAAGATTCCGCCATCTACGACCTGCAGGGCCGCAAAGTATTAACTCCCAGTCTCCCCGCCCTTCAGGGAGGGGCCAGGGGTAGGCTTCTCCCGAAGGGAATCTATATTGTCAACGGAAAGAAAATCGTCATCCAATGAACCGACTGCTCACCCTCATGCTGCTCGCCCTCAAACAACCCCCTCTCGACTCCCATGAATAAGATCTTCCTCTTCATATTTGCCTTAGCAGCGTGGCCCCTGACGGCACTCCACGCACAGACCGAATACAAGATGGCCGGCCCTTACGAGGTGGTGGCCCGCGACGGACAGTATCGCAGCTCGAAGGCCGGCAGCGAGCAAGACATGCGAGCAGCACTCACCTCTGCCCGCAGGGCTGCTTCGGCCAAGAAGGCCTCCGAACGGCAACACTATGCCCAGCAGGCGCGCAGCATTGCCGATGCCTATGCCGCCACGCTGCAGCGCTTCGACGGCCACGACGCCCCGCTCTGCACCATACAGGCCTTCGACCTCGTGCGTGCCATGACGCTCCTCGCTGAAGGTGGCACGGGGCAAGTGCCCGCCGCATGGGAGGCAATGGTGAGGCGCGCCATCCTGCCCACCATCGAGCAGTTTGATGCCGACTCGCCCTATGCCAACGGCAACTGGGGAGCCATCGTCAACCGCTGCCGCATGGCCTGTGGCATCCTGCT
>DFLB01000070.1:2667-5600 GCA_002373995.1 Bacteroidales bacterium UBA3630 | reverse complement strand
GCAGAACAAAAGAATTATTGTTTTTTTAAGGGATAATATACAATTTGACCCCAATGGGCGGCGCCCCGAACGTCCGCACCCTGTCAAAGCAACGTAAACGCCGAGGGCAGATTCGCCAACACCACCTCCTGCTGCCGCGATTCCTCCGTGCTGTAGCGCAGATACCATGACGCCGGCAGCTGGAGGAAGGGCTGCCCGGTGTCCGTCAGCGGGGCCGTTGCGGGCTCCAGCTGCAGCGTCGCCTCCATGTTCGGAAATCCGCCACCCGTCTGCCGTTCGTATTCCTGCGTGTCCTCATCGTTGTCGGCGTCCTGCGTCTCCATATAGAACTTATAGCCCACCCACTCGGGAAACAACGTGCCGTCCGGGCGCTCACCATACACCACCCTATAATGGCGGTTCCACTGCAGCACCCTGTAGCCCGACAGCACCTTCGCCATGGCGTAGAGCACGGCAGGCATGCGCTCGTGGCAGTTTGTCTCGGTGCCAGTGATGCGATAGGCCTGCAGCACCACGCAGCGCGCCGTGTCCACCACCAGTCGTCCGCGGTCGTCGCTGCGATGCCGGGAGCGGAACACCAGTTCCACCACGTCCTTCCCCCGCCCCTCGTAGTCGGTGTTCTCGGCCCATCGGTGAGAGCTGATGAAGCCCTTCGTCAGTTCCGCCATGAAGTCCTCGCAGAGCATGCGCCGCAGGTTCGCCACGTCGGTGAGGCTTGTCGAGTCGGTGGCTGCTATCGCGCTTGAGTCGGGTCGGATGGCATAGTGCTTCTCCTCGGCATTGCGCAGGCTGATGAGCCCCCTCTGCCGATAGCGGTAGAGGCTGTTGCGCCCGATGCTCTCCGTCTCGTATCGGTAGCCCATGGTGTCGGCCTTCGCGAAGTAGTGCTGCTCCTTCCTCCTCACCACCTCGCGCAGCTTACGGCGTATCCACTCCGGCTCCTTGTTTGTCACCACCACCTCTGCCGTCTGCCTGTAGCGCGGCTTCAGCCAGATGGTGTCGCCCATCTGGCGCAGCTGCAGCGCCTCGTAGTTCAGGTGCGACACGGTGAGCCGTCGGAAGTCGAACGCCACCCTTGCCACGCCCTGCTCGTCGCTGATGGCGGCGTGGAAGCGCCCACCCTCCTTCGTGTAGAGCGAGGCGCGCGCCACGGGTTCGCGCGTGACGGCGTCCAGCACCACCACCTGTCGCTGCTGCTGCGCCTGCGCCG
Organism: Bacteroidales bacterium UBA3630; assembly: GCA_002373995.1. Lineage (GTDB taxonomy): Bacteria > Bacteroidota > Bacteroidia > Bacteroidales > P3 > Colimorpha. Next base: position 4,390 of record DFLB01000070.1, on the reverse strand, counting down.
TGCAGGCCGCTGCTGCCCATGCCACCATCATCATCACTCGTTTCATCATCGCTCGTCTTCAATGGCTTTTCTCCCCCTGCCCTACCGCTTAGGGAATTTCTTCTACACGCGGCTCAAATACCGATTATTTTTATCACCGTCCTCCATCAGCTTCTTCTTTCAGGCACTACAGGCCCCGCTCTGCCCAGTCGCCGCGGTCCAGCTGGCGGTAGCCTATGGCCTCAGCAATGTGGTTTGCCTGCACGCGCTCGCTGCCTTCCAGGTCAGCAATGGTGCGGGCCACCTTCAGAATTCGGTTGTAGGCACGGGCCGAGAGCGAGAGTTTCTCCATGGCCATGCGGAGCATCGCGAGGCCAGCCTCATCGGGTTCGGCATACTGGTGGATAAGGCGCTCGGTCATCTGGGCATTGCTATGGATGCCCTTGTGTTCGCGGAAGCGCTGCTCCTGAATCTGGCGGGCGCGCACCACCCGCTCGCGAATCACGGCCGACGATTCGCCGGGCGCCACCTTCGAGAGGTCTTTGAACGGAACTGGCGTAATCTCAATCTGTATATCGATACGGTCGAGCAACGGACCAGAGATTTTCGACATGTAGCGGGCTCGCTGGCCTGGGGTGCACACACACTGGTGGGTGGGGTCGCCATAGTAGCCGCAGGGGCAGGGGTTGCACGAGGCAACAAACATAAACGAGCAGGGAAGGTCGAGCGTGTACTTGGCGCGCGAGATGGTGATGTGGCGGTCTTCCAACGGCTGGCGCAGCACTTCGAGCGTCTGCTTATTGAATTCAGTCAGCTCGTCGCAAAAGAGCACACCATTGTGGGCCAGACTGATTTCGCCAGGCTGCGGCGACGAGCCACCGCCGACGAGGGCCACTTCGCTGATGGTGTGGTGGGGCGCGCGGAAAGGTCGCTGCGAAATGAGCGTGGCGTTCTGGCTGAGCTTTCCGGCGATGGAATGAATCTGCGTGGTCTCCAGGCTCTCGGCCAGCGAGAGGGGAGGCAGGATGCCAGGCAGTCGCTTAGCCATCATCGACTTGCCGCTGCCGGGACTGCCTATCATCAGAAGGTTGTGGCCGCCGGCAGCCGCCACTTCCAGGGCGCGCTTGGCAGCCTCCTGGCCGCGCACGTCGGCAAAGTCGAGGTCGCAACGGGCCTGCTGCTCGTAGAACTCGCGGCGCGTGTCGATGCGCGTAGGCTCGAAGGCGCGACGGCCCGAGAGGAAGTCGATGACGTCGGCAAGCGACTCCATGCCGTAGACGTCGAGATTGTTCACCACGGCGGCCTCGCGCACGTTCTGTGCCGGCACGATGAGGCCCTTGAACTTTTCTTTGCGTGCCTGGATGGCTATGGGCAGCGCACCGCGAACGGGTTGCAGAGTGCCGTCGAGCGATAGTTCGCCGACGAGCATGTAGCGCTCCAGGTCCTCGCAGGCGATGCTGCCACTGGCGGCCAGCAGCGCTATGGCCAGCGGCAGGTCGAACGACGAGCCTTCCTTGCGCAGGTCGGCAGGCGCCATGTTGACGGTGATGTCGCCGTAAGGAAACTGATAGCCAAGATGCTGATAGGCGGCGTTGATGCGGTCGCGACCTTCACGCACGGCGGTGTCGCCAAGGCCAGTGAAGTGATAGAGCATGCCGGGCGTCAGACTCACTTCAATGGTAACGGTCGTCACATTGAGTCCGCTGACGGCGGCACAATAGGTTTTTATTAGCATAGGTATAGC
>DFLB01000070.1:0-2567 GCA_002373995.1 Bacteroidales bacterium UBA3630 | reverse complement strand
TCTACTTCGCTGATGAGGTTGCTGTTGCTGAGGTGGCTGGCCACGAGGCGGCCGTTGCGATAGACGAGGTTGTCGCCGACGAAAGAAAGTCCGAAGGCGCGTACGGTCTTGCCTTCGAAGAGGTTGGGGTCGGCAATGACGGGCCAGTCGATGGTGTCGCGCTCTACGAGGCGGTGCATCTCGGCGGTGTTGCCGTCGAGGAAGATGCTGAGCAGGCGCAGGCGGCCGGGGGCCTTGCGGCGCACGCGCCGCAGCTGGCGGAGCGTGTTCTGGCTGTCGAAGTTCCACGTGGACCAGGTGGTGACGACGGTGACGGGGGCGCTGCTGAAGGCGGCATTGCTGACGCTGTGGCCCTGGATGTCGGTGTCGGAGAACGGGGGCAGGGGCTGTCCCGTGTCGGTGTGGCTGAGCTCCTTGGCTTTCTGCAGGAGTCGCGCCAGGGGGATGTTCTTGGGCTGGGCGGCAGCAAGGGGGGTGAGGAGGGTGACGGCACGACGGTAGTCGGGGTCGTCGCCCTGCATGAAGTAGCGGCGCACGAGGTAGGGTGCCACCTGCGACTGGGGATGGTCGTGGGCGAACTGCTCGGCGGCCTTGCGGGCCTGGGCGGTGGGGGCGGTGCCTGCCTGCTGGCGGAAGGCGGTCATGAGTTCGTTGTCGTCGGTGCCCTTGACCTGCATCTCGCGGAGGTTGGTGGCGTCGCCCTGCATCTGGACGGTCTTGCCGGGCTGGGCGAAGACGGGCTGCTCGGAGAAATTGGGGAAGACGAGCATGAGGGTGGCGGGTTCGTCGCAGGCTACGGTGTAGACGAAGCTGCCTCGGTCTACGCGGATGGTGTCTACTTGCTTGAGGACGCCGTCGGGGCTGTAGACGTAGAACTCGCCCTGGTTGAGGTTTTTGAACTTCCCCTTGAGTTTGAACGTGCCGCTGCCGGTGAGGCAGGAGGCAAGCAGAAACGGGAATAGGGAGAGTCCGACGACTCTCCCTATGATGGCAGGAAATGACGATGTACGGATGTGTGGCTTGATCATTCCCCGATGGTGTTTTTTACTTCAGCAGGCTGAGTTCGAGGTCGCGGTCGGCATAGGCCTTGAGCGACGGGTCGAGCTTGAGGGCTTCCTTCAGATAGGACTCGGCAGCGAACTTGTTGCCACGGCGGGCAGCGACGACGGCATGCAGATAGCTGGTCATGGCATCGGGGTTCTTCACCTTGTCGAGGGTCTGGATGGCGCCTTCGTAGTTCTTGTTGAGCAGCTGGGCCAGGGCGGCGCTGTTGCTGACGGCACCGTCGAAGCTGGCCTCGGCCTGAGCGAAGTTGCCCTTGGCGATGTTGAGGTTGCCGAGTGCCTCGCCGAAGCCGTTGGCTCCGATGGCATTGGCAATGTGCTCTTCGGCCTCGGAGAGCTTGCCCTGCTTCAGGGCGATGAGACCGAGGTTGGCATAGGCTTCGGGGGCCTGCTTGTTGACGCGGAGGGCCTGCTGCAGGTAGCGGTCGGCCTGCTCGTTGTCGCCCTGGTTGAAGGCGAGCACGGCGAGGTTGTTGAGGGCGCGATAGTCCTTGTCCCAGTACTGGGCGGTCTTCTTATAGATGGCTTCCTTCTCGGCAGCATTGTCGGTGAGGGTGGCGGCATAGAGCATTTCCTCGACGCTGAGCTTGGTGGCGTCGTTGGCATACTGCTCGCGGATTTGCTCGTCGGAACGGCCCACGACGTCGTAGTTGATGGTCATGCGGGCGCGGCGCAGTTCGGGCAGAATGCCGTCGGCGAGCTCGCGGAAGGCCTGGCTCATGTTGCGGATTTGCTGTTCGCGCTGCTCGGGGTCTTTATACATGGAGAGGACGCGCAGGATGACGTCCTTGTCCTGGATGTTGGAGGCCTGCACGAGCTGCTGGAAGCCCTCCCAGTCCTGAGCGGTGTAGTGGGCATCGACATCGGCATCGACCTTGGTCTGCTTGAGCGTCTTCTGCACGTACTCCTCAGAGGCGTCCTGACGCTTGCCGGCCAGACGGTCGTTGAACTCGAAGCCGCCCTCAGGCGATGCGTAGGCAGCCACCTCGACGTTCTTGATGGCGAGCTTCTCGCCGCGGTCGGCATTGATTTTCTGCAGCATGCGCACGAACTCCTGCACGGAGTTGTTCTTCAGTTCGCTCTGACGGATGATGGCCTGGTTGACGAGGAACTTCACGTTGGCATCGAGCTTCTGGGCCTGGATGCGCTGGAAGGAGTCGGGGGCAATGCAGCCGCCGGCCTGCATCATGGTCTGACGATAGAGTTCGCTGGTGGCGATGACGCCCGTGGCCACCTTGACGGCGGGCACCTGCACCTGCTTCTTGCCAATCTTGGCGTGGAAGGTGAGGTACATGTCGCTCTGCTGCATGTCGGGCACGTAGTCGAAGGCGGTCTTCATGGTGTAGTGGCCGCCGAGGCGATAGGAGATGGTCTGGTCGTTGCCGAGCACCTTCTCGCCCTGGAACGTGGCAGGCTGGCCCTGGGCCACCTGGCCGCCGGCGTAGCGCAGTTCGGGAATGACGGTCACCACGGCCTTGCGCTTCATATACTTTTCAGGGAACT
>DFLB01000072.1 GCA_002373995.1 Bacteroidales bacterium UBA3630 | reverse complement strand
CCGAGGAAGATACCGTTCTGCAGGATATAGTAGCGACCGCCGGCACCCAGTTCCACCTGGTCGTTCTTCATGTTGTCGCCGCTGTGGTTCCATCCCACCTGGCCGTAGAGCAGCACGTTGTCGGCTGCGAAGATGCCACCCTGGCCCTGCAGGCCGATGTTGAATTTGTCGGCTCCGCTGTAGCTGAGGTTAAGGCCTGTGAGCGAGGCACCAGCATAGAGTTTGCCCTGTTCGAACTGTGCGTGGGCGAGGAGCGGCATGAGAGCCACTGCGAGGATTGCAAATAGTTTCTTCATATTTTCTTGTATTTTACAATAGTTATCACCTTTTTCGACACAAAATTAGTCATTTCTTTGCGTTCAGGGGCAAAGAATGCTCACAAAAAATCTTAAAAATGCCTTGATATTTGATATTTTATCAAAATGTGCGTACCTTTGCGGAATGAATATGAGTAAAAACTTTGTTTTCGGAATATCGTTATGCCTCATGATGCTGCTCGCTGTACCGTCGGCACGGGCTGAGAAACAATGGATAGACATAACGGAGCAATATCTGGTGAATCCCGACTTTACGGGCAACAGTAGTCAGGGTTGGACGTGGCAGAGCGACGCCCACTCTCAGACGTTGCGCTGCGACGCCATGGAGTTTTGGAACGGCACGTGGAACCTGTGGCAGGTGGTGAAGGACCTGCCTGCCGGCGAATACCGGCTGTCGGTGCAGGCCTACTACCGCTGCGGCGAAAACGACTGGGGGTATCCGAACTATCTGGCCGGCTCGGAGGAAATCAGTGGCATGATGTATGCCGGCGACACCGAGCAGGCGCTTGCCAGCATCTACAGCTACCACTTCCCTGAAGGCAACGTGCCCGGCGGTTGCTGGGCGCCTTGGGGCGAGAACGTGTACTTCCCCAACACGATGGAGAGCGGTACCGACGCCTTCGGCCGTGGGGCTTACGAGAACCAGATGACGTTCACCCACTCGGGCGGCGACCTGCAGATAGGACTGCGCAACAGCAACTTCGTGCAGGGCAACTGGTGCTTGTTCGACCACTTCCGCCTGGAATACTACGGCGAGGCCGTGGCTGTGGAGAGTGTCGAGCTGGAGCCGGCACGATACGAAATGGTGGTTGGCGAGAAGTTCCAACTGACGGCCCACATCCTGCCCGAGAATGCCACGCAGAAGAAACTGAAGTGGACCTGCACCAACAACGACGTGATGACGGTCGACGACCAGGGCGTGGTGACGGCCCTCGACAAGGGCTACGCCCGCATCTATGCCACTGCCACCGACGGCAGCGGCAAGCGTGGATGGTCGAACATCACCGTGACGAGCAATCCCCTCACCAAGGGAGCCATCGTGGTGAACGAGATCATGGCCTCGAACGTTGACGAATACGTGAGCCCGGCGTTCAACTTCGACGGCTGGGTGGAACTCTATAACCTGACCGACAAGGGCGTGGAAATGGGCGGCATCTACATCAGCGACGACGCCAACAACCTGAAGAAGTGGCACACGCCGAAAAACCTGGGTGTGGTGCCGGCCAACGGATTCAAGGTGGTGTGGTTCGACTCCAACGACGTCTGCCAGACCAACGCGCCCTTCGGCCTCGACACCGATGGTGGCGTGCTCTACATCAGCGACACTGCAGGCAATCTGCTGCTCACGCAGGACTATCCCGCCTCGATGGAGCGCGTCAGCTATGCCCGCAAGACCGACGGCGGCGATGAGTGGGGCACCACGGCGGCAGCTACGCCCGGCGCCTCGAATGCCACGGCCACCTTCGCCCAGCAGCAGCTGGCAGCACCTACGGTCAACCAGCCCTCGCAGCTGATCAGCGGCACCGTGGCGCTGAGCGTCGACATTCCCGCCGGCTGCACACTGCGCTACACCACAGACGGCACGCTGCCCACGCTGCAGAACGGGCGCACCAGCACCACCGGGCAATTCCGCGTCAGCGAGACCGCCTACTACCGTTTCCGCCTCTTCGCCGACGGCTACCTGCCTTCGCCCACCACCACCCGATCCTTCATCTTCCGCGACCGCGACTACGACGGACTGCCCGTGGTGAGCGTGGTGAGCGACCCGCGATTCCTCTACGACGACTCGCTGGGCGTCTACGTGCGTGGCACCAACGGCCGCCCCGGCAACGGACAGCAGTCGAAGTGCAACTGGAACATGAACTGGGAGCGCCCCGTCAACTTCTCCTACCTCGATGCCGAGGGCGAGATGGTGCTCAATCAGGACGTAAACCTCGAGATGTGCGGTGGGTGGAGCCGTGCCTGGACTCCCCATTCCTTCAAACTGAAAGGAGCCAAGGAACTGGGCGGCTCGAAGAAGCTGGAATATCCCTTCTTCCAGGCCAAGCCCTACATCAACAACCGCACGCTGCAGATTCGCAACGGTGGCAACGACAACAACTGCCGCATCAAGGACCCCGCCATCGCCACCATCGTGCAGACGGCAGGCGTCGACATCGACCTGCAGTCCTACCAGCCCGTGCATGAGTTCCTCAACGGCCAGTACATCGGCGTGCTGAACGTGCGCGAGCCCAACAACAAGCACTACGTCTATGCCAACTACGGCTGGGACGATGACGAGATTGAGATGTTTGAAATCTCGCCCGACTCGTTCTACGTGCAGAAGTGCGGTTCGCCCTTCACCTACCGCCACCTGGTGTCCCTCTCGGCCTATTCCGCCGATCCCGCCACCTACGACGAGATTTGCAAGATTCTGAACATCGACGAGTATATCAACTACATGGCTGCCGAGTTCTTCCTGGGCAGCGACGACTGGCTGCGCAACAACGTGAAGGCCTTCCGCCATCAGGACGGCGGTCGCTTCCGCTTTGTGATGTTCGACACCGATGCTTCCTTCAACCGCGGCAGCAACATGTTCTACGACGTCATGAACATGGAGAATCAGTACCACTTCAACGCGCTGCTGCCCAGCGGAAAAGTCATCATTGCCGACATCACGCTCATCACCATCTTCCGCCAGTTGCTGCAGAACGAGCAGTTCCGCCGCAAGTTCATCGACACCTACTGCCTCATGGGTGGCAGCGTGTTCGAGGCCAGCCGCTGCACGCAGATCATCGACCAGCTGGCCGACGCCGTGGCACCGGCAATGGCTCAGAACGGCGAGTCGCCCTACGGGACGGCCAACCAGATGAAGAACTCGCTCAGCAACCGCGAGCAGACCATGACCAGCGCCCTGCGCAATTTCGACCTGATGCAGCTCTCGGGCACGCAGGCCCAGCCGGTCACGCTGAGCAGCGACACCGACGGCGCCCGCATCGAGGTGAACGGCATCAACGTGCCCACGGGTCGCTTCCGCGGTCATCTGTTTGCTCCCGTCCG
>DFLB01000005.1:101168-103810 GCA_002373995.1 Bacteroidales bacterium UBA3630 | reverse complement strand
GGGGCTGCACTTGCCGCAGCTCTCCTCGCAGGTCAATTCCAGATAGAACTTGGCGATAGCAGGCATGCAAGAGGTCTCGTCCATGACGACCATACCGCCCGAGCCCATCATCGAGCCGGCTGCCACGAGGCTGTCGTAGTCGATCTCGGTGTCGAGGTGCTTGGCAGTGAGGCAGCCGCCGGAGGGGCCACCGGTCTGCACGGCCTTGAACTCGCGGCCGTCCTTGATGCCGCCGCCGATCTCGTAGATGATCTCACGCAGGGTGATACCCATCGGGACCTCGATCAGACCCACGTTGTTGATCTGGCCGGCCAGAGCGAACACCTTGGTTCCGGGCGACTTCTCGGTACCGATGGTGCGGAACCAGTCGGCGCCCTTGGTGATGATGACGGGGATGTTGGCCAGGGTCTCGACGTTGTTCACGTTCGAGGGCTTGTCCATATAGCCGCGCACAGCGGGGAACGGGGGCTTCAGGGTGGGCTCGCCGCGCTTGCCTTCCATGGAGTGGATAAGGGCGGTCTCTTCGCCGCAGACGAAAGCACCGGCACCGTAGCGGAGCTCGATGTCGAAGTTGAAGCCAGTGCCGAGAATGTCCTCACCGAGGAGACCGTACTCGCGGGCCTGGCTGATGGCTATCTTCAGGCGGTCGATGGCCAGGGGATACTCGGCACGGATGTACACGAGACCCTTGCTGGCACCGATGGCGTAGCCGCCGATGGCCATAGCCTCGACGATGCTGTTGGGGTCACCCTCGAGGATGGAACGGTCCATGAAGGCACCGGGGTCGCCCTCGTCGGCGTTGCAGATGATGTACTTCTGGTCGGCCTGGTTCTTGGCGCAGAGACCCCACTTCACGCCGGTGGGGAAGCCGGCGCCGCCACGGCCGCGGAGTCCGCTCTTGGTAATCACGTCGATGACCTGCTGGGGGGTCATCTCGGTGAGGCACTTGGCCAGAGCCTCGTAGCCGCCACGGGAGATGCTCTCCTCGATGTTCTCGGGATCCACAAAGCCGCAGTTGCGCAGGGCGATACGGATCTGCTTGCGGTAGAAGTCCATGTGCTTCGAGTCGCTGACGTGCTCCTTGTTCTCGGGGTTGGTGTAGAGCAGCTCGGGAACCTTACGGCCCTTGATGATGTGCTCGTTGACGATGCGGTCCACATCCTCGGGTTTGACCTGGGTGTAGAACGTGTTGTCGGGCATGATCTTGACGATGGGGCCCTTCTCGCAGAAGCCGAAGCAGCCGGTCTTGATGACCTGCACGTCGTCGGCCAGGCCTTTCTCGGCGAGAATCTTATGGAAATTGTCGATGATCTGGAGGCTGTTGCTGGATTTGCATCCGGTACCGCCGCAGATCAGGATATGCATTTTGTATTTTGCCATGTTTTTTTGATTGTGTTATTGTGCAATTGTGTTATGCTTGAGTATTGGAGCAAAGCTACTTACGCAATCAAGCATTAACACAATAACGCATTATTTACTTGTCAATCGTTTCGTAGTTCACGGGGATGATGCCCTCGACCAGTTCGCCCTGCTGGACGTACTTGGTCAGGATCTCGTCGGCGCGGTTGTTGTCGACGTGGCCGAAGACGATGGGGTCCTTGCCGGGGACGCGCACCTCGAGGGTGGGCTCGGCGTGGCAGTAGCCCATGCAGCCGGTCTGCGTGAAGACGGCGGGGATGTGGAGCTCATCGGCTTTCTGCATCATGTGTTCCATAACCTGCTTGGCACCGGCGGCGATACCGCACGTGGCCATTGCGACCTTGATCTGCACCAGGCTCTCGGGGTGCTCAGCCTTCTCGCGCACGTCGAGGTTCGACTGCAGCTTCTCGCGCATGGCTTTCAGGTCAGCCAAAGATTTCACTTTTGTCATAGATGTGACTTTTTTAGGATTAATATTATTTTATTTGACTAATTATCAATAGCATACGTCGGCCTTTGGTCGGTGCATGACGCTGCAAATATACAAAATAAAAACAATATAACAAGCCTTTCTGCAAATTTTTCTCACCATTTTTGGTGAGCCCATCCCCGGCTCCCCCTGCCGGTGGCTTAAAAGGCTCATTCTTTGGCCTTGAGAAGAAAATAGGGCGCCGCCCACCCTCGTGGACGGCACCCTTTCTGGTTTGCCCCAGGCACCCCGCCGCAGCACCGTCTTTGGACCGCAGTTTGTCCGTCTTTTATCGGACCATCCTCGGACCATCCTCGGACCATCCCCGGACCATCCCCGGACCAAGAGCCGCAGATGCCTATCGGTCGGGCTTGTCTGTTGGGGGGGCATTCAGGCTTGCCGGCGGGTGGTGTCTATCGTTTTACGACCAGTTTGTATGCCGGGCGGTCGCCGATGCGCACCATGTATATGCCGCTGGTTGGCACGGGATAGCTGTAGCGGTCGGGCCCCACTGTGGCGGAGGTCAGCAGGCGCCCGCTGATGTCGTACACCCTCACGGCCTCGCCCGCACGGGCTCCGTCGACGACGATCTGGCCTCTTGCGGTGTAGATCTTGGCGGCGATACCGTCGGCACCATCAATGGCGTTGTCGTGGACATAGATGGTGTCGTGTATTATAACTGTGTCGGTATGAGTGATGTATATTGTATCGACCTGCGGCACATAGACTGTGTCGACCTGCGGCACGTAGACCG
>DFLB01000005.1:42290-101053 GCA_002373995.1 Bacteroidales bacterium UBA3630 | reverse complement strand
GACCTGCGGCACGTAGACCGTGTCGTGCACCTGTACGGTGTCGAAGAACATGCGCGGGGTGACGAAAGCGAACACGGGCTGCCACTCGTTGGTGTCGCCTTCGCCGCAGATGCTGCGCACGCTGATGCTGTATCCAGTGTTCGACTCCCACGCGGGGTTCCTGTATTCGGGAGCGTCGACCATCGTCAGGCTGTCGCCCTCGCGTACCTGCCACTGTGTGGCGGTGCCGGCGGTCCACACCACGCGAATGCTGTCGTCGTCAAAGGCAAAGCCTTCTGGATGGCTGCAGAGGGGGGCGAGGGTGACGCTGAAGTCGTCGATGTGCGTGGCGTTGCCATACTCGCTGATGCCCTCTATGACGATGTACACGGTGCCGCTCAGGGGGATGATGCCGTTGAACTCATACCAGCCTGTGGATGTGACGACAGGCGCTATGCCCTGATAGCGGTGGGCGTGGAAGAGCATTGTGCCACCGACGGTGTCGGGCGTGCTGTTGGCCCATACCTTGACACCTTCGTTGGGCTTGGACGAGCCCGAGCCGTCGCGCTTCACCCAGAGGTTGACCTGGTAGCGGTCGGCCTGCGCAATGTCGAACTCCGGCGACACCAGGTAAGTGACGGTGGTAGCGCTCATATCCGGCAATCGCATCATGCGACTGCCGCTGTGACCGGTGCCGCTGTACGAACCCCACAGCTGCGTGCCGGGGCCGCTGACATGACTGGTGGCCCAGCAGGTGGGAGTGGCGCCGCTGGTGGTGAGGGACTCGAAATCCTCGCTGAAGGTCGTAGTCCCGTCCAGCACGATGGCCTCGCACGGCATGGTGAAGCTTACCGGCCCGCGCCATCCCAAGGTGTCGCCCGCGCCGCAGATGCTGCGCACATAGACGTTGTGTGTCGTGGCGGGAAGCCAGGCGGTGTTGCTGTAGCTGTTGGTGTTGACCACCTCGCATTCCTCGCCCTCACGCACCTGCCACTGCGTGGCGGTGCCGGCTTCCCATTCCACCGCCAGCTCTTCGGCGTTCCACGTCATGTCGGTAGGATTGGAACAGTTGGGTACTGCCTGTACGCTGAACTCGTCAATCCATATGTCGCTCATCCCCTGATCCACACCCTGGATGATGACGTACTGCTCGCCGGCATTGGGTATAATGCCCTCAAAATAGTACCATCCGTCTTCCGATACCGCCGGCTCTACGGCTATATGCTGCGGGGCGAAGAAGAGCAGGGTGGCGCCAACGGTATCGGGAGTGCTGTTCACAAAGACCCTCACGCCGGCCTCTGTACGCACCGCGCTGTTGGTGATGCGCTTGAGCCACAGCCCCACCGTGTATGCCTCCGCCTGCGGTATGTCGAGTCGCGGACTGACCAGGTTGGCCTTGTTGATGGCACCGCCATAAGAATAGGTGTACGACATCTTGGCACCGTAAAGGTCGTCGTGACCCTGATAGCTCTTGCTCCATCGCGTCACTCCGCTGCCGGCCACATGCTCGTTGGCCGCCCAACAAGCCGTCGGTTTGTCGTTTTGCCATGTGTCGAGGAAGGTCTCCGTGAAGGGATGCGCAGCATCGACCACCACCGTCTGGCACGTGTCGCCCTGTGCGCCACCCCCTTCGCCATCTATGCTGACGATGATGGTGGGCAGGTATGCCGCCAAGCTACCCTCGCCATTGTAGGAAGAAGAGTAGCTCGAATTGTATGCGTACCGGCTGGCATCGGTGAGAACCAACGACTGGAAGGTCCAACTATCCTGGGCACTGGTCGTGCCAGCCTGGTGGTCGAAGTACACCAGCAGGTTGCCGCCTGTGTATTCAAACGGGGTGTCGAACGTAAAGGTCATATTCTGGCTCTCGATGTCGAAAGTCGGTGTGCCACTGAAGACCTGTGTCGTCGTCGTTTGGTCTTTGCCATAGGCCAGGTCGCTCCTGGTGGTCATCGCCAGGCTGATGGTCCACTGCCCAGGGGCGGGTGTGAATGTCGAGACCGAAGTGTGGTACGTGAATGCGCTGAGCGTGTGCCCTTGCAGCGCGGTAAGCTGGCTGGCAGGGTAGATGCTCTGTGTCCATTGCGCGTAGGGCGCGTTGAAGGGCCGGAACGGCACAGAGTTGGAACTGGCGGTCCCTTCGGCCACCGTGACGGTGTTTTGGGCGTTCATCATGGCCGGCGCCAATATCAGCAGCGCAACGGCCAGTCGTTTTAGTGTTTTCAGCATAGTTGCAAATGTTGGTTTTTAAATGTTGTATTGTTAAAAAAAAGTCATTCATCCCCTCTGCTCCGGACATCGGAGCGCAGGGCAGACTCCAGTCTGCCAACACTTTCGGCCAACATAAACTATCTGATCTCACACCCGATCCATCATCTGTGGAAGGGTGGGGCGGCAACCACCTTTGACGCGAAAGCATTGCCAATCAACTGAATCCTGTCTCTTCTCCAAGATTGCAGCACACCGGGCAGGTCTCCTGGCTTCCACCACCGGCTCGGCGCCTTCTCGGACCCCTTCACCCTGGGCCCAATGGCATTACTTGCCGTCCGGAAATTATCTTTCAGATGATGGTTTACAGTTGCGCGACAGCTCACGATTTCCACGTGATTCCCTCTTGGCTTCCCCTTTTTTCCGGGGGAAGACCGCGGTGCCTATTTCCTTTCAAAGTACTCATCCAATGCCCGATGCGCCATTCCGCACCCCCGGCATTGCGTTGCAAATATACTAAAAAAATACAATCATGCAACATTTTTCTAACCGCCCCAAGCAAACGCACCTGCCCCTTCACCCCCTCTTTCAAGGCTCATCCTAAGCATATCCAAGGCATATCCTAAGCATATCCAAGGCACCGCCTCTACGTCACGCCAGCAGCTGGCTGATGAAGATGACTCCGATGGCCACCGGTGCCAAGTAGCGGATAATGAACATGATGGCCTTCCGCAGGCCCGCCTTGAGGCTGCCGCCGTTGGTCAGCTCGTCCATCGTGTCCGCACGCTCCATCTTCCACCCCACAAAGAGCACTATCAGCAGCCCGCCCAGCGGCATAAAGTACAGCGCCGTGACATGGTCCAGCAGGTCAAAGAAGGTGTTCCCCGCAATATGTAGCGGGCTCCCCGTGCGGAAACTCAGCGTGGCAAGAACACCAATCGCGGCCGTGCCCACTGCACCCACTATCGACGCCTTGCTCCGCGTCAGCTGCAGCTCCTCCGTAAGCGTGGCCACGATGACTTCAAGCAGCGATATCGTCGACGTCAGGGTGGCTATCACCAGTAGCAGGAAAAAGATGATGCAGAAGAAATATCCCCCCGTCATCTGCTGGAAGACCATGGGCAGCGTGGTGAACGCCAGCGACGCACCGGCCTCGGGCTGTATGCCGAACGAGAACGCCGCAGGAAATATGATGACACCCGCCAGCACAGCCACCATCGTGTCGGCCAGCACCACGCTGACCGCGCTGCTCACCATGTTGTCTTTCTTGCTGATATACGAACCATAGGTTATCAACGCACCCATGCCGATCGAAAGCGAAAAGAAACTCTGCCCCAACGCACTGATCAGCACCCTCCCGTTTATCTTCGAAAAGTCTGGCTTGAAGAAGAACCGCAACCCCTCTGCCGCACCGCTGAGGGTCAACGATTTGACGCATAGCACCACCATAATCACCAGCAGCAGCGGCATCAGTATCTTGCTCCAACGCTCTATGCCGTCCTTCACCCCGCGGGCCACCACAAATGCCGTCAGCGCCAGAAACACCAGCTGGCACGCCAGCGGCAGCCAAGGATGGTTCGTGAACGAGTCGAACTGGCCCTGTATCTGCGTCAGGTCCTGATGGTTGAAGTGCCCGGCTATGCTCTTGCCCAGATACCCCAGCGTCCACCCCGCCACAGTGGTGTAGAACGCCAGTATCAGAAATGCGCACAGCACCCCCAGGTACCCCACCACAGGCCACGCACTCTTCTTGCCGCTGAGCAGCCGGAAAGCCCCGACCGGATTGCTCTTCGCTCGACGCCCTATCACAAACTCCGATATCATCAACGGCGTGCCTATCACAAGGGCTATGGCCAGATACACTATCAGGAACGCTCCGCCGCCGTTGGCACCGGCCTCGCACGGGAATCGGTAGATGTTGCCCAGCCCTAAGGCCGAGCCGGCGGTGGCCACAATGATGCCCAGTTTCGAGCTGAAGTTTTCTCTCTGTTTCATGATTTTCTCTGGTGTTTTATCTCCGCAACGCGGGCTGTCAGTTGCGCTATGCGCATCTGCAGGAAGTCGTCGCTGTATTTCCTGTCGCAGAAACCGTTGCCGCGGGCTATGAAGGTGTCGTCGTCTTCCTGCTCGGCGGCAAGTTCCTGATAGCTTGCCAACAACCGCTGGACTTCTGCCAGCTCTTCTTCGGGACTCTTCATGCGAATAGCTCTTTTACGGCCTCTTCTATACCCTCGTGGTCCACATCGGCAGTCACTTTGTCCGCAACGGCTTTCACGTCGTCGGCAGCGTTGCCCATGGCAACCCCTATGCCGGCCCACTGCAGCATCTCCACGTCGTTGCCGCCGTCGCCAAAAGCAAGGGTCTCTTCCTGCTTGATGCCGAAGTGTCGGCAGATGGCCTCCATGCCCACAGCCTTGCTGTTGCCCGCAGCCACTATGTCGGTGAACACCGGCGTCCACCGTGGCAGACGGCAGGCCCCCATCAGACCCTGCACCTCGCTGTCGCACTCGGGCGGCATGACGGCAATAATCTGGTAGGCTTCCTGGCGGCGCATCTCCTCGATGCTCACAATGGGCGGCATCTCAAATTCCAACTGGTCGCGCAGCCGCAGGGCGGTCTCGTTCACCTGTGCTCCCATCATGCCCTCGCGCGTGAAAATCATCGTGCTGATGTTGTTTCGCTGCGCATAGTCGAGCCAGGCTTCCCGGTCCCCTGCCGGTATGGGATTGCTGACCAAGTTGATGCGTCGTTTGCCCAACTTATCAACATCCACAAACACCAACCCTCCGTTCATGGTGATGTAGCCCTCAAAACTGACGGGCATCGGGGGAATGAGCACCTCCGGCCGGCCTGTGGAGAGAAAGGTCCGCACCCCGTGCCGGTGCAGCGTGTCAAAGGCTCGCACCGTTCCCGCCGACACGCGGTGCGTCCGGAAACTGAGCAAGGTACCGTCAATATCAAAAAATGCAGCTTTAATCATCAGTGCTTACAAAATAAGAGTCTATACTTTCAATTCTCAATTCTTATGGTGTGCCATCTGCCAGGCATTGAATATGTTCTGGTATATGCTGTAGAAGGCCAGGAAAACCGACGCAAGGGGGGAGAGGAACGTGTTGGCCATCCAGATGCCGAAGGCGGAGTTCTTCTGCCCCAGCAGCTGCCCGCCGCCGATATGGTTGCCGTAGTGCTTCCCTATGTAGCGGCCGGCCCCAAACTGGATGACGCAGAATATCAGCGACAACCCGCCGAGAATGCCAATATTGTGCCAGTTGCCCTCGCCGTGCAGGAAAATGTAGTCGATGGTCTGCCCAAGGGTGAAGAGCAACGCAATGGCCCACAGGTAGAAACTCAGTATGTTGACCTTGCCGAGGACGGCGTTGGCTCTGGGCCACCACAACTGTAGCGCAAGCGCTACGAAAAACGGCAGCGCCAGCGTGGACCCAATCTTGGTGAACATCATCAGGAACCCGCGCCACAACCCAAGCTCCGGATGGTGCCCTATGAGGGTGAAGACAATCGGCGCCACCACGGCCACCATCAGGTTGCCAACGATGGTGTACGTCGTCACCGTGGCTCGGTTGGCGCCGAGCATGCACGAAATCACCGCCACCGACGATGCCACCGGGCACAGCACGCCTATCAGCACCCCCTCGGCTATCACATCGCTGCCCCCTATGAGGCGGACAAGCAGGTAGCTCCCCGTGCTGACCACTATCTGGAACAGCATCAGCCATAGGTCGAGCGGCCTCAACTTCAGCTTCCTCAGGTCAACGGCCGAAAAGGACAGCAGCAGAATGCAGAAGATAAGATAGGGCACTGCCCCCGAAAACATGGCACACCAGCGGTGCAGCAGCAGTCCAAGCACGATGGCGACAGGCAGTACGTATGGGCGGAAACGGGCCGTGTTCATTCTCATTTCTCAATTCTCATTTCTCAACCTCAGTCGCTCTATCTGTCTCTGTATCTCGGCGGCACGTTCATAGTCTTCCTCCTCCTCGCAACGTCGCAGCTCTTTTTCCAAATTCTCTATCTTCAACTCCGGCTTCTCTGCCTTCACGCCAGTCTCCTCAAGCACGCTTTCGCTCATCAGTATGGGCGTGTTGTGGTATAGTGCCAGCGTGATGGCGTCTGACGAGCGGCTGTCTATCTGCTTCTCGTTGAAGCCGTCGCTGAGGTGCAGCGTGGCGTAGAAGACGCCTTCCACCACGCGGTCGATTGTCACCCGCTCCAGCCCCAGTCCGTAGGCATCCAGTATGTTCATCACCACCTCGTGTATCATCGGCCGCCGGGTGGCTACGCCCTCCTTGGCCAGCAGTATGCTCTGCGCTTCGCTCTGCCCAATGATGATGGGCACCTGTATGCCGCCCTCGGGTTCAAGGAGCGTCAACAGGTAATTGCCTGTCTGCGAGGCACCGCTCTGTATCGTTGTGGGGTATACGCGTTTCAATGCTAAATCCTCAATTCTAAATCTTAAATTCTCAATTCTTTAGGTATTCGGCCAGTTGTTTGACTGCCTGCCCGCGGTGGCTGATGCGGTTCTTGACCTCTAACGGCATCTCCGCAAAGCTCACCGCAAAGCGGTCGGGCATGAAGACGGGGTCGTATCCGAAACCCTCGCCGTTTGTGTGGCGCTCGGTGAGTATCTGCCCGTCAACGCGCCCCTCGAAATAGTGGGTGGTGGGCTGTGGCTGGTCGTCGCCGCCCTCCATCAGGCATATCACCGTGCGGAAACAGGCGCGGCGGTTCTCCTCGCCGTCGAGGGCGCGCAGCAGCTTGTCGATATTGTCGTCAAACGAGCAGTGCTCGCCGGCATAGCGCGCGCTGTACACACCCGGCGCCCCCCCCAAGGCCTCCACTTCAAGCCCCGTGTCGTCGGCAAAGCAGTCTGTGTGCGTACGTTCCCATACCCATTGGGCCTTCTGCAGGGCGTTGCCCTGCAGGGTGTCGGAAGTCTCCGGTATCTCCCCGCTCAGGCCCGCTTCAGCCAGACTCACTATCTCCACCTTGCCATCCAGCGCGGCGCGCACTTCCTCCACCTTATGCTTGTTGTTGGTCGCAAATATCAGTCTTTTCATTTCTTCTCAGGTTTTTTAAACAGCATGGAGAATACAATACTGAAGACCAGTATGCCCAGGATGATGCCGAGCGACACCAGCGTCTCTACGTGCCATCCGAAGAATTCTCCTCCTATCATCTTCAGCCCGATGAAGCACAGCAGCGCTCCCAGGCCGTAGTGCAGCAGCCAGAAGCGGTCGGCAATGTCGCTCAGCAGGAAGAAAAGGCTCCTCAGACCCATGATGGCGAAGATGTTGCTCGTGTAGACAATGACAGGGTTCTGCGTGACGGAGAAAACGGCTGGTATGCTGTCCACGGCAAAGATGATGTCCGAAAATTCTATCACCAGCAGCACCAGGAACAGCGGCGTCATCATCCGCTTGCCGTCTTCTATATGGAAAAAGTCGTGGCCATAGGTGTGTTTCGTCACTCGGAAGTGCTTTGAGGCAAAGCGCACCACGGGGTGGTTCTCTGTGTTGATTTGTTCGTCGCTCTTCGGTCGGAACATCTTGATGCCGCTGTAGATCAATATGGCTCCAAAGACGGCCAGCATCCACGAGAACTTCGTCACTAACGCTCCCAAGGCGAAGATGAAGATGAACCTCAGCACGATGGCACCGAAGATGCCCCAGAAGAGCACCCTGTGGTAGTATTCTTTCTTGACCCCGAAGCTGACGAAGATCATGATCATCACAAAGATGTTGTCTATCGACAGGCTCTCTTCGAGGAAGTAGCCCGCCAGGTATTCTGACACCATCTCGCGTCGGTAGGCGCCAAGGTCGCTAACGCTCTCTGCCGGAGGCACCATCCAGTCGCCGAAGAAATATATCAGCACCGCGAAACCCATCGCCAGCGCCACCCACATGGCAGTCTGCCCGGCAGCCTCTTTCGCGGTGACTACGTGGTCTTTCTTGTGGAATACTGTCAGATCCAACGTCAGCATCACGACGACAAAGATCATGAAAATAGTGAAGAAAACTCCGTTCATTTATACAATATTTTATATAGTTCAGTGTTCTTTAGGAGTGAATAACTCAATTTATGGCAAAATATTGTGACATCTTCTGGAGTTTTTTTAAAGTCGGCACTTTCACCATCGGCGGCGGCTATGCCATGATACCCCTTATGCAACGCGAGTTGGTCGATAAACACCACTGGTTGAGCGAGGAGGAGTTCCTCGACCAGGTCGCCCTCTCTCAAGCCATGCCGGGGGTCTTCGCCGTCAATATGGCCGCCATGACAGGCTTCCGCCTGCGGCAGGGAGGAGGCAGTGCGGCTGCCATCCTGGGCAATATCTTGATGCCTGTCGTTTTTATCCTTCTCTTGGCTCTCTTCTTCCGCACGTTCAGGGATAATGTCTTTGTGGAGCGCATCTTCCTCGGCCTGCGCCCCTGTGTGGTGGCGCTCATCGCCGCGCCGGTCTTCACCATGGCTCGCAGCGCCAAGGTGTCGTGGAGCAATGTCTGGATACCTGTCGTCAGCGCTCTGCTTATCTGGCTGTTGGGCGTAAGCCCCATACTGATAGTTCTCGCTGCCGCTCTCGGCGGCTTCCTGTACAGCAAACTGAACACTAAACGCTAACTGCCTGTATCAATGATTTTCCTCGAACTTTTCTACACGTTCCTCCTCATCGGTGCTTTCACCTTTGGCGGGGGCTATTCCATGATAGCGCTCATCCAGGGCGAGGTGGTGACGCATCATGGCTGGATGACCTCGTCCGAGTTCACAGACCTCCTGGCCGTCAGCCAGATGACCCCGGGACCTGTCGGCATCAACACCGCCACCTATGCCGGCTACACCGCCGTCCTCAACGCCGGCTACCCGCAGTGGGCCGCCGTCCTCGGTTCCATCGAAGCCTCCCTTTCCGTCATCGTCATCCCTGTGGCATTGGTGCTTCTCGTCAGCGGATGGCTGATGCGGCATAAGAACACCCCTATCGTCGCCACTGTCATGCGCTACCTGCGGCTCGCGGTGGTGGGCCTTGTGGCTGCCGCCGCCCTTGGCTTGCTCACCGCTGAAAGCTTCGGCACTCCGGGACTCAACCTTCGCTTCGTTACCTCCGTGGTCATCTTCGCCGCCGTCTTCTTCCTCTCTTGGCGCAAGAAGGCAAGCCCAATACTCCTTATCGCCGCATCCGCCCTCGTCGGACTGGTGGTCTATTCTGTTTTTTAGCCGCTCGCCCCCCAAATGCTCCCAGCTACCTGCTACCAGCTAAAAAAAACTACCACCTCGCTTCGATGGCGCTGCAGATGCGACGGTTGGTGTCGGGGATTTCTTCGCTGCCGTCTACGGTGACGAGGAGCCCGCTGACGCGGTAGTAGTCAAGCACCGGTTGTGTCTGCTGGTCGTAGAGGTCGAGACGGTGGCGGATGACTTCTTCGGTGTCGTCGGCACGGCCGCTGATGGCTGCCCGTTCATGGATGCGGCGTACCAGTTCGTCGCGCGGCACGTCGATGGCCACCACAAGGTCTATCCTGCGTTTCAGGCGGGCGAAGAGGAATTCGAGCGTCTGGGCTTGGCTGACGGTGCGCGGAAAACCGTCGATGATGCAACCCTCGGGACGGTGCGGGTCGCCGTGGCGTTGGCGGTCCCATGGGTCTACGAGCGAGTCGGGGTCGGGGTGTGTGCTGCGTTTCTCAAGGGCTCGTGCAAGCAATGCCACCACGATGTCGTCGCCCACAAGGTCGCCGCGGTTCATGATGGCTTGTGCGCGTTGCCCCACTGGGGTGCCCAGCGCAACCTCCTGTCGCAGAAGGTCGCCGGTGGAGATGTGCAGAAAGTCGTATTTCTCGGCCAGCAGCTGGGCCTGGGTGCCTTTGCCGGCGCCGGGGGCGCCGAAGATGACGATGTTGATCATGGTTGTTGTGTCGGTTTATTTGGGTGCAAAGATACGAAAAAAATCTCATACGGCGTATTTTTTTCTTTTCCTGCACAATAATGTTACACCGGAAGCGCTATTTCAAACAACTTAGAATTATATTCAATTCCAACATTCTGATCTAATGAAAAGCATAGCAATATTGACGGGTGGCGGTCCTGCCCCTGGAATGAACACAGTGGTGGCATCGGTCGCCAAAACCTTCTTGCGCGACGGCTATCGCGTCGTGGGTCTCGTCGCCGCCGCCGCCCTCAGCCTCGCGGGGGCCGACAGCTTCGGCCCCATCGGCTTCAACCGCCGGTTCGTCACCTCGGTGGTCATCGGCTTGATTGTGTTCATACTCTCTTGGCGCTACAAGACGAGCCCCATCCTCCTCATCCTCGCCTCGGGCCTCGCCGGACTTGTAGTCTATTCCATTTGATTCCGCCCCGTGCCCGGCACGTCGTTTTCACGATGCAATCACGACGCGGAGCGCCTGTAGCGCTTGATGTATCGCAGCGAGAAGCAGGAGGTGACGAAGTAGAAGCCCGCCTGGGCCCAGAGGGCGAGGTATTCGCCACGCACCTGCGCCAATGTGGCTCCCATGGAGTTGATGCGCACAAAACCCTGAATGCCCGGGGTGGAGGGGAATATGTAGCTGAAAACGAGCCAGAAGCGGGGCATGTTGCTCTGAGGCCACACCGCCCCGCTGAGGAAGAAGAGGATGACCGAGAAGAAGAGGCAGTAGAGGAGCATGCTCATACGCTCGCGGGCGAATAGGTTGCCCATGGTCATGGCAAAGCATGTGACGGCAATGACATAGGGCAATACAAGCAGCATCACATCGGACGGACGCCCCAGTTGAGGCATGCCAAACCAATGGGGTATGAGCCAGAGGTCGAACAGGGTGATGGGGAAGTAGATGAACATGAAGCATAGAGCACGGCCCATAGTGACGCGATAGACGGAGCGTCCACGCAGGTGGGGCGGTATGAGCTTCAGGGATTTACGGTTTTCGTTGGCGTCGCCGCAGAGCACACAGATGCCGAAGAAGAGGGTTTGGTGCACGACGAGCATGAGGAGTGCGGGGATGAAGTAGGAGGCATAGCCGCCTGTGGGGTTGTAGAGCTTCACATCGTCGTAGGCCAGGGGTTGCACGGTGGTCTCGGCTTGAGTGCCTGTAACCCCTTCGGCGGCCTGGTATTCCAGCTGAGTGGTATGCATCTCGTCAATCAGTACATTGCTGCCGCCCATCAGGGCATTCTTGTAGTAGATGAAAGAGCTGATGTCTGTCACCAATGTTACGGTGGCCGTTTCATGGTGGGCCAGACGGTAGTCGTAGTCTTTGGGTATCAGGAATATGGATTTCACGTCATGGTGACGCAGCAGCCATTCGGCATCGGCGAGATTGGCCGGGCGGTAGGCTACGTTCACCTCCGGTGTGGCATCCAGTTTGTGTGCGAAGCGTTTGGAAGCCATGCCTTGCGAGAGGTCTACTACAGCCACGGGCATGGCGGTGAGCATCTCGCGGTGGTAGATGTAGTAGTAGAGTGGGGGATAGACGGCCGTGGCGAGAAGGAATATCACCAGAGTGGTCTTGTCGCTGAAGACACGGCGCACTTCTGCCTCAAAGACATTCCATACGTCTTTGAGGTTGTTGATTATCCTGGACAGCCTTCTGTTTCGCCGGTGGGATGCCGAAGATGCTCCATGTGTCAGCATGAGACCCCCCTTTCGAATTGTCGGTTGAACATTGCGGAACCAATGACGGCCAGCAGGCCGAATGAGAGCAGGATGGCCGTATGGGGCCAGCATACGTCGAGGCCGTTGCCGAATAGAGTAATATCGCTCATGGCGAGGAAGTAGTGGTGCAGGGGAAATACGAGGCTGAAGGCCTGCATGGGCAGGGGCATGGCTTCGACGGGGAAGGAAAAACCGCACATGGTGAAGCTCAGAGTTGCATAGGCCGAAGTGAGGCTCATGGCCACCGAAGGGTCGGGGATACAGCCCATGAGGAAGATCGCCGCGCACTGCGCTGCCATCACCAGGAGCAGCGAATGCAGAACCAGTAGCATCCAGCTTCCTTCGAGTGGTATTCCCATGGGACCATACATGATGAAGTTGGCCAAGACAAGCAGCACGGAGTAGTAGGCAGTGTAGGGGAAGGCTTTGCCCATCATGGCTTTCAGCCCATTGTCACCGGCTTTGCGCATCCACGAACGCACGGTTCGCTCCTGCCGTTCGCGTCCGATGACGTAGGCTGTGTGCAGCATGGCAATCACGGCGATGATGCCAGGCAGGAGGGTGGTCATCAGGTAGATGCTGTAGCTGGCCTTTGTGTTGCCAATGGCTTTGGTGTCGAGAGCAACGGGCTGAATGATACCCATGATGGCATCGTCGGTGTAGCCCTTCTTGCGCAGCACTTCGCGTTGTACGGCACCGGCAGCCAGTTTGCCCATGGTAGCCAGTTGCCGGTAGGTCAGCGAGCCGGCCAGCAGGTAGGATTGGTTGGTATAGAGGATGAAGCGCGGTGCGTGGAACTGCAGCACCTCGTTGTAGATACCTTGTGGTATTTCGTAGAATGCAAATATGTCGCCTCGTTGCATGGCCAGACGGGCCTCGGTGTGGTTGTCGTAGACAGCAGCGATGTGTACCCCTTGTGTAGCCTCCAGTTCATGGCACAGGCGGCGCGAGAGGTAGCTGTGGTCCAAGTCGACCACTGCTACAGGCAGTTTCTGTGGTTGGCCCTCGCGTGTCATGGTGGCAAAGAAGACGAACGAGAACACCACAGCCAGCGTCAGAATGACGAGGTAGCGGGGTTTCATCCATATCCTTCGCAGTTCGCGATGTATGACTCTCCTCATTTCTCAACAATAATGGCCGTCATGCCTGGCTTGAGGCCTTCGATGCTTTGTTGTGGCACCGCTTTCACATCGAAACTCTTCACATCGTACTGACCGTTGGTCTTGGAGGAACGCCAGGTGGCATAGCTGGCCATAGCCTGCACTTTGCACACCGTGCAAGTGTAGGTCTGTTCGCCAAGGGCAGGGATGCGAACCTGTATGTCGCTTCCGGTGTTTATGTCTTTCAGCATATCCTCGCGTACGGCGAAATAGAACCAGCTGTCGTCTATATCCAGAATGCTCACTACGGGACTGCCGGTGCCGATGAGGTCGCCGAGCTTGGCGAATATCTCCACCACTTCACCATCGCATGGGGCGGTAAGGTAGCTGTCGTCAAGGTAGCTCTGCACCTCGGCGACAGCGCCGCCAGCCCGTCCCACGAGAGCTGCGGCGGCATCGATATCTTCTCGTTGTGCACCTTCCTGAGCCATCAGGTATTGCTGTTCGGCGGCGGCGCAATCGGCTTGTGCCACCTTGTATTTTGCATCCACTTCGTCGAACTGTTGTGCACTCACCACGCCTTTTTCGTACAGTCCTTTGACTCGTTCGTAGCTCTTGCGATACACTTCTTCGGCGGCTTTTGCTTTTTGCCACACTTGGTAGGCCATCTCCTTCTGTTGGCTACGGGCACCATGTTGTGCTTTGCGGCTTTGGGCGTTAGCGGCATTGCGAGCAGCTTCGGCCTGCAGCATCTTGGCATCGACCTGCCGGCTGGCGATATGAGCCAGTGTGTCGCCACGACGCACACGGTCGCCCTCATGCACATAGAGCGAGTCAATATGGCCGGGTACCATGTTGCTCACGCGATATTCCGATGCATCGGCCTCACCGGCGATGAGCTCTTTCTGAGGATGAATGGAAAACAGGCCCACCAGGGCTACAATCACCACCGTGGCGATCACCACCGCCAATCCGGCCAACAAGCTCTTATTGTTTTCTTTCATATTTTATATTTATGTTCGATGTTTGAAAATTCTATTCGCCCAACGCCTGGTTTAAGTAGATTTTATCCATCTCTATCTCGATTTGGGCATCGATAATCTCGCTTTCGGCTTTCATCCATGCGGTCTGGGCCGCCATCAAATCACTGCTGCTGCACATGCCTGCTTTGAAACTCTCGTCGGCCAGCCGGAGGTTGTTCTCAGCCACCGAGAGGTCGCTCTCGGCCTGTGCCAAATGCTTGTAGGCCAACTCCAACTCGCAACTGAGTTTCTTCACCTGCAGGGCAATCATCTCTTTGGCTTCCTCTATCTGCCAGGCCACCTCGTTGCGTTTGGCTTTCGCGGCCTTTATGGCATATACGCCCGAAGGATGAACTATCGGGATGTTGACCACCACCCCGGCCATCCAGCTGCCGCCCCATTCGTTCTTGAATCCGTCGAAGACGTTGGGGTTGGTCATTAGGTAGCCGCCACTGACGGCGATGTTGGGCTTCAGTGTGCTGGCGGCAATACGTACTCCCTGTGCGGCGATGCTGTCGGCGATTCGAAGCATTTGCATCTCGGAACGTTTTGTCAATACACTATCCAGGCTGACTTCCGACGTACGATGGACTGTCGGTATTTCTGATGCGGTCGCGACTTCGATGTCACTGTCAAGAGGCATGCCACAGCGCTCGGACAAGAGCATCTTAGCGAGCATCAGCCCGTTGGAGGCTTTGGTGAGGCTCATCTGGGCTTCGTTGTGTTTCACGCGCACTTTGGCCAGGTCGCCCTGGGTGGCCATCTCGGCATCGACCATCAACTGCATATTGTGCTCCAGTGTGTCAAGCAGGGCGGCATACTGTTCGGCCAGTGCTTTTTTGTATTCGACGCTGACCACCTGCCAATATGCCTCATCGACGGAGATGAGGGTCTCGCGCTGCTTTTGGCTCAATTCCACCCCTGCCAGCGAGTGCATCAGCGCTGCAGTCCGGTGGGCGGCCAACAATTTGCCACCCATATAGACGGGTTGGGTCAGTGTAACCACACCGCCACCCATATTGCGGGTGTCTGTCTCAAGGCTTTGCACCAGGTTTTGCCCCAATGAGTTGACCGAAGCGGTAAGCTCGCTTCCAGCCAGCTCATTTGTCAAGGCGTCGGCAATTGCATTGCCGACCAGTGGCACGTTGTCAAGTTCGCTGTGCAGCGCTTGTCCGATGTCGGCACTGATGTTGTCGCCTAGGTGGGACAACTGCCCCTGCTGCTCGTCGCTTATCAGGTTCACACTCTTCTCCATCCACATGTAGCCACCGTTGGCTGTCACCTTTGGCAGCATTTGGCAGAAGGCCACTTTTTGCAATGCATCGGTCTCGGCGACCTTCATCTCCGCTTGTTTCAAGCTTCGGTTGGCTCGCAATGCCCGCGCCCGGCAGGTGTCAAGTGTCAGTCGTTCCTGCCCCATCGCTCCTACCGTCAGTGTCATAAGTAATGGCAAAATTAGTTTTTGAACACTCATATCTGCTTGCTTTTGTGTATTTTGTGCCTTTTGTTTTAACATTTCGTGCCTATTCCTTTCTGCAACTTCCGTGCCAACATGGGTGATTGGTGATAAGTGAATTGACCTTAAACCTTAAACTTTATTTTGTCCCAGCCACAATATTTCCCCGTCGCCTACGTTTTAAGTTTTAATTTCTGAATTATAAGTTAAAATAAAAAAAAGATGAAATCCATAGCAATACTGACGGGTGGCGGTCCCGCGCCCGGAATGAACACGGTGGTGGCCTCGGTGGCCAAGACTTTCCTGCGCGACGGCTATCGCGTCATCGGCCTGCATGGCGGCTACAGCGCCCTCTTCACTGAGCAGCCCCGCATGCAGGATCTCAACTTCCTGACAGCCGATGAGATTTTCAACAAGGGCGGCAGCATCTTGAAGATGAGCCGTTTCAAACCTACGCCCGAGGATTTCGAGCAGCGTTTCAACCTGCGTTTCTTCACCGACAACGAGGTGAAACTTCTGGTGACGGTGGGGGGCGACGATACCGCTTCGACGGCAAACCGTATTGCCAAGTTCTTGGCCGACAAGCATTATCCAATTGCCAACATTCATGTCCCCAAGACTATCGACAACGACCTGCCCCTGCCCAATTCCAGCCCCACCTTCGGCTACAACAGCGCCAAAGCGCAGGGGTGCGTGCTGGCTACAGCAGTGATGGAGGATGCGCGCACGAGCGAGAACTGGTTCGTGGTGAGTGCTATGGGGCGCTCGGCCGGCCATCTGGCCCTCGGCATAGCAGGCGCTTGTCACTACCCGATGGTGATTATCCCGGAGTTCTTCAACAAGACCGAGATTACCGTTGATAAGATCATCAACATGGTTGTCTCCTGCATCGTCAAGCGTAAACTGATGGGTATCAACTATGGCGCCGCGATGATCAGCGAAGGGGTCTTCCACTCGCTCAGCGACGAGGAGATCCGCAATAGCGGCATCCACTTCAGCTATGACGAGCACGGCCATCCAGAACTCGGCAAGGTCTCGAAGGCTCATATCTTCAACGACCTGCTGGAGCGCAAAGTGAAAGAACTCGGCTTGAAGGTGAAAACACGCCCCGTCGAGATTGGCTACGAGATCCGCTGCCATACCCCCATCGCTTTCGACCTGACATACTGCTCCTTGATGGGTATGGGCGTGCATACGCTGTTCAATCAGGGATGCACCGGTTGCATGGTGTATGTGGATCATCAGGGTGCCGTCAGCCCTCTTTACCTCAAGGATCTGCAGGATCCCGAAACAGGCAAGATACCTCCGCGTCTGGTCAACGTAGCCTCGAATAAGGTGATGTCCTACGTGAACGATATTATGGACTATATCACCCCCGCCGACTACGAGGCCGCTCGCCGTTTCCTGCCCAATCCTGAGGAGTATGACTTCAAGAAAATCCTCAATTGGTAAGTTGAAAGTGAAAAGTGGAAAGTGGAAAGTTGTGGTGCTGATTTGTGTCGGCATCGCTTTCCTCTTTCCTTTTTCCATCTCTTACCCGGCCTATGGTCAGTCGAAGCAGCAGCTGGAGAAGGACAAGGCCAAGGTGGAACAGGAACTGAAACAGCTCAATAAGGATCTCGCCAAAGCCAAGAAGAACAGCAAGAGCGGCCAGCAACAGCTGAATATCCTCGAAAAGAAGATCAGCCAACGGACGCGGCTCATCAACACCATCAACGGTGAGCTGAACCTGCTCGGCATCCAGATGGCGCAGACAAAGGATAGTATCGTTCTCATGCGCACGCAGGTGGATTCGTTGAAGGCTGAATATGCTCATGTTGTCCGCGTGCTCTACGGCGAGCGGGGCAACCTGGACCGGCTGGTGCTCCTGCTCGATACCCGAAGCTACAACTATGCTTACCTCCGCACCAAGTACTTCCGCGACTATTCGCGCTACCGTCGGCGTCAGGCTGCTTACATCAAGCAGAAAGAGGAACAGTTGAACGAGGCTGGCATCCAGCTGGCCCGCCAGCAGCAGGAGACTACCAGCCTGTTGGCTCAACAGCAGCGTCAGAAGGATCAGCTGGCGCAGGAACGACGATCGCAACAGCAGACCCTCAAGCAGAGCAAGCAGCAGGAAAAGAATCTGCAAGCGCAAATCAATAAGAAAGAGAAGCAGAAACGCCAGTTGCAGCAGCAGATACAAAAGATTATCAACGAGGAAATTGCCAAAGCTAACAAGGCGAACAAGTCCTCAGGCGGAAGTTCCTCTTCTGCCGGTGTCGATGTTGCGCTGAGCAACGACTTCGCCTCCAATAAGGGCCGGCTTCCGTGGCCTTGCTTCTATACCAAAGTGCTGCGCGAATATGGCCGCTATACCCACTCCAGCGGTGGGCAGAACATGAACAACGGCATCGACTTGCAGTGCAAAAACGGCACCGCCGTGCAGTCGGTCTTCAGCGGTACTGTCACCCGTGTTTTCACAACCCCCAATGGCACCAAAGGTATCATAGTCCGGCACGGTGACTACATGACCGTCTATGCCAACATGGGCAGCGTCGCTGTCAGCGAGGGAGCAAAGGTCAGCACAAAGCAGAACCTTGGCACTGTCTACACAAACCCCGACGGCACAGCCGAGTTCAGCTTCCAGTTATGGAAGGGCACTTCGTCGCAAAACCCTCGCTCATGGCTTCGCTAATCTATTTTATCAGTGATGCCCATCTGGGTAGTGGCAATGATTCGCTCCAACGCGAACGGCAACTCTGCCGTTTCCTCGACAGCATCAAGGCCGATTGCCGTATGCTCTTCCTCCTGGGTGATATATTTGACTTCTGGTTCACCTACCGATATCTCGTTCCTCGTGGCCACACACGGCTGCTCGGCAAACTGGCTGAACTTGCCGACCTTGGTGTCGAAATCCATTTCTTCATCGGCAACCACGACATGTGGATGTTCGATTACCTCAAGCAGGAAATCGGTATCACCATGCACGATGAGCCGGAGGTATTCGAGATTGAGGGTAAGCGCTTCCTTATCGGGCACGGCGACGGCCTCGGACACCTCGACAAAGGCTTCGACCTCATTCGTCGTGTCTTCCGTTCCCGCTTCAACCAGCGCCTCTTTGCCCTTCTGCCGGCAACGTGGACGTTCCCCATCGCCCAGCGCTGGAGCGACAGCAACAAAATTAAACATGCCAGCCAAGATACCCTGCACTATCTTGGCGACGACCGCGAAGGTATTGTCATCTATATCAAGGAAAGGTTGCAGCATGAACCCATCGACTATTGTGTCTTCGGCCACCGCCACACGCCCCTGGTCCGGGAGTTGCAAGTGGAGAGAGGAGAGCAGGTGCTACCCACTGCCCACTACCCACTATCCACTCTTTATGTCAACACAGGCGATTGGTTTTTCAACCGTAACTACGCTGTATATTCCCTCATCGACCACACGCTCAAACTCTATGACCTTCAGAAAGGCGAGATTGTCGGATATTGACGCCATTATGACGCTTGTCCAACTGCGCATCGATTGGATGAACGTCATGGGACTGCATCAGTGGAACGAGACCGACTATTTCGGCCGCTATCCCCGTGCATATTGGGAAGCACATATCGGGAGTTTCCTGATTGGTGAAGAGCAGGGCAGGGTGGTGGTGGCCATCGCACTCTACACTGAGGATGTGCGCTGGACACGCGACGGCCTTTATGCTGGTTCCCTCACCGCTAAGGCCTACTATCTGCATCACCTCGTCACCGACCCCACCGTGCCGGGAGCCGGCGTGCAAATGATGCACTACGTGGAGCGATATGCTTCAGAGCAGGGCATCAAACTGCTAAGGCTTGATTCCGCAGTCGGAAACCAAGCCTTGGAAAAGTATTACATGGATTTAGGTTATGTGGCTTGTGGCACCTGCCATGACCGTCTCTACCACGGGGTACTTCGCGAGAAGAATGTCACTGCCGGCTGAGGGCCGAGCGCAGATGCTCGGTGGTGTTCTTGAAGTGGAGCGTGTGCGGATTGTCTGGATAGCGCTCCTGCAGGCCCTCGAGCACCAGGTCGTACCATTCGATGCTGTTTGGGTCGCGGGTGTCGATGAGAAGCCTGTTGTTGAAGGGTTTGTATAGAGCTATCAGCGTGCTCAGCGAGCCTTGGTTCTCTTCAATGAAACGGCAGACGTAGTCCTGCTGCTCCTCGAAGGTGATGCGGTAGATGCTGTCTGTCTCGGCTTTCTTGTCTAAGACGGTTTGCTCGGGCACCTGTTTGTCGAAATAGAGTTGTGCGTAGTATTTGGTAGTGTCTATCAGGGCTCGCAGCACAGTGGCTCCATCGTTGGTATATTGCTGCAACTGCCATAGCAGACTGCTCTCGGGCGAGCCTTTGATGTCATAACTCATGGACAGGTTTTCCCATCGGCCGCTGACAATCAGGTGCTCGCCGTAGTCGGGCAGGGTGACAATGTAGTTGTCTGCCGTCGTATGCAACGTGTAGAGGCTCCGGTAGGGCATCTTGTACGTGTATTTGAAACGACCTTGGTTGTCCGTCGGGATGCTGTCTATGAAGAGCGGTCCCTCCGGGGCAATCTCTTCAAGCCAGAGGGTGTGTCCGGCGGCACCGTCAAGGGTGCCGCTGATGGTGAAGGTGTCGTGCCGGCAGCCAGCGAAGAGCAGGACGGCGATTAATATCAAGGCGCGAATGGGCAAATGGTTCTTCATGATAATGCCTTTGTCTCTAAAAAGTAATCTACAACAGATAGTTTGCCAAGCAGAGGGCCGCCATCGATTCAACGATGACTGGCGCGCGGCGCACGGCGCAGTGGTCGTGGCGCCCGCCGATGACGACGGTCTCTATGTGTCCATCTTCATGCAGGCATTCCACAGGCCTGGCCATTGAGACCACGGGGTGGAAGGCCACGCGGAACTCTATCGGCATGCCGTTGCTGATGCCGCCCTGTATGCCGCCGCAGTGGTTGGTGCGCGTGGTGCCGTCAGGGTTCCACCGGTCAATATATTCACTGCCTCTCATGCCGGCAGCGGCGAAGCCTGCTCCCATCTCGAAGCCTATTGCCGACGGTATGCTCATCATGGCCGCGGCAAGCATGGCGTTCAGCTTGTCGAAAAGGGGGGTGCCGATACCTGCCGGTACGCCGGTGATGCGGCAGTTGACGGTGCCGCCCACAGTGTCGTCGTCCGGACATTCGGTGGGCCATTGTGCATTGGCTACGATTTCCACCTCCGGCATCAACTGGCGGGCTATGGTGCCTGCCACCACTCGCGCCACTGTCTCACGTGCCGACGCGCGTCCTCCCCCGCGATGGTCGCGGAGGCCATACTTCATATAATATGTATAGTCCGCATGGCCGGGACGGAAGAGGTGTTGCAGCTGTGCATAGTCGTCGGGACGTGCCTCGTGGTTGCGGATGCAGAAAGCGATGGGGGTGCCGATGGTGATGCCGTCGTTCAGTCCCGAGAGCCATTCTATGCTGTCCTCCTCCTGGCGCGGGGCTCCGGTGCGGCGGCGTGCAAGGGCGGCGTCAATAGCTTGCATGTCAATGGCCACGCCCGCAGGACAACCGTCAATAACAGCACCTACGGCGGGTCCATGAGACTCGCCGTAGGTTGTTACTCGGAATTTATCGCCGTAAGTGTTCATCTATTTTGGATTGATTTCCAGCAACTCAACCTCGAATACGAGTGTCGAGCCCGGCGGTATGCTGCCGGCAGGCTGCTCGCCATAGCCCAGGTTGTAGGGAATGTAGAGCATGTACTTTGACCCCTCGTCCATCAGCTGCAGGCCTTCCGTCCACCCAGGGATGACCTGGTTGAGGGCGAAAGTGATTGGCTCGCCGCGTTCAACGCTGCTGTCGAATACCGTACCATCGATGAGACGGCCCGTGTAGTGAACCTTCACTCGGTCAGTCACTTTGGGCTTCTTGCCGTTGCCTTCCTGCAGGCGGCGGTATTTCAGACCCGAAGCGGTGGTATAGACCGATTTGTTCTTGCTGACCTCGTGCAAAAACTTGGCTCCGGCGTCGATATTTTCCTGCACACCGGCGCGCTGACGCCGCTCAAAGTCTTGCTGGAAGCGTTGCAGCAAGGGGCGGGCTTGCTGGTCGTTCAACTGGCTGAGGCCCTTGGCGGCATCAATCATGGCATGACCTGCCATGACCCCGTCAATGCCGAGGCGTTGCTGCTGCCAGCTGTTGTACACATCGCGACCGATGGCGTAGGATGCCGAGTCGTTGAAACTCTGCATCTTGACGGGCGCTGTGGCCTCGCGGAGCTGCGACCGCGTGATGGTCAACTCGGCCAAGGCCTTCTCGTAGGCATCGGCTTTGGCTTTCAGCTCCAAGTACTGAGCCTCGCTCATCGTGGCCTTGCCCTTCTTGATCTTCACCTCCTGGGCCTGGGATGCTGAAAACTGAAAGGTGAAGACTGTGACGGCAGCTGCCAATAACAGTATCCTTTTCATTAATATATTACCTTAAACCTAAATCCTTTAACCTTATTTTATTTGTACTCTTTCACCTGTACGCCGTCGAGCACCTCCTTGCCGCAGATGGCCAGTGCGAGCATCTCGTTTTCGCCCTTGTAGATCTTGACAGGGGCTATCCAGTCGATCTTCTCTGTGATTTGGGCCATCCAAGGCTTGCTGTAGGCAATGCCGCCGGTGAGCAGGATGGCATCGACCTTGCCGTTGACCACAGCGGCCAGACGGCTGATCTCCATAGCCACCTGGTAGCAGAATGCGTCGACCAGCAGTTTGCACTTCTCGTCGCCAGCCAGGGCGCGCTTCTCCACCTCGTAGGCATCGTTGGTGCCCAGGTAGGCCACGAAGCCGCCTTCCGCAGTGACCATCTTCTTCAGCTGTGCCTCGGTGTATTTGCCGCTGCAGGCCACCTCGATGAGCTTGCTGGCATTGATGCTGCCGCAACGCGTCGGCGAGAAGGGTCCAAGGCCGCAAAGGGCGCGGTTGACTTCCACCACGCGGCCGTGGTTGTGGATACCCACGCTGACGCCACCGCCCATGTGGGCAATGATGAGGTTCAGGTCCTCATAGTGCTTGCCCAGCTCGCGGGCGTAGAGCTTGGCGGTCATCTTCTGGTTCAGGCAGTGCCAGATGACACCCTCGCGCGACGGGTCGAGGTCGAACACGGGGTGACCCGAAATCTTGGCATATTCGGGACGCTCGTCGACGATGCCGGGGTCGGCAATATAGGCGCACTCAAGGCCTATCTCGCGCGCTATGGCGTCGCTGATCAGGGCGCCAAGGTTGCAGGCATGCTTGCCCTGGATACCGGCGTGGCACTCCTCTTTCATGAGCTCGTTCACGCGGTAGCAACCACTCTCGCAGGGACGCGTCAGGCCGCCGCGACCCATGACGACGGCTATCTCGTCGGTGCCGATGCCGTGGCGCTGCACCATGTCCAGGATGGCGGCCTTGCGGTACTCGAACTGGTCGGCTACTTCTTTGAACTTCTGGATTTCCTCGATGGGGTGGGAGAGGTTCTCGGTAAAGACCTCCGTTTCACCTTCGTAGATGGCGGCTTTGGTCGACGTGGCACCAGGGTTGATTACCAGCGTGTATTTCTTTGTACTCATAATGATATGTGTGTGTTGTTGATTTATTTTTCCGACTGCAAAGATATGAAAAAAAAACTGTTTCCTGCCAAGAATTTACAAATATTTTTTAACTGTGTCTTAAATCCCCGTCAGTCAATCGCTTGCCGTCGCGCAGGCTCATCCCGAGCTCAGCCTAAGCATATCCTAAGCGTATCCTAAGCATATCGTAGGCATTCTTTCGGCATCCGCACGCCGCGTTTCTCCCTCTTGGTCCGGTGATGGTCCGATGGTGGTCCGGTGATGGTCCGAGGATGGTCCGATAAAAACCGGACCATCACCGGCGGGCGCCCGTTCCAAAGCCGGCACCCCGCTCCCCGCTCCCGGCTCCCGGCTCCCAGCTTAAAATATTTTTACAATCCTGTATACTATTTATCTTTTTTTCTCGTTAGGGGATGTATGAAGTTGAAAAAAGCACTTGTTCTGCTGGCAGTGGCTATGGTCTGGCCGGCGAT
The DNA here is from genome assembly GCA_002373995.1 of Bacteroidales bacterium UBA3630. Taxonomy (GTDB): domain Bacteria; phylum Bacteroidota; class Bacteroidia; order Bacteroidales; family P3; genus Colimorpha. The sequence goes on along the minus strand of DFLB01000005.1, from coordinate 77,583 downwards.
GCGCATGGAAGCCCAGGAGCCCGCCGCCCGGTCGGACGCCGAGCTGGCAACGCAGCGCTATGCCGCCGCCTACGACAGCCTGCTCAACAGCTACTATATGCGCCGCTATGCGCGCCACACGCTCCATCATTCGACAGAGTTCTCGGTCGAGGATTTCGACGCTGTGCCCGATTCTGTCCTCGAAGCGCGTCTGCGTGCCTTGCACACCGTGGTCCCTATGGCCCTCAACAGCGAGGTGAGGGCGCACATCAGGCTCTACCTCAGGGTGATGTCGCGGCGCTTGGACTTGACCCTGATGCAACAGGAACGCTATTTCCCCCTCTTCGAGGAGGCGCTGGATCGCTATGGCGTCCCCGACGAGGTGAAGTATCTCGCCATCGTCGAGAGCGCCCTCAACCCGCAGGCCACGTCGCGCGTGGGCGCCGCCGGCTTGTGGCAGTTCATGTACAACACAGGCAAGCTCTATGACCTGGAGGTGAACTCTGTCATCGACGAGCGCCGCGACCCGGTGAAGTCCTCCTTTGCCGCAGCCCGCCATCTGTCCGACCTCTATCGCATCTTCGACGACTGGACGCTGGCCATCGCCGCCTACAACTGCGGCGCCGGCAACGTCAACAAGGCCATCGCCCGCAGCGGCGGCAAGCGCGACTTCTGGCAGATATACTACAACCTCCCGCGCGAGACACGAGGCTATATCCCCTCGCTCATAGCGGTCATATATGTGATGCACTACTATCAGGAGCACGGCCTGCGTCCGCAGCAGCTGGAAGCACCGGTGCGCTGCGACACCGTGATGGTGGACCGCGACGTGCTGCTGACCTATGTCGCCCAGCTGACTTCGACCGACATGGAGGCCCTGCGAGGCCTGAACCCGCAGTACAGGAAGGACTTTATCCCGGGCTCGACGCGTCAACATGCCCTCAACCTGCCGCTGGCCAAGGTCGAACCCTTCATCAAACTGCAGGACAGCATCTATCGTCTCTCGGCCGACAGCCTGCTGCGCAAGCCCGTCAAGGTCGCCCCCCACGGCAAACCATCCACCTCAGGCAGCGGCCACTACTACACGGTCCGCAAGGGCGACACCCTTTCGAGCATCGCACGCAAGCACGGCGTCAGTGTGGCCACGCTGAAGAAGCGCAACGGCCTGAAAAGCGACAACATCAGGGTGGGGCAGAAATTGAAGATTTAGTGAAGTAAACATGAAAAGGGTATTAAAGATAATCGGCAATAAATACGTCATCGCCACGTTGGTATTCGTGGTGCTGATACTGTTTCTCGACGAATACAATTTGATGGTGACGCGTCGCGTGGGCCGTCAGGTGAAGGAACTGCATGCCGAAGAGCGGGAACTGCGCGAGGCCATCGTCAGCGACAGCCTCAACGCCGCCACGCTGAAAAACGACCTCGACGCCAAAGAACACTACGGCCGCGAGAACTACTACATGAAACGCCCCGACGAGGATATATTTGTAATCAAATGAAGAGAGCTGTTGCCATAGGATTGATTGTCGCCGGAGGGTTGAGCATGGCCGGGTGCGATGCTTTGCGCTCGTTTATGGCGCGCGACCTCGAGGACGAGGATTTCATCGTCGGTCAACTCTATGCCGACGAGCGGGTGGACGAGGTGCCGGTGATAGGCCAACCGGTTGACCCTGGCTCGCGCAGACAGGCCGACGGCTGCGACAACGCCCTCGGCCTGAAGTGCAACGACGACGACAACGCCCTGCTCTACGAGACGGTCAACTCTTGGCTCGGCGTACCCTACAAGTATGGCGGCACCGACCGTCAGGGCATCGACTGCTCGGCGTTTGTCGGCACGGTCTATCGCGAAGTCTATGGCATCAACCTGCATCGCACCGCCAACGACATGCTGCGCGACGTGCAGCTGATCGGCCGCGAGCAGCTGCGCGAGGGCGACCTCCTGTTTTTCACCAACAGCAAAGGCAAGGTGTCCCATGTGGGTATCTACCTCAAGGAGGGCCTGTTCGCGCACTCGTCGACCAGCAACGGCGTCAGCGTCAGCAGTGTAGCCGGCGGTTACTGGCTCAAGCATTTCTACAAGGGTGGCCGTGTGAAGAAGGGCTGACCCGCTCCCTTTTAATCGAAGAAACACCACGTGATGCCCCAGAAGAGGCCGAAGCGCTGCCCCGGATAGTGGGGCAGAAGGAAGTAGTTCGGCTTGTCCTCCCACAGGGCGTTGAGGTGCCCGGCTTTGACATAGATGCTGGCACGTTTCACCTGCAGGTTGAGGAATACATCGCCCCAGAGGTACCCCCCGACAAGGGTGCTCTGCTGATGGCGGAAGAGGCCGGTGTACGGGTCGTATGTCGGTGCGTAGTAGGGAGTGTGGTAGCGGGCATCGACGCCGAATTGCACGCGCAACTGATGGTTGAAAAGCGTAAAGTCGGCATAGAGCGAGTTCTTGCTGGCCCACAGGGGTACGGGCATCTGCACCGAATCGGTGGTGTGCTGGACAAGCTGCTGCATGTCGAGGTGTATGGGGCCTGCGGCAATGCGCAGCGTGAGGGCGGCCTGGCTGAGCCACAAGGGGTGCTCGCCTTCGACCACAAGGCCGGCGCTGTTGTACCATGTGTTGTGGTTCAGGTGGTTGGTGCGCATGTCGAGGTCTATATATTCGCGCCAGGCAAACCGGAGGCGGTAGCGTTCTGTGCCAAGGGTCGTGAGTTGAAGGTTCTGGTTGACGCTGGCATCGTGCAGCAGACGGACGTCGGGAGCTTGCCGTTGTGCTACAGCGCTGAGGCTCACGTAGGTGGTGCGCTCGCCGTCAAAGGGATAGTCAAGCGTGGCGGCAATGCGGGAGTCGGGCGTGGGCTCTTGGCCAAAGTTGCCCTGCAGGTTGCCTTCGAGGGTCAGGGTGCCGCGCCATATCGCAAGCTCGATCCGCGCAAAGGGGTCGAACAGCGAGGCCATCTGAAGGGTGTCGCCCTCGATGACGGTGTTGACGGTGCGTGGCGATACACCGAGTGTGACCTTCAACGGGTTGCGCCACCGGTGTTCCGGATAGGCGTCGTTGGTCCAGAAGAGGGTTGCCGCGCGCTCTATCCAGTAGGTGGAGTCTTGAAAAACCCGCTTGCGGCGGTCAATGTTCAGCTCTATTCCCACCACTCCGGCGTTGAGTATCTTCGGGCGGCGCAGGGGAATGGTGTCGACGACATCTATGGTGTCGATGGCTGTTGTGCTGTCGTTGACCTGGCGCACGGACAGGCTGTCGCGGTGGCGGAGGCTGACGCTCTGTCGGGTCAGGCTGTAAGTCGCCCGACCGAAAGCTGCCAGGTCTTTTTGTTGGGTGGTGCCGTTGAGGTTGACAGGTATGCCCGCACGGTTGGTCTGCGTTCGCTGTGTGAAAATGTCATCGTCGGCCAGACCGCCGTTCTCGTCTATGCGGAACTTGTGCCAGATGATGCCGGCGGTAGCCTGCAGACGCGAGTCGGACGAAAAGTAGTTGGTCGTGGCGTCGAGGTAGTTGGTGACGGCGCCGGATGAGGTGTATACTCCTTCGGGGCTGAAGAGACGGTAGTTTAGTGCCACATTCCAGCCGGGCATGATGTTCTGTGTGTGGCTGACGCGCACGTTGTAGTCTTTGTTCAGCGAGCTGCCGTAGGAGAGCATCGTGTAGGGCGTCAGCGTCTGGTAGAGGTAGATGTTGCGCGGCGTGAGGTAGTAGCCTTCATAGCCGTTGGGTTGCAGCTGCAGCCCGAGTCCGTCGGCAAGGGTGGGGAAGATGCCAATGTGCTGATGGCCGAGTGTGCCTTTCCCAAGGTAGTAGTTGCCGTTGAGCGCATCGAGTGGGTCGTGGTATTGCGCACCGGTAGGGTCAAGTGTGGGGCACCATAGACGGTCTATCCATATCCGCGTGGGACGGTAGCGGAAGAAGAATACTTTCTTCCTGAGCACCGAGTCGGGAACCTCTGTGTTGTATTCGAGTTCAGTGTTGGTGGCGGTGCTGTCCCTGAAGACACTGTCGAGGGTGGTCTGTGTGGCATTTGTCCGGCTGTTGAGCGTGGGCGAGACACCCGTGGTGGGCAATCGTCTTACCCGCCGCATGTCCTCCTGCCCTGCGGCATTGGTTGTCGTCGCCAGGGCCGCAGCCAGCAGCAATATGTACAGAACCCTCCTCATTGATTAGGTTAGTGTTCCTGCAAAAAGCGTTCCACATCCATGGCGGCCACGCAGCCCTTGCCGGCAGCTACAATGGCCTGGCGGTAGTTGGGATCGCAGACATCGCCGGCGGCAAACAGGCCTTCAATGTTGGTGGCCGACGAGGGGTTCTTCACCTTGATGTAACCCTGTTCGTCGAGGTCCACCTGCCCGGCCAGGAAGTCGGTGTTGGGCTTGTGGCCTATGGCTATGAAGACACCGGTCAACTCTTTCTCCGTCTTGGCTCCGCTCTGGGTGTCCTCCAGTTCTATGCCGGTGACGCCGTCCATCTCGGTCCCGAGGATGCGGCTGATGCGGCTGTTCCAGCACATTTCAATCTTGGGGTTGGTGAGCACGCGGTGCTGCATGGCTTTTGATGCGCGCAACTGATCGCGCCGGTGTACGAGATAGACCTTCGAACATAGCGTGGAGAGGTAGTTGGCTTCTTCGCAGGCTGTGTCGCCGCCGCCAACAACGGCAACGGTCTGGTTGCGGTAGAAGTATCCGTCGCAGGTGGCACAGGCCGAGACGCCGGCACCGTAAAACTGCTTCTCGCTTTCCAACCCGAGCCATCGGGCTGTGGCGCCGGTGGCTATGATGGCAGTCTCGGCTTCTATCTGGTTGCCGTGGTCGTCGGTGAAGTGGAACGGACGCTGTGCAAGGTCGGCTTTGACGATGTAGCCGGTACGTACATCGCAGCCAAAGCGCTGTGCCTGTCGGCGCAGGTCGTCCATCATGGCTGTGCCGGCAATTCCTTCGGGATAGCCGGGAAAGTTCTCTATCTCAGTGGTGATGGTCAACTGGCCGCCGGGCTGCTCGCCTTCGTAGAGGAGGGGCTTCAGGTCGGCGCGGCCGGTGTAGATACCTGCCGTGTAGCCAGCAGGCCCGGAACCGATTATCAAACAACGTGTCTTCTCCATATCTTTTTTCTATTTTTTTGTTCTTGGTTATTAACTATTCGCTACCTGCTACCCGCTTTCTTGACGCTGAAGTAGATGAGGAACGCCGCTCCCACAGCAATGACGATGGCCTGCTGGCTGCCCCATAGGAGCCATCCGCAGGCTGTGCCTATCTCCATCGGTACCCCGTAGATGTCAAGCGCCAGCTGGACAAGAACCGGATATACGCCTATGCCACCCTGCGAGAAGGTCATCCCCACACTGCCGAAGAGGTAGACAACAAATGCGGCGGCAAAGCCGAGCCATCGGGTCGCGTCGAAGGCTTGGAAGATAATGAGCCCGCCAAGGATGTAGAGCAGGTAGATGGCCAGACTGTAGGCCACAAAGAGGGCTGTCTTCCGCGGGCCAAGGTGCAGGATGCTTTTCACACCGTCAACCATCCCGCGCACCATGTCGTCAATCTTTTTGAAGAAACTAATGTGTAACAACCTTTTCCAGAGAAGCTTGTAGAGCAGTAGCGCCACAGCGGCCAGCACAACAAGCGCGCCCACAATGACGGCCATGTTGGGCAAGTTGTCGTATTTCTCCGAAAGGGTGTTGTAGAGCCAGTCCTTCGCCTGGCCGAACATCGCAAGCAGGCCTATGACGACGATGAGCGCAAAAGCCAGCAGGTCTATGAGTCGTTCGGTGACAACGGTGCCGAGCGATTTCTCGACCGGAATGCCGTCGCTGGAGCGCAGTGTGGCGCAACGCATCACCTCGCCGGCTCGCGGAAAAGCCAGGTTGCCAAGGTAGGCTACCACGACGGAACCGAAGGTGTGCACCGTCGAAGGACGACAGCCGATGGGCTCGAACAGCAGCTTCCACCGCAACGCACGCACAAAATGGCTCAACAGCGAGCACGCCATCGCTACCGCCACCCACGCATAGTCGGCCCCAAGAAAAGCCTGCCAGATGGCAGCCTTCTGACTGTCGTCAAGCTTGAGCAGAAACCAGTAGATGAAGAAAACACCGATGCCCAAAAAGACAACGAGTCTCAACACATCGCCCCAGCGCCCCTTTTTCTCCGTCGTCATAGCATTCTAAAGCCTCAAATCCTGTTCTCCCGAGGGAAAATGACGGTGGGATGCCACTCCTTCGCCTCCTCCGGCGTCATCTGCGCATACGACGCAATGATCAGCAAGTGCCCCACGGACGCCTTGTGAGCCGCCGCTCCATTGATGCCTATCACCCCGCTGCCCCTCTCGCCACGGATGGCATAGGTGGCAAAACGCTCGCCGTTGGTGATGTTGTATATCTCCACCTTCTCGTTCTCAATGATGCCCGAAGCCTCCATCAAGGCCTCGTCAATCGTTATCGACCCGATGTAGTCCAGGTCTGCTTCCGTCACCGTCACGCGGTGTATCTTCGATTTCAATACTTCGATTGTCATGTCTTAAAACAATATCCAATAAAGCAAAGCACACACCAGCAGCGCATACAGCATGATGCGACCCGCCGGCACGGGCTTCATATAGTCGGTATCCCCAATGTCGAAGCGCCGCTGCATCTTAGTGCTGCGCTTCTTGAAACTGGCAATATGTTCGCCAGTGTTCTCCCCCTCCTTTGTGGCAAAGCGTGGCTGGTAGTTGAACGTCGGCATCTCGCGTTTGCGGAACATGTCTCTCCACGTCAACCCCTGCCGCTTCTTCTCGCGATCCATCTCGCGCACCCGCCGCTGGAAATACTCCAGCTCCTTGTCGGCGCCAGCGACCGCAGTCGACCCTGCAGCCCCCTGGTCCTCCGTCCCCTCCGCCTGCTCCATAGCCTCGCGCAACATCCGCTCGTCGGCATACTTCTGCTTCAAAGCCTCCCACTTCTCCCTCTCGGGATCGTAGAAGCGCGGACGGTACTTGAACTGGCGCGGCTTGGGAGTGTAGAACATTGGCATAGCGTCTGTTTTTAGGTGTTAAGGTTTACACTTCACTAACCACACAATCCATCTTCACATCGTGGGGCTCCACCGGAACAGCCGCTATCATCTGGAAGTCGTAGCACACACCTACCTTCATGGCTCGCGGCGTCGACTTCAGCAGGCGGTCGTAGAACCCGCGGCCGCGACCCATGCGGTTGCCCTCACGGTCAAAAGCCACGCCCGGCACCACAATCATCTCCACCGCCCCCAGGTCCGTCCACTCCGCTCCCGTCGGCTCGCCAATGCCAAACTGCTCCCCGCTGACCATGCACTCCGCACCCGTGTACTGCCGCAACACCAAGTCGTCGCCCTGCACGCAAGGCAGCAGCAACGTCTTCTCCCTGTACCACCGTTCCACAAAACCGTGCGTCTGCACCTCGTCGGCCATAGACCAGTACAGCAACACCACTCCCGCCTCGCGGAAAGCAGGCAACTGCTCCACGCGGGCCATAATCGCCCCGCTCCGCCGCAGCTTCTCCTCCGGCGGCACAGCGCGCTTCAACTCGCGCATCCGCTTCCTTATCTCAGCCTTACTCTCCACCATCCAACCTGTCAACTGTCAACTGCCAACTGCCAACTGTCAACTGCCAACTGCCAACTTAAAACGGCAAATCATCCTCGCCGTTCGACTGCATCACAGGCGGTGTGGCAAAACCCGCACCCTGGCTCGCCGGCTGGGCGGCGGCAGGTTGTGCCGCTGGCTGTGCCGCCGGCGCACCCTGTGCCGCCGCAGCACCCTGGTTGCCAGCCCACGCATAACCCGTCGCCTGCGCCGGCATCTGCCCGGGCACGAAAGGCTGTATGCGCGAACAACGCAAATCCGTATACCAGCGCTCGTTAAACTCGCGGCTCTCCGGTGTAAACGTCACCGTCACCATCGACCCCATCGGCAGGTTCTGCGCCATGGCCACGCGCTCCTCGCCGAAAGCCGTAAAAGCCACCTTGCGTGGATACTCGTCGCCTGTCTCTATCACAAAACCTCCGCGAACCCAATGCCCGCGCTGCGACTCCCCCTCCACATTGGGGAGAATCTGAATAAGTCTACCGTTAATTTCCATCGTTATAATATATTATTATTCTTAATTTTCAATAGTTTAACCTGCAACCGGCGGTTGCCTTCAATCGTACAAAAGTACTTATCTTTTTCGACATGGCAAAATTATTTTTACCTCCTCACCCCGCCAATCCCGCCACACCCCAATCCCTCAGCCACTTACCCCTCCGCCGCCCACCTCTCATCCTATGCCTCCGCTGCCCGTAGCGCATACCTCCTGCCTTTATCCTAAGCTCATCCTAAGCATATCCTAAGCATAACCAAGGCATATCCTAAGCATAACCAAGGCATATCCTAAGCATAACCAAGGCATCTCCTCAACCTCTAAAGATGCATCAGCTTCGCATTTTCTACTTGCAATATTCCAAACCTTTACATATATTTGCACCCAGCAACACCCCCCTTTAACCACCGATATGAAACATATAAAATATTTATTATTAAGAATTTGCACCGCCATGTTACTTCTCCCCGCGATGCCAAAATCCGCCACCGCGCAGATGGATTACATCGTCAAAGCAATGGAAATGCCCGCCGTCAACGCCATTATCTTTTTGAGCGGGGCTATTACCAGTGGCCGATAACGTGGGACTTGTCTGTTGGCTATGAGTTTGGTAGCGTGGACAAACGCAAAATGAAATATTTATGTAAATAATAAAACCGAAAAGATATGAAAAAATTGCTTTCTCTTTTGCCTTTTTTATGTGCCTGCTTCGTCTCTGCGCAGGTTGATACTTTCGGCCTTCGCAATATGCCAAAAGACTATTATAGAGAGTTTTGGCCTGATTATAGTATGTTCCACCATATTTACAATCATGACGATGGGGCGAGGTGTTTGTTGTATGCACCTTCTGCTGTCACTGTTTGTGTGGGTAATCAGAGTGAATTAGGCTATGGTTTTCTGGATGTTTATTCGCATGATCGATGGAATGAGAGATACATTAATCATTTTGTAGCGGGTAAGCATGCCGATTCAACAATACGTGTGGTTGGAATAGCTATGCTGTATCCCCGCTATCATACTCCTGGAATGCTCGAACAGGTTTCCGAATGGGACTACGGATGGGATAAAGGCTCTCGTGTGGTTGATGAAATGATAGCACATGGTTTCGATATATTGAAAATGCAATTGTTGGATACAAATATGAATGTGATAGCATCTGCATCCACCTCCCTGGCTGATACTATTGGGAAACCTGTGTTTGTATTCAATAAAGAACGTGCGTTTGAGGTGTATATGGGATCAGAGATATACTCTTTAAGGTATGATGTTTTTGAAGCTTTTTTTGAAACACCTGTATCAGTCTCGGATTCTTTCTATCTGGGAGCGTATTTTGAAAACACTGCAACCGATAGAGCACTGGCCTTGGCTATCCCCAATATTATGGAAATTCATCCCCTCCCTACTTATTATGATTTTCCCAAGTACAACTGGATGGCGAGAGGTGGCTTCCGTTATGAATCAGCAGTGGTAAATGGAATTTTGACAGTTGTACGCACCCCTGTGGCGGACAGTGTGTGGTTTACCATTGACGACGACGGCTGCGAGGTGAACCACGGCTTCATGCTGATATTCCCCATCTTGGAGGTGGTGTGCGACGTGCCGCAAGGAGTATCAGCAAGCCCGATGGGGTCTGGGCATGTGCTGCTGCGCTGGGACACGGGGCAGTGGGACACGGCCTGGGAGGTCAGCTACGGCCCCTCGGGAACCTTGCCGGGCCAGGGCACGGTGCTCGCCACCAGTGAACCGTCGCTCATGCTGAGCGGCATATCACCGGACACGACCTATGTCGCCTACGTCCGCTCGCTGTGCACGGTCCGCGACACGCAATGGAGCGACTGGAGCGACAGCATCAACTTCGGCCGGCGCCAAAGCATCGGTGCCGTGGCCGGGAATGTCACCGTTGACCTGCTCCCCAACCCGGCCGCCGAGCGCCTGCTGCTGACAGCCGACGCCGAACTCTCGGCCATCGACGTCTACACCTCGGCAGGCACACACCACACCCGCCTGCCGGCCACCGGACGTGCAGCGCCTATCGACGTCTCCGCATGGCCCGCAGGCACCTACCTGCTGCTGGTGCACACCGACCGCGGCACCCTGCTCCGCCGCCTGACCGTCGCGCGGTAAAAAAAATACCACCCTGCGGCAATATTTCCCTCCCGTCTGCGTTATGGAGGAGATGAAACGCTTGGCGTACATATTGCTGCCCCTCTTCCTGCTCCCGGTGTTCACCGCCCCGGCGCAGAATCGTGCCCGTATGCTCGACTGCCAGCAGCGCCTCGCGGCCCTCTTCGACCGCATCAGCTCCGCACCGACCGACAACGAGCGCTACCTCTCTTCCGAGGAGGCCGTGGGCCTGCTCTGCCAAGCCCTCGACGAGCAACAGTCGGAACGCTGGCAGTGGCAGCTGCCGCAATCTGTCTCCGTCCTCACCTCGCCAGACGGCCGTCTGCGCATCTTCTCCTGGGCCGTCGTGCGCGACAACGGCGAGTACGAATGCTTCGGTGCCGTGCAGTTCTACAACGACCACGACGAAGAGTTCCAATACCAGGTCCTGCACGACAAAAGCGACGACCTCGTGAACCGCGAGGAGAGCGTGCTCGATGCCGACAACTGGTTCGGCGCCATCTATCAGGACCTTATCCAGACCACTGCCGGCGACCGCACCGTCTACACCCTCCTCGGATGGTCGGGGGTCGACTGGTTGACCGACCGCCGTGTCGTCGAGCCCGTGGTGCTCCGTCAGGGGGTGCCGCAGTTCGGTGCCGCCGTCTTCCGCCGCGAACGCAACCTCCGCCGTGTGGTGGTCGAATACCGCGACGGCGCCGCCGTGCAAATGGCCTACACCTCGCAGACCATCCGCACCGTGGAGCACAACCGCGTCAAAGTGCGCGGCACCAATCGCCATCGCACCGTAGAAAAGGTCAAGGAACACAAGGAAAAAATGATTGTCTTCGACGAGGTGGAACCCCAGATAGCAGGCATGGAAGGCCTCTTCCAGTACTATGTCCCCTCGGGTGTCGAGGTGGGCTACGCGTGGATCGACGGCAAGTGGGAGCAACGCTCAGGCACTCAGGGCCGTCTGGACGACAAGCGCCTCAACAAGCCCTTCGAACCGCTGCCCAAGTCCGCTCCGGCATATAAATATTGAATACCTTTATTGACTCCTAACCACTGAACACTAACCACTGAACACCAAGCAATGCGTCTTCACGATATACAATACCCTTCTGATCTGAAGCGCCTGCGCATCGACGAGCTGCAACCCATTGCCGACGAATTGCGCGACTATATCATCGACACCCTCGCCACCCATCCGGGCCACCTGGCCTCCAGCCTCGGCACGGTCGAGCTGGCCGTGGCGCTGCACTATGTCTTCAACACCCCCGACGACAAACTGATATGGGATGTGGGCCATCAGGCCTACGCTCACAAGATTCTCACCGGCCGCCGCGAGGCCTTCCACACCATCCGCACCTATGGCGGCATCAGCGGCTTCCCAAAACGCAGCGAGAGCCCCTACGACGCCTTCGGCACCGGCCACAGCTCCACCTCTGTCAGCGCCGCCCTCGGCATGGCCACCGCCAGTATGCTGCAGGGCGATACGGCGCGCTGCCACATCGCCGTCATCGGCGACGGCGCCCTCAGCGGTGGCGAGGCTTTCGAGGCCCTCAACAACGCCGGCGACTCGAAGGCCAATCTGCTTGTCATCCTCAACGACAACGGCATCTCTATCGACAAGGCCGTCGGCGGCATGAACAGCTACCTGACGCGCATCACCTCCTCGCGGCGCTACAACAAGCTGAAGGAACAGGTGTGGCGCAGGCTCGACGGCAGCGATGGCGGCCGCCGGCACGACCGCTCGCTGAATGTCTTCCAGCGACTCACCTCGACAGCCAAGACGGTGGCCGTCGGGGGCAGCAACCTTTTCGAAAGCCTCGGCATACGCTACTTTGGCCCTATCGACGGGCACGACATACGCCAGCTGGTCGATATGCTGCAGCGCCTCAAGGAGTTGGAAGGCCCCAAGCTGTTGCATATCGTTACCACCAAGGGCAAAGGACTCCGTCAGGCCGAACAGAACCCCGTGGTCTACCACGCTCCCGGCCGCTTCGACATCCGCACCGGCGAGCAGATACCCTCGGCCGACGACGGGCGCCCCCTCAAGTACCAGGAGGTATTCGGTCGCACAATCATCGAACTGGCCGAACAAAACCCCTCCATTGTGGGCATCACGCCGGCAATGGCCACAGGTTGTTCGCTTAACCTGATGATGGAGCGTATGCCTGACCGTGTCTTCGATGTGGGCATCGCCGAGCAGCATGCCGTCACCTTCGCCGCGGGTCTCGCCGCAGGCGGCATGGTGCCGTTCTGCAACATCTATTCGTCGTTTGCGCAGAGGGCCTATGATCAGATTATCCACGACGTGGCCCTGCAGCGGCTGCACGTCGTGATGTGCCTCGACCGTGCCGGTCTGGTGGGCGACGACGGGCCTACACACCACGGTCTCTTCGACCTCGCCGCGCTTCGTCCCGTGCCCAACCTCACCATCTGCGCTCCCATCGACGAGCACGACCTTCGCAACATGATGTTTACCGCACAGATGCCCGACCGTGGCGCCTGGGTGATTCGCTATCCGCGGGGCCTCAGCGAGCATGTCGAATGGCAGTCGCCGTTTGAGGAGCTGCCCGTCGGTCGCGGTCGCTGTCTGCGACAGGGTGGGGGAGACCTGGCTTTTGTCACCCTCGGCACGGTGGGCAACGATGCTCTCCGGGTGGCCGGCGAGCTGGATGCCGCAGTATATGATATGCGCTTCCTCAAACCGCTGGATACCATGATGCTCGACAAGATCGCCGCCGCAGGATATCGGCGCATCGTCACAGTCGAGGACGGTGTGCGTGCAGGTGGCTTCGGCGAGGCGGTGATGGAGTATTTCGCCGCCCGCCACCCTGCGGTGGTAGCTCAGGTGCGCATCCTCGCCATCCCCGACGAGTTCGTCACTCATGGCCCCGTTGCCCAACTCAAGCACGACTGTCACATCGATGCCGACGCCATCCGCGCCGCCGCCAACTAACAACTGCCAACTAGCAACTGCCCACGTGAAGAAAATCCCCCATACCTTTACCATCGTCTTCGCCCTCATCGTGTTGGCGGCGATGATGACGTGGGTCGTGCCGGCGGGAGAATTCCAGCGGCAGGAAGTCGACGGGCGCGAGGTGGTGGTGGGCGGCTCCTTCCACCGCGTCGAAGCGGCGCCACAAACCTGGCAGGTCTTCTCGGCACTCTTCAATGGCTTTGTCGACAAGGCCGACATCATCGTCTTCATCCTCATGGTGGGCGGCGCCTTCTGGATACTCAACAACAGCCACGCCATCGACATCGGCGTCATGGCCTTTCTGCGGCGGGTGCAGCGTCTGGGCCGTTACAAATGGATACGCAAGCTGGGGGTGGAGAATATCATCATCACACTGGTAATGTTGATGTTCAGTCTCTTTGGCGCCATCTTCGGCATGAGCGAGGAGACCATCGCCTTCGTGGTGGTATTCATCCCGCTGGCCATCCAGATGGGCTTCGATTCCATCGTGGGAGTGTGTATGTGCTATGTGGCTGCGCATGTGGGGTTTGCAGGTGCCATGCTGAACCCCTTTACCATAGGTATTGCACAGGGTATTGCCGGCCTGCCGCTCTTCTCGGGGCTGGAATACCGCCTCTTCTGCTGGGTGGTGCTGACCGCAATCGGCATTGCCTTCGTGCTGTGGTATGCCCATAGGGTGAAAGTCAGACCCGAGTGCAGCCCTGTGTACAAGCTCGACGACTACTGGCGTGCGCGCCAGCAGGCCACCGACAACTGCCGGCTGGAGACCAGACACAGCCTCATCCTGATACTGCTCCTCCTCACCATCGTGGCACTTGTCGTCGGCGTACTTGCCTGGGGGTGGTATATTGCTGAAATCTCGGCACTCTTCCTCGCTATGGGTATCCTGGCCGGCATCATTGACCGCCAGAGTGCCGACAATATCGCCAAGCTGTTCCTCGAAGGTTGCAAAGACATTCTCTCGGCAGCGCTCGTGGTTGGTCTCGCTTCGGGCATCATCTTCATTCTCAGGGATGGAAAGATAATTGACACCCTCCTTTACGGACTCACACGCTCATTGGCACAAACCGGCGAAGTGGCCTCCCTCGGCGTGATGTACCTCTTCCAGACGCTGCTCAATGTCGTTATGCCCAGCGGCTCGGCCAAAGCAGCCCTCACCATGCCCATCATGACCCAATTCGCCGATCTCATCAATGTCTCGCGCCAGACCACCGTCCTGGCCTTCCAGTTCGGCGACGGCTTCACCAACATGCTCACACCCACCAGCGGAGTGCTCATCGGTGTCCTGGGTATGGCGCGCATCCCTTACGGCACCTGGCTCAAATGGGTCTGGAAGTTCATCGTCGCACTCATCCTCGTTGGTTTCCTCCTGATGCTCCCCACCCTCTGGATAGACCTGCCCGGTTTTTAAAACCTTCTCGTCATCAGATGAATTGATAAAAACTGTATCTTTGTAGCACGAAAACAAACCGAGATACAACAACAAAACATAATAAAATAGAGATATAACAACAGGATAGGAATCGGTTGGAAACATATGGCTAACAAGATAATAGTACAAGATACACCAATTACGGTAATCAAACAGGGGGCTGAGGATTATATCTGCTTGACAGATATGCTACAAGCCAAAGATGGTGACTTCTTTGTCACCGACTGGCTGCGTAATCGTAATACATTGGAATACATAGGCATATGGGAGAAGGTGTACAATCCCGATTTTAATTATGGCGAATTCGCCACAATTAGAAGTCAGGCCGGACTCAATCGGTTCAAGATTAGCGTCTGTTAAAATAACATCGCAAAATAACGAAATAGTTTTGTATCTTTGCAGCACGAAACAAATAAAAAAACCAATAATAAAAGCAACAGTAAAAGTAAGAAACAGAATAGAATAAAGAGAAGATAACGACATAATATAAAGCGTTTTTGCCTATAATTAAGATGGAACAGAAAATTGACAATACTTCCGTTGTTCGACAAGAATTTGTTACCGATATACGCCAGATAATCAATGATGCCCGGGCCAATGCCGTTCGAAGCGTCGACTTTTGTCGGGTGCAAATGTATTGGCATTTGGGCAAGCGGATCTTGGAAGAAGAACAGCAAGGCAAAGCCCGTGCCGACTATGGCACCTATCTGATTCGTAACTTGGCAAAAGCAATTGAGCCAGAGTACGGTAGTGGATTTGGTGTCCGTCAACTCGAACAAGCCCGCCAGTTTTATCGCATTTATCCAATTGCGAACACACTGCGTTCGCAATTGAATTGGTCTCAATATCGGAGACTTATCCAAATCGAAGACCCTGATAAACGAGAGTATTACGAGTTGGAATCGGTCAACAATGCGTGGACTGCTCGTGAAACAGGACGCCAAATTGACTCGTTGCTTTATGAACGTCTTCTCGCGAGCAATGACAAAGATGCGGTTTTAGCAGTGGCACGAAAAGAACGTATCCCTGAAACTCCACAGGAAATAATCAAACAACCTGCGGTTTTGGAATTTCTCGGTCTAAAACGTGAGGCAGCATACTACGAAAAAGACATAGAGCAGGCAATAATAACCCATATTGCCGAATTTATGCTCGAAATGGGGAAAGGATTCTCTTTTGTGGCCAGGCAAAAGCGTATTCTGCTTGAGGACGATGAGTTTTTCGTCGATTTGGTGTTTTACAACCGACTGTTGCGGAGTTTTGTCCTGATTGAACTCAAAACAGGTGAACTTACCCACCAAGACCTCGGACAGTTGCAGATGTATGTCAACTACTACGACCGCTATGAGAGACTCCCTGACGAAAACCACACAATAGGAATTCTACTCTGTACTCGTAAAAACGATACACTTGTACGCACGACTCTGCCCGAAGACAATAAAACCATTCTGGCTTCAGAATATAAACTTTACCTTCCCACTGAGCAGCAATTAATCAACGAAGTGAACGAAGTGAAGGAACAACTTCGAAGAAAAGAGAACGAAAGTATCCAAGAAAAGTAGTATCTTTGCAGCACGAAACAGATAAAAAAACAATAAAAAAACACAGCAATAAAAGTAAGAAACAGAATAGAATAAAGAGAATATAACGACATAATATAAAGCGTTTTTGCTTTTGCTTTGTACGTGGAAATCGCCAAATTTCAAACTGTACTACAAAAGAAAGCAGAACGCTCACGGGTATCCGTGGGCTTTCTTAATTGTAGTACAGGCTTTGGCGAGCCTCCACGTACAAAGAGAGTTTCACGGATAACTTTTTTATGATGCTCTGAAAGGCGGAAGCGCGACAAACGCTGAGCCTTATGAGCACCAAGTTTTTCAACAATATCGATGCGACGCTGTTAGACAAGTTCCACGGCATCGCCTCTGCTATGGCCAACTTCGACATCTTCCATGCCGTGGTTGGCTATTTTCGTTCTTCAGGATATTTCAAACTGCGCCAGGAATTGGATGCCACACAGGAAATCAAGATCCTCGTCGGCATCAATATCGACAATCTCTTCCGCCAGTCGCAGGCAGCTGGCAAACTCTTCTTTGGCGACAAGGAGGTAAGTCTGGAACAATACTGCGAAGATTTCCTTCGCGATGTCTATCAATCCGAATACTCTTCCGAAGTGGACGAGGGCATCCGTCAGTTCTGCACAGATATATCGGAAGGCCGCCTGCAACTGCGCATCCACCCCACCAAAGACCTCCACGCCAAGTTCTACCTCTGCCTGCCCAAGAACCACAGTGAACACAGCGACGGCTGGGTCATTATGGGGAGCAGCAACCTCAGCGCCCAAGGACTCGGCACTACCGAGCCACCTCGCTACGAGCTCAATGTGGCCATGAAGGACTATGACGATGTGCACTATTGCGAGGAACAGTTCCAGCAACTCTGGAACGATGCCATTCCGGTGACCTTGGACGATGTGAACCATATCGTCGGTAAGACGCATCTTGCACCAGAAGAGCATCAACCTACGCCATACGAACTATACATGCGGATGCTCATCGACCACTTCGGCAACCAGGTCGAGGATGATTTCATTCCGCAACTCCCTGAAAACTACGACAACCTCACCTATCAGCGCGACGCTGTGGTGCAGGGATATGACATTATGATGCAACACGGCGGCTGCTTTATCGCCGACGTGGTGGGTTTGGGTAAAACCGTAGTGGCTGCTATGATTGCTCAGCGTTTCATCGCCGCCAATGGCGACAACACCCGCATCCTCGTCATCTTCCCACCTGCAGTTAAAAGCAACTGGGAAGACACTTTTGCAGACTTCCGTATCAAAAACAAATTCAGTCACTTTATCACCAATGGCAGTTTGGAAAAGGTGATTGAGGGATCTGACAACTTCAGTCAACCAGGCTATTACGACCTTATCATTGTCGATGAGGCGCACAACTTCAGACACGATAGCAACGACAACTACGACCTGCTGCAGCGCATCTGCAAGTCGGCACGACTCAACAAGGGCAATGTAAAAGGAGGCAAGCGTGTTCTCCTGCTCTCGGCCACCCCGCTCAACAACACGCCGGAGGATATCAAGAACCAGCTGCTGCTGTTCCAGGATACCGCCCGCTGCACGCTTGACGGGGTGGGCAACATCGCCGACACTTTCGCTCCGTGGATTAAGGAATTCAAAAGCCTCATGTCGCAACGTCGTGTCCTGAGTGCCGATTACCTCACCAGCCATATCGACGATATCAACCAGCAGATGCGCCACACAGTGTTGGAGAAGGTGATGGTGCGACGCACCCGCAGCAACATCCAGCACGAACCTCGCTATGCCGGCGAGATTCATTTCCCGCAACTGCTCGACCCCACCGACCGCACCTATCAGATGTCGCCCGATGTGCTGATGCTCTTTGTCGACACCTACAAGAAACTGGTGGACACTCCCACCGCAAACCTGAAAGAAGACAATCCTGATATGTTCGACGGCAGCGGCCTCAACTATGCCCGCTATCGTGCTGTGGAATATTGTCCATCTTATAAAGTTCCATCAGGCAAGAAAGCCAAGCAGGTGGCCGACTCGCTGGCAGGCATCTACCAAACCCACATGGTCAAACGTCTAGAGAGCAGCTTCGATGCCTTCCGCCGTTCGCTCCACACGCTACTTGACGCCACCAATGGCATGATCAAGATGTTCAACGAGGACAAAGTAATCATCGCCCCCGAGCTGAATGTAAAGAAATTGCAGGCCGACGGGATGGAGTTGGACGAGATAATCGAGCTAGCCATCGGCAAGGGCTTTGAACAGACTGAGATTGTGTTCAGTGCTGCCGACTTCAAGCCTGATTTCTTTCCGATGCTTGAATACGACGCCGAGGTGTTAGATAAACTCTGCAAGCGGTGGGACAAGGTGAAATCCGACCCCAAGTTGGACCTCTTCGTCAGTATGCTGGAGGATGAA
This sequence comes from Bacteroidales bacterium UBA3630, assembly GCA_002373995.1. Taxonomy (GTDB): domain Bacteria; phylum Bacteroidota; class Bacteroidia; order Bacteroidales; family P3; genus Colimorpha. The sequence continues at coordinate 59,023 of DFLB01000005.1, read as the reverse complement.
CTCTTCGACAAGAGCAAGAATCTCGAAGGCAAGCTGGTGGTGTTCAGCGAGAGTGTCGATACCGTCAACTACTTGGAGAAGGAACTGAAAGAACGTCTGCACCGCTGCGATATCCTTGCCGTCTGCGCCAAGAACCGCAATCGTCTGCGCGAGACCATACAAGCAAACTTCGATGCCAAATACAAGAAGGAGTGGCGAAACGACTATAACATCATCATCACCTCCGACGTGTTGGCCGAGGGCGTCAACCTGCACCGCGCCAATGTCATCGTCAACTATGACAGCCCATGGAACGCCACCCGTCTGATGCAGCGCATCGGTCGTGTGAACCGTATCGGCTCCACCGCCGACGCCATCTACAACTATATGTTCTACCCCTCCGACCCGGGCGATGCCATCATCAGCCTGAAGAAGAACTCGCTCATCAAACTTCAGAGTTTCCATTCCGCCCTCGGCGAGGACACCCGCATCTACTCGCACGAGGAAATGGTGCATGAGTTCAAACTCTTCAATGCCGACGTGCGCGACGAGACCGACCGCAGCCTTGAACTGCTGCGCGAGGTGCGGCATCTCCACGACACCAACCCCACACTCTACCGCAAAATAAAACAGTTGCCACCCAAGAGCCGATGCTGTAGAATTGAAAATTCAAAATTGAAAATTGAAAATTCAACAGTAACGTATCTATCGTCAGACTTCAAGAAGGCTTTCTATCTTGTTGGCGAATCAATCCGAGAACTTTCCTTCCTTGAGGCAGCTGATATCTTCTATGCTGAGCCTGAAGAGAAGGCTGTGTCGTTTGACGACAGCGAGACTCTCCACTATGAGCAGGTGCGGACAGCTTTGAAGCAATACACCCTCGACCAGCAGCGTGAGCATCAGGACGACAAACCCAAGATCGGCAGCAAAGACAACGACGCCAAGAAAGCCGCCGCTTTCCTACGCGAGGTGCGTCCGATGCTCGACGATGAAGGTCGTCGTACTGTCGACCGCTTGAAACAGATGGTGGAACGCGGAACTTACAACCAGCTGGCCGATGCCCTCATTCGTATGTCGCGCAAACACAAGAAAGAGCCCATCCCCACCATCAAGATAGTGGAGCAGCTTGAAGACCTCGACACCCGCTACAGCCAGCCCCAACAGTCGCAACCCACCGCGTCATACATCGCCAACACCACCGCCGAAATCATCCTCTCCGAAACATTCATTTAAATATTTATGGTCGGCCTACGGCCTCAAAATTACAAGAAAATTGAATGAAGAAAATTATAAAAAGGAATTTGGAAAATTTTGGATAGAATTTTTCTAAAATTTTGAGCGCAGCGACCATCAAATAAACAATACACTAAAAAACAAGAAATATGACCTCATCCGAAACCCTCCGCAAGATATTCAAATTCCCATTCGACTATACGACCTATAGTGACGAGATTGTCCACCGTCTTTTTGGCTGCAACAATGTGGCTACACGCCCTGAGTTGCTTGACACCAACTCCGAAGGCGACAAGAGCTATTTCATCGGCCAGATGGAAGATGCCGACGGTCGTCTGTTGGGTTTCTTCTACACCCGTGTAGCCGATGGCGGCGATGTGCGCCGCAAACGGGTGGGGTTGCGTAAGCTGATACAGCCTTACCTGAAATATGATGTCGATGGAGCGATAGCCGTCTTCGACGACGGGAATCATTGGCGACTCTCCTATATCTGCGACCTCAAGGAGGGCAATACCGCAGCCAAGCGTTTCTCGTATATCCTGGGTGATGAGCAGGGACAATACAAAACTCCGTTAGAGCGATTGGGAAAGGTGGCGGAGAAGAATGGCCGTTTCAAGTTGTCCGACCTCAGGGAGGCCTTCTCTGTCGATGCCCTCAGCAAGGAGTTCTTCGATGAATACCATCGCCACTACGACATTATCATCAATGAGTTGAAGGGACAGGGCTTTGAAGGTGCCACCATTCACGACTACGTGAAGAAGATGATGGGACGCATTGTCTTCCTGCACTTCCTGCAGAAGAAAGGCTGGCTGAACGGCAACCTTGCCTTTCTGCACGACCTATTCTTCTTCAGTCCGCATCAAGGCGACTTCCTCGAGCAGGTGCTGGAGCCGCTGTTCTTTGGTATCTTCAACACCGAGAAAGCCAACCGAGAGCAATTGTTCAAATCAAAAGGTTGGGATATGGGCTTGTTGGAGGATTGGAAGGAGTTGCCTTATCTGAACGGAGGCCTTTTTGAGCGTGATGCTGTCGATGAGCAGAATATCACTTTGCCGACCTCGCTCTTTGAGGACTTGTTCACCTTTATGGCCTCCTATAACTTCACTGTCGACGAGAACGACCCCGACGATGCCGAGGTGGGTGTCGACCCCGAGATGCTGGGCAAGATTTTCGAGAGCCTGCTGGAGGACAACAAAGCCAAAGGAGCATTCTACACCCCCAAGGAGATAGTGCGCTATATGTGCAAGGAAAGCCTTATCGCATACCTCTCCTCTCGCGTATCTGAATTGCCTTGCCCTGCGGGCAGAAATCTTGTAAATCTTGTAGATTCTGCTGACGCATCCAATTGCGAGCGTAGCAAAGCTAATAATAATTTACAAGATTCCCAAGATTTCGCGAGTGAAACGAGCAGGTGTATAAGAAGATTCGTTGAGCACCATGAGTTTCCGTCAGAATTAGAACCCTATCGTGAAGCATTAGACACTGCCCTCCGCGAAGTGAAGATCTGTGACCCCGCCATTGGTAGCGGTGCTTTCCCAATGGGCCTTTTAAATGAGCTCTGGCGTTGCCGCGAGGCAATAGAAGAGACCTCTTCCCGCGTAGAGTTAAAGAAAGAAATCATCGAGAACAACATCTATGGCGTAGATATAGAGAAAGGTGCCATCGACATCGCCCGCTTGCGTTTCTGGCTGAGCATTGTGGTGGATGCCGAGGAGCCAGAGCCCTTGCCCAATTTCGACTACAAGTTTATGCAGGGAAACAGCCTTATCGAGAGTTTTGAGGGTTTCGACCTCAGTCGTATCTCGAGCCGTCTGCGTGGCGGACAATCCAAATCGATGCAGTTGGTGTTGGGTATTGATAGCCATACCAGCCGACAAAACCTGCAACGCCTGTTGCGTGAGTATTTTTCCGTCACCGACCACAAGAAGAAAGCCAGTATGCGACAGGCCATCAACGAAGAGGTGAAGACCCTTATCCGCGAGAGCATCGGTGGCACACCCGCTTCCCTCGCCAAGTTGGAGAAGATGGATTGTTCCGCCAACCAAGACTTCTTCCTCTGGCACACCTGGTTCAAAGACATCTTCGACAACGGCGGGTTTGATATTGTAATTGGAAACCCGCCGTATGTTGTGGTTCCCGTTGGATCATATCCTCAATACGATTGGAATAGCGACCTTTATAAAATGTTCTTTGAAATCTCAATAAAGGATCTATGTTGCCAAGGTGGTGTTATTTCGATGATTACACCAAAGTTTTATCTATTAAACAAGGAGGACTATAAGATTCGACAATACTTCTTGAACAAAATTGATTTGCTGTCACTAAATACGTGTAATCCTTTTGATGCTGTCACAGAAAATGTTATTACTTTATTAAAATGTAGTATTCCTCACATAGACAGCATACCTTACTATGATTTCAACCTCAACACGAGGTCATTTATGAGGCTAAATGATATTAAAAAAGAATATTGTAAAACAAATAAATATTACGAAATTACATATGGATTAGATGACAATACCATCTCTATCCTTCAAAAAATGTACAATAATGGAGTGTCATTGGGAAGTCTAACAGAATCAAAAAGAGGAGCTGAAGTCTCAAAGAAGTATTTAAGAGAAAGTAACGATGGCATCGAAACGTTAATTGGGCAAGATATGCATAAGTATTCAATAGCATGGAACGAAACATATTTACCAACTTCCCATAAAGAATACAGACGACTTAAAGAATACTATGACGGAGAGTCAATTTATTTACGCAGGGTTGATTCAATGCTTGAAGCAACAGTTTCCTTAGAAAAAAATTATGGATTCAACAAGAATGTATATGGAATAAAGAAGAAGATCGATTGCACGTATGATTTGCTTTACCTACTTGCCTGCATCAACTCAAGAGCCTTGGATTATTATTACAAAAAGAGATTCTCAACAAAAAAAACTGATGTTTTTCCAGAAATACAGACTTATTTGTATGAACAACTGCCGATACCACATGCAGACAAAGATAGTCAAGACCAAATCATTAAAATAGTAAATGAAATTCTATTAACAAAACACAACGATCCTTATGCAGATACACTTGTACAGGAACGCAGTATTGATAGAATAATATTTAAATTATTCGGTTTGTCATATGATGAAATACTTACCATAGACAATTCTATATCATTTTCCAAACAAGAATACGAAAGTCAAATCTAAATATATAATACAGTATGATTAAAGCTCAAATTGTAGATACTATATCACATAGGACTGGTATTGACAAATCGGCAGCAAAGTTAATTATTGAACAGATGATGGAGTGTATTAAATGTACTTTATCTGAAGGTGACAACGTAACTCTTCGCGGATTTGGGAGTTTCGTTTTGAAAAGACGAGCAGTTCGCCATTTTCATGCCCCATCCGGAAAATTATTTGTGATTCCCGAACACCAAGAGCCTGTCTTCAAACCATGCAAAGAATTAAAGAATGAGTTACTTTCAAAAAAATGAAACGTCAATGTTGAATCTATAATAGTAGCGATTGAAAGGAATGCACAATAAAATGAAAATCTGCTCGTTTCCATCAGAAAAAGTGAAATGAGAGACATAAAGACAATAGCAGACTTATTCCTATTCTTGCTAGAACAGTATGGTTCTCCATACATTCGTAAGCGTGTGAAGAAAATAAAGCTCTTGATGAACTACCCAGACTGGGTGGAGTTTTTTAATATTGCCATAGTTGATGCAATGGGATATCCTGTCACAATAAAAGAATCCACATTGGACAAAGGTGTTGATTACATAATTGACCTATACGAGGCTGACATTGATGAAACCCGATTTGCATCAGAAGAAGACAAACGAAGAGAACGAACCAATATGCACGCTTTTATGGCGTGGTATAGAGAAACAGCTAAACACGAATTGATGATTAGGGGAAGATTGATAAAATAAATGTTGGTTTTTTTATATGGAAACAAGTACATTTATAATCACAACTGACAATACAGGGATAAAATACCATCTATGGTTCTATAATTATTTGGCAAAAATTTCAGGAAAAGAAATAGAAAGAATAATTATAGGCGAGAAATACTGCATTCGTGAAAAAACGGAATTAGAGTATTCCGAAGAGTCAGACTTAAAAAAACAGCTTATCAGTATAGTGCCAGAATGCAATAGAGTGTCTATTGAACGTATTGCTCTGACCAAAATGACTCTTGATTGTGGTGAAAGATATAGCAATATTTACAGACCACTTTATACTTCTTTTTTCTCTAACATTCATGATATTAATCCACTGCAAGATGTATCACCAGACTATTACGTAGACCCTGCAATAGAAAACTTGCGAGATTATAATAACTATATCCGACAACTTGAATTAATTCTAGACGAACTATTTGACATATTTAAAGTGGTAAGTCCACATAGTCGTAATATGAAGGTGTTTGGTAATGCAATTAGAAATGTTCTCATTCTTTCATGCACAGAAGTTGATTCACTTATGAAGTCTGTTTTAAATGGCAATGGCTATATAGTTGATAGGCCAAACATGAACGATTATAGACAACTAATTACCCCAATGAAACTGTCTGATTATACATTGTCGTTTCGGTATATTAACGAAGTGGGAGGGAATACACCTTTTGGAGAATGGGAGCCTAAAGAAAATTCAAAATCACCAAGTTGGTACAAAGCATATAACGATGTGAAGCATGATAGAATCAATAATTTTAAAGAGGCAAATCTAAGAAATGCAATAGAGGCAACTTTGGGATTTGCAACGATGCTGATTGCCACATACGGATATCGTAACGAAATTTGGAATGATAAGGTTGGTAAGATAATAAACGTAAAGAAAGAACCATTATGGATGCTGAAGGAGTTCTATCTTCCTCCAGTGTTGGGCTGGGAGGCGAGGTCTGTCAATCACCCAAATATATGCAAAAGAAAATCTTAATTCACATAGTATCTATGCAAAAAAAAGTATGACAATAGAAGAATATAATAGTGCTGTCGTTGAAATATACGATAAATTAAGCTCTGCCGATGATATTAAAAGGAATCAGGCTTGCTCAGAAGCATTGAATTTAATTGACAAACTAGAAAAGGATAGTCATAAAAACGATGTCCGGAAAATGATCGTTTTTCATTTATTTGACTCAGGACGATTTTATGAGGCAAACTTCTGCATAGATGCATTACTGGATTCAGAAGACTACTATTATAAGTCATCAGGCTTGTTTGCCAAAATTGAATATTGTAAATTGTGCGACCAAGACAATATAGAAAGCGCAATAAATTCTGCACGGAATGTGGCAAAGCAAACTATGCATAAAGCAGACTATGCGATTTATACTTTGGAGTATGCAAAACATCAGTACCTTAGGGGGAATTATGATGATTGTATTGAATCGTTAGGTGATGTAATAGTGATATCAGAGGAATTAAACAATATAAGATTTATGTTGACAGCAAAATACTACACCGCCCTTGCTGTGAACAAAAAGGGGTTAAAGGATGTGTCTTTGGAACTACTGAGAGAGGTTACTGAAAAGGCATGCGACGTGAGGAGCCAACACGCAGCTATGTTTTCTGAATTAAAAAGAGCCGAAATACTCAATGAGGTTGGTAGAGAAAGAGAATCAATTGAGATTGTTAAACAATGGTGTTCAAATTTTGAGACTCAACTATGATAGATTGGAATCGATGGGGCAAGATACCAAGCAATGATATTGAACAATACCCAACTATAATTGATATTATACAAGATATTATACAAGAAGAAGAGTCTCATATCCTTAATAGATACCCTCTTCTTCATCAAGAGAATGTCTTGACTCAAATAACACGGGATGGGCATTATTTATTAATGGCTTCAGATAACGCAAAAGGCGAGGTAGAACTAATGCCAACAAGCAAAACGCCATTGGTATTCTATCGAGGACAAAATGCATTTTTCCCTCATTGTCTTTCATCATTATGCCGAGAGAAGGATATGGAAAAAGAGTTACTGCGCTCTATATTACAGATTTGTGAGTTACAATTATGCTTATATTCTCATCCTGTAATCTGGGACTTTATTATTAATCGTTTTTCTTATGATAACAAATTATTCAATATTAAAATCCCAGTTCATTTAGAAGGGCTTGCTCAGCATTATGGAATAAAAACCACACTGTTGGATTTGACTGCAAACAAATGGGTGGCAGCTTTCTTTGCAACAACTATTTATAAAAATGGCGCATATTCACCTATAGATACATCAGATAAAAATAGCCTCAAGTATGGCGTCTTCTATCGATATAGATGGACGTTACCTGCAGGTAATGTGAGAAATAAAAATGTTCATGCAATTGGTATTCAATATTTCAATAGACCAGGGAAACAAGCCGCACTTGTAATGAATTTACCAAATGGTAAGAATTTTAATGAAGTAGACGGCGTTGAACGGGTGTTTTTTAGACATGACACAGCAATATCGAAATTAATATACGATTTATCACAACAAAGTAGAAAGTTTTTTCCTGATGATTTACTTGCAACTATGATGTGTAATTTTTTGAAACAACCATTATTCTCTATGAAGGCAGTGGAACTGTGTAGAACAAAATATTACCCTGGGAGAAACATGGAGGATTTTTGTCGAACAGTATCAAATCACGGTTTTAAAATTTCTGAACAAAGCCAGTTGACGTTTGATAAAGAAGCGACGGAAAAAGAATATGAATACTGGGAGCGAGAAGGTCGACAGAGATATTTTAAGCAACTGTTAGTACTACCGTTACGTAAGTTCTAGTTTTACATATTGTCATTCAAATATTATATTATTTTTATGTTAATTCAAAATAAGACACAAAGAATCGACAAAGAATAATCAAAGAACCCACGAAGAAGGCATCAAGAATGCGTTTGTTCCTCAAGGTGACTCGCTGCAATAATTTTTTTTCAAAGGTGTTATTCGCTGTATTACTTTGTATTAAAGCGGTGCTCATCACACTTTCAGTGGTCGCAGGCATACCACGCAGGCCGGCAAAACGGCCACAGGCAGTTTCACTCATATGGAGCCAGGCAGAATTCGTGAATGCGCTTTAAGAATGCGTGAACGTGTGAATGCGTTAATGCGGGAGTTGTTGTTTAATAGAGCAGCCCAAACGTCCACAGCGGTATGCTTATTCCGTGGCCGTACTCTATGTCGTCTTTCACGATATGGCCGTTGGCAACATCCTCAATTTGTTTCTTTCCTTTCTTTTTACCGCCAACCTCGAAGGTGTGGTCACCAATGATGAAATCGGAAACTCCTGATGAGATAACATCGCTTACTACTCGCGTCTGATTGAAAAAGAAGGTCTCACGCAGGTTGCCTTTGTTGGTACTGTCCGACCCAAGGGCATACATTATGTTGGTGTTGTCGAGATAGGTTTTCTCCACCTTTCCCAAGCTTCTCACCCCACCAGTCTCATCACGTAGCTGGCCAATCATCCCCGCTCGTTCCATAAATATAAGATAGTCGGGCACCACATTGCGGCTGACACCAAGGGCGTTGGCAATGCTGGAATAGTCGGGTTTGAAAGGAACACTCTGCGCCACAATGGCCATCAGCCTACGCAGTTTGCGTCCCGTGGAGACGGAGAGGGAGGCATATTGCGGGATGTCGGATTCGAGGGTTTGGGTGATGATTTGGTCGAGTCGTGACCGGAATGCACCTTCTTTGCTGAAAGGATAGTAACCATCCTGGAGATACTGCCTAAATAGCGGAAGCGGATGGGGAAGCACGGTGTCGTCTACTTTGTTGGCGATAACATCCTCCAACGAGTATTGTGGTATCTTGATGCTGTGGAACATCTCAAGATATTCGCGGAACGAGAGTCCCTGCATGGTGTATATGACAGCGCGACGGCTCAAGTCGGCCTGCCCCTTGAGCAAGTCGAGCACCGACGATCCTGTGAAGACTACTTTCAACGCCCCATAACCGTCGTAGATGTTTTTTAGTTCTGTCGACCAATTCTCATATTTATGTATCTCGTCGATATACAGATGAGTGCCCCCTTCTTTGTTCCATTCTGAGGCCACCTCCAAGAGCGTGTGGTTGGCAAAATAACTGTGGTCGGCCGAGATATAGAGCGCCTTTTGGTTGTCTTTTTCGAAGATTATATGCTGTTTTATGAGGGTTGACTTACCCACGCCTCGCGGGCCCACAAGACCGAACATCCGCAATGTCCAATCAATATGTGGATATAAATAGCGCACAAAATCAAGGCTTGTCGTTGCCAACTGCTCGCGCATAAACTCGTATAATACATCGTCAATCATGGTGAGTTGTCGTTTTTGTTTCCGACTGCAAAGATACAAAATGTTTTTAATATGCACTAAAAAAAGTGCGTCTGCATTAAAATTTGCACTAAAAAAAATGCATTACAAACAAGACGTTAATGCATTTTTCGCTTGATTTGATTAATTTCAGTGGTGCTGACTCGCTACATATGATTTATTCAGCGGAGCTCGCAGGCATACCACAAAGCCTCTATCGAGGCAGAACGTGTGAATGCGTTAGTGGGAATACACGAGACTTCGCCGTGGGGTGACGGCAATCTGGCTGACAAGGTCGTTATAATAATTTTTTTCCAATTTCAAAAACAGTTGTGCTTTTACATTTCGAAAAAATGGATGTATAACCACGAAATCGAAATACAATGACCGTTGAACACCCGAAATGTATTGAGCATCTGATGAATGCACGTGGCAATAGTCAGCGTGGATGTGGGCAATGTGATTGTCAGGCCACAGGGAGAGCCTCGACAGACTTTGGAAGTGGATTTTGTGGCTATAACAAAGGGGGGCAACGCTACTATGTCCAGTCGGCATACCAGATGCTATCAGATGAAAAAATAATACAGGAGAAGCGGTCCTTGCTGCATATTAACGACTCTTTCAAGAAGATTTCTATAAAGTGGACTCTGACGGCAGAAAACAGTCGGAGGCTATTAACACGTCAACATGATGCAGGGCTTGAGGTTGAAACGATAAAACACTGCGGTGGCGGACAATAAACTTGCGATTTTTGCGTTATGGGATATATATGACTGATCGACTGAGAGAGGAGCTGGGGCGGCTGCCGGTGGCGGAGGTGGCGTGGCGGCTGAACGAGACGTTGCGGAGTTCGGGGGCGGCCATTGTGACGGCGGCACCCGGGGCGGGCAAGTCGACCCTGCTGCCGCTAACGATGCTTCCTGCTACCGATGGCAAGATTATTGTTCTGGAACCCAGGAGGGTGGCGGCACGCCAGATTGCCACGCGTATGGCATGGCTGGTGGGGGAGAGTGTGGGAGAGACTGTGGGCTACCGGATAAGGTTCGAGAGCCGGGTGTCGGCAAAGACGCGCATCGAGGTGGTGACAGAAGGGGTGTTGACGCGGATGCTGCTCGACGACCCGGCGTTGGAGGGCGTCGCGGTGGTGGTATTCGACGAGTTTCACGAACGGAGCCTGAACACCGACGAAGCTTTTGCGCTGACGCGGCAATGCCAGCAACTGCTACGCGAAGACCTGCGTATCGTGGTGATGTCGGCCACGATAGACACTGCGGCACTGGCGGAGGCCTTGCAATGTCCTGTGTTGGAGAGCGAAGGACGGATGTTTCCCGTAGAGGTGATCCATGCGGCAGAGGAGGCTGACGCACAGAATGTGGCGCAACAGACGGCGCGGATGATACTGCAAGCCCACCGCGAGCACGAGGGCGACATACTGGCCTTCCTGCCGGGTGAGGGCGAGATACGCCGTGTGGAGGAAATGCTTGTCGGCCGACTCGAAGGCACGAAGATATACCCGCTCTACGGCCTGATGCCGAACGACGAGCAGGCGCGGGCCATAGCGCCGAGCGTGGCGGGAGGGCGGAAGGTGGTGTTGGCGACACCCATCGCCGAGACCTCGCTCACCATCGAGGGGGTACGCGTGGTGGTGGACAGCGGATTGTGCCGCAAGATGGTCTTCGATGCCCGCAGCGGCTTAAGCCACATGGAGACGGTGCGCATCTCGAAAGACATGGCCACGCAGCGCAGCGGCCGTGCGGGACGCGTGGCAGCGGGCGTATGCTACCGGCTATGGAGCAAGGGGACTGAGGCGAGGATGGAGGCTGTGCGGCGGCCGGAGATACTGGATGCCGACCTGACATCGCTGGTGCTTGACGCTGCCATCTGGGGCGAGCGTGAGGTGGAGCGGCTGCCGTGGATGACGCCGCCCCCCAAGCCTGCGATAGTCCATGCCCGCATACTGCTGCAATCGCTTGGTGCATTAGACGAAGCGGGGAGGGTGAGAGAAACGGGGCGTGCGTTGTCGAAACTGCCCAGCCATCCGCGAATAGCAAAGATGCTGCTCGCGGCGGACAGCGCGGAGAACAAAGCGCTGGCAGCGGACATTGCTGCCATACTGGAAGAGAAAGACCCTATGGCCGGCGAGGGAGACGTGTCGATAGCCACGCGCCTCGACATGCTGCGGCGGGAACGCCGCAGCGGGCGCGGCGGCCGCTGGGGGCGCATCGTCAGGATAGCCCGCCAGTATGCAGAGATGATTCATGCCAAAGAAGACAATGCTCCGGTAAACCCATACGAAGCCGGTGTGCTCTTGGCCTCCGCCTACCCGGAACGCATAGGGAAGGCGTGGAAAGAGGGAGTGGGGGTGTTCCAACTGTCGGGTGGTGACCTTGTTGCGGTGGAGGGTGCCGACCCGTTGTCGAACGAGGAGTGGATTGTGGCGGCCTCGATGCATTGCAAGCAGGGCGGGGTGGGGAAGGTGTTCATGGCCAGTGTTGTAGACCCTGTCGACCTGCAACCCTTTGCCACAGAGCGCGAAAACATCAGTTGGGATGGAAAGAGAGGCGTCGTCGTGGCCCGTCGCGAGAAGCGAATTGGGGCCATTGTGTCAGAGACGAGGCCATTGGCGGGAGACTGTGTCGGAGCCATACAGAAGGTCATCTGTGATGCCATTGCAAAGGAGGGAGCTTCGATGCTCGACTTCACAGCAGACGTGCAGAACCTGCAGCGGCGCATTGCTTTTGTCGCGTCGCGGCATTCCGAGATGGAGCTGCCAAAGGTAGACAACGATGCGCTCTGCCAGAGCGTTAGCGAATGGGGGCCGCTCTTTATAGGGAGAGCCACCACGACGGTGGAGCTGAAGAAGATAGACCTCACGGAAGTGGTGTGGAGCCGCCTCAGCTACGACCAGCAGCAGGCTGTAGACCGGTTGGCGCCGACCCATATTGCCGTTCCCAGCGGCAGCCGCATACGGATAGAATACCGCCCGGGTGCCGAGGTGCCGGTGCTGCGAGTGAGGTTGCAGGAATGCTTCGGGCTGACAGACACGCCGCAGGTTGACGGAGTGCCGGTGCTGATGGAGCTCCTCTCGCCCGGCTTCAAGCCAGTGCAACTCACCAGCGACCTGCGGAGCTTCTGGCAGGGGACCTACTACGAGGTGCGCAAAGAACTGCGGCGGCGCTACCCCAAGCACGCGTGGCCGGACAATCCGTTAGACGCCGAGCCAGTGAGGGGAACGCCCAAGAGGATTTAGCGGGTGGCCATTTTGCTCCTTAGGTAGAGGATGGCATCGATATTGCGGGGTACTTGCAAGTCGAAGGTGCCGCTTTCGACACCGATGACGTGACCATTGCGCACGGCGCGGAGTCGGTTGTAGGGCTTCATGGCGCAGAACGAAGCAGAGTCTTCGCGGCGCAGGATGATAAAGTCCGGGTTCTCCTTCATCAGAGCTTCGAGGCTGTAGCTCCACCCATCGACGCCTTCGGCGATGTTGCGTCCGCCGGCCATGCGGATGATGTCGTTGATGAAGGTGTTGCCCCCTGCGGTGAAATTGCCGCCGGCGCCGAAGCCGACGACGTAGTAGCAAGATGAAAGATGAGCGTTGGAAGAAGAAAAAGAAGAATCGGCTAATAATCTTTCCACTCTCAGCTTCAGGCTTTTCACCAAAGAGTCGGCCTCGTGCTCTTTGCCGACGAGGAGTCCGATGGCGGCGATGTTGTCGTAGAGGGCTTCGAAGCGAGGTTTTTCAATGACGCAGACCATGGGGGTACCCATAGCGTCCATTTGGTCGGTGACTTTTTTGCCCACCATAGAGCCGCTGATGACGAGGTCGGGGTTGAGGGAGAGAATCTTCTCGATGTTGAGGTTGCTGATGCCGCCGATGGAGGGCAAGGAGGCTGCCTGAGGCGGGTAGGAGCAGAAGTCGGTGCGTCCGACGAGGAGGTCTTGTGCACCGAGGGCGTAGATGATTTCCGTGACGGCAGGGGAGAGGCTCACCACGCGCTGCGGGTGGGCGGGGATGACGACGGTGCGGCCGTAGTCGTCGGTGACGGTGTCGGTGGTGGCAGCCTGCTGTTGTGGCCCGCCGCAGGCGGCGAAAAGCAGGACGAAGCCCATGATGATGGGCTTAATGGGGTTGATGGGGTTGATGGGTTTGATGGGTTTAATGGGGTTGATGGGTTTAATGGGGTTGATGGGGTTGATGGGGTTGATGGGGTTGATGGGTTTAATGGGCAAAGTGATTCTCAATTCTCAATTCCCAATTCTCAATTCCCAATCTCAGGCGTCTTCCATGCCGCCGCAGATGGGGAGGACGACGCTGGTGATGTAGGGGCAGAGATCGGAGGCGAGGAATACGCAGGCCTGAGCCACCTCGTCGGAGGTGCCTGGGCGACGCATGGGGATGCGGCTGCACCAGGTGTCCATGAGCTCTTTGGGGACCTGGGCTGTCATTTCGGTTTCGATGAAGCCCGGGGCCACGACGTTGACGCGGATGTTGCGTGCGGCGAACTCTTTGGCACAGCTTTTGCTGAAGCCAATGATGGCGGCTTTTGAGGCGGCGTAGTTGGATTGGTTGTAGTTGCCTGCGATGCCGACGACGGAGCCGATGTTGACGATGGCGCCGAAGCCCTGCTTCCACATGGCAGGCTGGATGGCCTTGGTCATGCAGAAGACGGAGCGGATGTTGGTGCGCATGACGCGGTCGAACTGTTCTTCGGACATGCGTTTGAGGGCGGCGTCGTCGGTGATGCCGGCGTTGTTGACGAGGATGTCCACGTGGCCGAAGTCGGCGAGCACTTGCTTGACGAAGTCCTGAGCCTGGTCCATGCATGCCACGTCGCAGGCATAGCCTTTGGCTTTGACGCCGAGTGCGAGCAGTTCTTGTTCGACGGCGACCATGGCGTCGTTGCGAGAGCGGCCGCAGAAGGCCACGTTGCAGCCTTCGCGAGCGAAGCGGACAGCAATAGCGTGACCGATGCCACGGGTGGCACCGGTCACGATTGCAGTTTTATTTTCTAACAGCATATCAGGACGTTAGAGAAGTTTTGCGAGTTTGGCAGCGAGGTCGCCGACGCGGGTGCTGTAGCCTTTTTCGTTGTCGTACCAGGAGACAATCTTGACGAAGTTGCCGTCCATGACCTGTGTGAGGAGTGAGTCGAAGATGGAGCTGTGTGTGTTGTCGATGATGTCGATGCTGACGATGGGTTCTTCGACATACTGGAGGACGCCTTTCATGGGGCCTTCAGCGGCCTCTTTGATGGCGGCGTTGATTTCCTCTTTTGTGACGTTGCAGGCCATTTCAGCAGTGAGGTCGACGACGGAGCCGTCGGGTGTGGGGACGCGCATGGCGAAGCCGTCGAGCTTGCCTTTGAGTTCGGGAATGACCAGGCCAACGGCTTTTGCTGCGCCGGAGGAGGTGGGGATGATGCTGACGGCGGCGGCACGGGCGCGACGGAGGTCGCTGTGGGGCTGGTCGAGGATCTTCTGGTCGTTGGTGTAGCTGTGGATGGTGTTCATGAGGCCGCGCTTGATGCCGAACTTGTCGTTGAGGACTTTGGCGACAGGGGCGAGGCAGTTGGTGGTGCAGCTGGCGTTGGAGACGAGTTGCATTTCCTTTGTCAGGACATTGTCGTTGACGCCCATGACGACGGTGGCGTCGACGTCCTCAGCCTTGGAAGCGGGGACGGTGAGGATGACCTTCTTGGCGCCGGCGTTGATGTGCTTCATCATCTGCTCGCGTTTTTTGAAGAGGCCAGTGCTTTCGACGACGATGTCGACACCGAGGTCCTTCCAGGGGAGGTTCTGCGGGTCGCGTTCGGCGTAGATTTTCACCTTTTTGCCGTTGACCACGAGGTAGTCGTCCTCGGCGTGCACTTCGCCGTCGAAGTTGTCGTGGACGGAGTCATATTTGAAGAGGTAGGCGAGTGTTTTCGCGTCGGTGAGGTCGTTGATAGCGACGATATCGAGCTCGGGGTGGTCGAGCATGGCGCGGAAAGACATTCTTCCGATTCGGCCGAAGCCGTTGATAGCAACTTTTGCCATAGTATTGTGTTTTTTAATGGTTTATAAAAATGTTTTGATTCATTTGGGACTACAAAAGTATAAAAACTTTTGAAATCGTGCAATTATATTTTGTTTTTTTCGTTGTTTAAAGGAAAATAAAAAAGGTGTAGGCGGATGGATGTTTCTGCAACATGGGGGAGGTATGAAGAAGACTTTGAGGGCTACCTGAGGCTTGAGAAGGGGATGGCTGCGAACAGCGTTGCGGCCTACCTGCGCGATGTGGGTCATCTGGCTGAATTTATGAAAGAGCATGATGTTGCACCAGAGGATGTTAAGACGGATGATTTAAGGCAGTTGTTGAACCTGCTGTGCGACATGGAGATAGCGGCGACATCGCAGAGACGGATGATATCGGGGTGGCGGACGTTCTTTAAAATGCTTGTGATAGAGGATGTTGTGAAAGAAAACCCTGCTGAGTTGCTTGACTTCCCCGTCAGGGCGAAGCATTTGCCGGATGTGCTTACTGATGAGGAGATTACGGAAATTCAGAAAACCTTTGATTTAAGTACATACGAAGGGATGAGGAATTACGTAATCGTGGAAGTGCTGTACGGGTGCGGATTGAGGGTGTCGGAGCTTGTAAACCTCAAGCTGTCAAATATCTACGCGGAAGAACAATACCTGCAGATCTTTGGCAAAGGCGATAAAGAGCGGTGGGTGCCCATCAACCCGCGCGCGTTGGAGCTGCTGGACACCTATATACATCATGTGCGGGTGCATGTGCCGGAAAAGATGGGCGAGGAAAAGTACGTCTTCCTCAACCGTCGGGGGCGGCACCTGAGCAGGCAGATGATTTTTATTTTTTTGCAAAAAGCTGTGGATGAGGCTGGTATCAAGAAGAAGATCAGTCCCCACTCGCTGCGCCACAGTTTTGCCACGGAGCTGGTGGAAAACGGCGCCGACCTGAGGGCGGTGCAGGAGATGTTGGGGCACGCATCTATCTCGACGACAGAGATATATACCCACATCACACGTGAAGCGCTGCGCAACACCATTGCGGCCTATCATCCCCACTACGCCAAGCGGTAGGGAAGGGTAGAGGTCTGATAATCATTCGTGTATGTTTTTGCATAGGAATGCTATGCGAAGGAGGGGTGTTGTGGATAGGAAATGCGGAGGATATGCTTAGGATGTGCTTAGGATATGCTTAGGATATGCTTAG
>DFLB01000005.1:33711-42224 GCA_002373995.1 Bacteroidales bacterium UBA3630 | reverse complement strand
GATATGCTTAGGATATGCTTAGGATCAGCTTTGGAATGGTGGAGGGGGCGGAATGAAAAAAGGGAGGAGTGGCTGGGTGGTAGGTGCTGGTTTTGAGGAGATAAACGAGCGTTACCGGCGGGGTGTGGAAAAGTTTTTATATATTTGTGTGCGCTGAGTGAGAAAAAAATTGTATCTTTGCAGTCTCAATTCTGGGAAAATAATCAATAATAATCTAATAATAAACAAATTAAAGAAGATGACAAAGTACGTTTACACTTTCGGAGGCAAGACTGCCGAGGGAAAAGCTGACATGAAGAACCTATTGGGCGGCAAGGGCGCCAACTTGGCCGAGATGTGCCTTCTGGGTTTGCCGGTGCCTGCCGGACTGACGATCACTACCGAGTGCTGCACGGCATACTATGCCAACAACTGCGAGCTCCCGAAGGGCTTGATGGACGAGGTGTGGAAAGGCGTTGAGAATATAGAGAAGCTGATGGGTATGAAGTATGACGACACGGAGAACCCGCTGCTGGTGAGCTGCCGAAGCGGTGCGCGTTCGTCGATGCCCGGCATGATGGACACTGTGTTGAACATTGGCCTGAGCAGCAAGACGATACCCGGTATGCTGAAGAAGACTGGCAATCCGCGTTTTGTGTATGACAGCTACCGCAGGTTGATCATGATGTATGCCGACGTGGTGATGGAGAAGGCCGAGGGTATAGAGCCCGCCGAGGGCAAGGGAATACGCAAGCAGCTGGACGATATGCTGGACGAGTATAAGGCTGTGAAGGGCTACAAGAGCGACACGGAGCTGACGGCAGAGGACCTGATGAAGCTGGCCGAGGCCTTCAAGGTGAGGGTGAAAGAGGTGCTGGGGGTGGAGTTTCCGGACGATGCCCGCGCACAGATGGAAGGCGGCATCAAGGCTGTGTTCAAGAGCTGGAATGGCAAGAAGGCTGTGAGCTACCGCAAGATTGAGGGTATTCCCGACGATTGGGGTACGGCTGTGAATGTGCAGGCGATGGTGTTCGGCAACATGGGCGACACGAGCGCGACGGGTGTGGCCTTTACGCGCAATCCCGCCACGGGCGACAATCTGTTCTACGGCGAGTGGCTGGTGAACGCACAGGGAGAGGATGTGGTGGCCGGTATCCGTACGCCCAATCCGCTGAACGACGAGACTAAGAACGAGAAAAACAAAGAGATGCACTCGATGCAGGAGCTGATGCCCGAGACCTATAAGGAGCTCTGCGACATCCGCGCCACGCTGGAGGATGCCTATCACGACATGCTCGACATCGAGTTCACGATACAGGAAGGCCGTCTGTACATGCTGCAGTGCCGTGTGGGTAAACGCACCGGAGTGGCGGCGTTGACGATGGCTTTCGACATGCTGAAAGAAGGCCGCATCGACGAGAGCGAGGTGGTGATGCGCATCAGCCCGGCACAGCTTGACGAGTTGCTGCACCCCATCCTCAATGCCGATGACGAGAAGAAGCACAAGGTGATAGCCAAGGGTTTGCCGGCCGGTCCCGGCGGCGCAGTGGGTGTGATTGCGCTGACGAGCGAGAAGGCCAAAGAGTATCACGCCGCCAAGATCAAGAACATCCTGGTGCGCGAGGAGACGAACCCCGAGGACGTGGAGGGTATGCGCGCTGCCGACGGCATTCTAACGGCTCGCGGCGGTATGACCTCGCACGCTGCACTGGTGGCCCGTGGATGGGGTAAATGCTGCATCGTGGGTTGCGACGCCGTGAAGATCGAGATGGAGAAGACCTCCGTCAGCACCGACCAGTACGGCAAAAAGAAAGTGAATGTCGCAGAGGGTGGCACCGTGACCATCAACGGCAAGACCTTCCACGAGGGTGACCTGCTGAGTCTCAACGGCAGCAAGGGTTATGTCTACGACGAAGAGGTGAAGATGATCGACGCCACTGAGAACCCCCTGTTCCAGCAGTTCATGGCCCTGGTTGACAAATACCGCAAGATGGGCGTCCGCACCAACGCCGACAACCCGGCCGACGCACAGCGCGCCATCGACTTTGGTGCCGAAGGTATCGGCCTGTTCCGTATAGAGCACATGTTCTATGGTGAGAACAGTGAGAAACCCCTCGAGAAGCTGCGCAACATGATCCTGGCCAACACGACCGAGGAGCGTATCGCCGCCCTCGACGAGCTGGAGCCCTACATCCGCGAGAGCGCCAAGGGCACCCTGAAGGTCATGGACGGCAAGCCGCTGACCTTCCGCCTGATGGATCCCCCGCTGCATGAGTTTGCACCGCAGGGAGAAGAGAAGATGCGTGAGGCTGCCAAGCGATTGGGTATCAGCTATGAGGATGTCAAGAAACGCGTTGAGAGCCTGCATGAAGTGAACCCGATGATGGGTCTGCGCGGTGTGCGTCTGGGCATCATTTATCCGGAGATCACTCGAGTGCAGTTCCGTGCGTTGTTCAGCGCCACGGCAGAGCTGCTCAAAGAGGGCAAGCACCCGATGCTGGAGATCATGGTGCCGTTGACCATCAACGCTGCTGAGCTCAAGCACCAGAAGGCCATCGCCACGGAGGTGAAGCAGGAGGTGGAGAAGAAGTATGGCATCGAGTTTGAAT
The DNA here is from genome assembly GCA_002373995.1 of Bacteroidales bacterium UBA3630. Taxonomy (GTDB): domain Bacteria; phylum Bacteroidota; class Bacteroidia; order Bacteroidales; family P3; genus Colimorpha. Next base: position 39,636 of record DFLB01000005.1, on the reverse strand, counting down.
ACAAGTTTGGCACGATGATTGAGATACCGCGTGCTGCACTGGTGGCCAACCAGATTGCCGAGGTTGCGGAGTTCTTCAGTTTCGGCACCAACGACCTCACACAGATGACCTTCGGCTTTAGCCGCGATGATGTGAATGCTATTGTGAAGACCTATGTCGACGAGAAGATTATCCCTGCCGACCCGTTCAATAACTTTGACACCGAGTGTGTGGGCGAACTGGTGAAGATCGGTATTGAGCGCGGCCGTTCGACCCGCCCGACTCTGAAGTGCGGCGTCTGCGGTGAGCACGGCGGCGACCCCACGGCGGCCGAGTTCTTCTACAAAGCCGGCATGAACTATGTCAGCTGCTCGCCGTTCCGCGTCCCGGTGGCCCGCCTCGCCGCTGCTCAGGCTGCCATCAAGGAAGCCCGAGAGAAATAAAAAAAACACTAAGCTGTGAGCTTTAAGTAGTAGGTGTCCACACTCACACTGAACACTTAAAGTTCACAGTTTAAAACTACTTGAAACTAAAAAAACTAATACATTAATTAATATGACAATCAAAGTATGTGTCGGCAGTTCATGCCATCTGAAAGGGTCGTACGAAGTCATTGAAGCATTCAAGGAAGTGCTGAAAAAATATGATGTGGAAGACGTCATTGATTTGCAAGCAAGCTTTTGCCTCGGTCACTGCGCATTGGGTGTAACCGTCGGATGCGAAGGTATGGAACCCTCAGAACGTGGACCGCATGTGGAGGAAACCCCGGAAGGGTTCATCTTGCACAGTGTCAATGCTGGCAATGCGGAAGAACTGTTCGCCAAAGAAATCTACCCCAAACTATTTATTAACTAAAACAATAGCCATAGAATCATGTCCGAGTATTTGGAATTTAAGACTGTACGATGTAAAGACTGCTACCGTTGCCTGCGAGAATGTCCGGTGAAGGCCATCAACATCAAGGACCATCACGCGCAAATCATCGAGGAGCACTGCATCCTATGTGGCCATTGCACCAAGGTATGCCCCCAGCATGCCAAGATAGAGCATAGCGAGCTACCTGTGGTGCGCGAGTTGCTCAAGAGTGGTGCCCGTATGGCTGCTACGGTGGCGCCGTCGTTTATCAGCAGTCTTGTACAGGATGACTTCTCGGTATTACGCATAGCGCTTGCCAAACTAGGTTTTGCCATAGCCGAAGAGACGGCCATCGGCGCACAAGCCGTCACCGAAGAGTACAAACGAGTGCTGGCCAAAGGCAAAATGCGCAACTTTATCACGTCGGCTTGTCCGGCAGCCTGTCGCCTGATACAGATGTACTATCCCAAAGCTCTGCCCTATCTGGCCCCTGTCGACTCGCCGATGGTGGCACATGCAAAAATGTTGCGCCGCAACGACCCAAACTTGAAAATAGTCTTCATCGGTCCTTGTATAGCTAAAAAACGCGAGGCCGATGAACACGCCATAGATGCCGTCATTACTTTCGAGGAACTGTTGCAGCTATTTGAAGAAAACGGCATAGACCTGAATACTATAAACAAACTTACGGTAGGCGACGAGTGCGACATCGCCAACCGCGCGAAAGCCTATCCTGTAACGCAGGGCATTATACGCTCGTTCGACGCTTTGCCGGAAGGCTACCGATACATGACAGTGGACGGCGTGGACCGTATTGCCGATGTGTTGGAAAACATTGAGTCTATGGACCACGTGTTCATAGAGATGAACGTGTGTCCCGGTGGCTGCATCAACGGACCTTGCTCTATTGCACACGATGGCGGTATGATTAAGGCTGAGGCAGATATCGACCGCTATGTGGAACACGAGATGGCCACACGCAAACATCTGCCTGCGGCCGACGCAGGGGTGTCGTTGGCTTACGCCCATCCGCGCCTGCGTGCCAAGAGTCGTCCCGCCAGCGACAAAGAGATTGAGGATGTGCTGCGCCGTACCGGCAAATTTACCAAAGCCGACGAGCTTGATTGTGGTGCCTGCGGCTATCGCACCTGCCGCGAAAAAGCCTGGGCCGTGGTGAACGGCTATGCCGACATCGATATATGCCTGCCCTACATGCGCAAGCGCGCTGAGAGTCTGGCTGTTGACATCGTGCGTAACTCGCCCGAGGGCGTGATGATTGTCGACCCCGACATGAACATAGTGGATATCAACGCATCGGCCATGAAGATGCTGGGTCTCAACGGCACGCCGGAAAGTGTGGTGGGCCGTCCTGTGGCCGAAAGTTTCCAGCCGATAGACTTCTACAAGGCATACACTAAAAAACAGCGTGTGGAGAACCCACAGCTGCACATACAAGCCACAAACCGCTATTTGAGCCTCACTGTGAGCCTGTTGAGCGAGCAGAACTTGCTCTTCGGCTTGATGAAGGACATCTCCGATATGGTGAACTACGACAAGAAGTTGGAAAAGGTGAGGATGGATACCATTGCCACCACCGACGACCTCATCATGAAACAGATGCGTGTGGCACAGGAGATAGCCTCGCTACTTGGTGAGACTACAGCCGAGACTAAGGTGGCGCTGCTGAAGTTGAAGAAAACCCTCTCAGACGGCGAGGGTGATCTTGGGGTGGACGGACGTCCGAAAGATTGGAAAACGGCAAAGGTAAGTGACAAGTGATTGGTGAATAGTGAAAGGTGAAATATGAAAAAACTCTGTGTAGAATACGGATACACTTCGCTGAACCACTATGGCGAGGAACTCTGCGGGGACAACGTGGAGTTGACCTCGGATGGTGAGTGGACGACGTTGGTGCTTGCCGACGGACTTGGGAGCGGAGTGAAAGCCAACATACTATCCACGCTCACGAGCAAGATACTTTGCACGATGGTGGCCGGCGGTGCCGATATAGAGGATTGTGTCGGTACCATCATCCAGACGCTACCTGTATGCAAAGAGCGTGGCGTTGCCTACAGCACTTTCTCTATCATACACGTTAACAATGAGGGTAGGGGACACCTATTTGAGTTCGACAACCCTGAGGCTATCTGGTACCATCACGGTCATACTTGCAATTTTCCTCGTGAGGAAATGAACGTTTACAACAAGCGCGTGTTTGTCACTGAACTTGAACTTGATGAGGGAGACATGGTCTTCGTGATGAGTGACGGCACTATACATGCCGGCATCGGACAGATGCTGAACTTCGGATGGCAGCGCAAGGAAATAATGGAACACCTCGACCACAACATCGACGCCCACATGTCGGCCCGAGCCGCGGCCTGTCTTCTTGCTTCGGCATGCAATGACCTATATCTTGACAAGCCGGGCGACGACACTACGGTGGCTGCTATTCGCATGCGTCCTCGTACAATGGTGCATATCATGGTTGGTCCGCCTGTAGACAAGGAAAAAGACGAGGAATATGTCCATCGGTTCATGATGGACGCCGACAAACGCATAGTATGCGGCGGCACTACCTCACAGGTGGTGGCTCGTTGTATCGGTCGACAGTTGAAGACCAGCTTCGACTTTCCTGACAAAGATGTACCTCCCATAGGATTCATTGACGGCATCGACCTTGTCACAGAGGGTGTTATCACGCTGCGACGCCTATTGTCGCTATCAGAGAAATACGTTTCAGCGAAAGACCTTACACCAAAGACTTATGCCAAGAAAGATGGCGGTTCGCTGCTGGCAAACATCATCTTCGAGGAAGCTACGCACGTGGTGTTCTTTGTCGGACAGAATGTCAACGCTGCCCATCAGGGACTTGATATTGATATAACTATGAAACTCAAACTCGTCGAGCGTTTGGCCGCCAACCTTAGCAAGATGGGTAAAAATGTAACCGTGAACTACGATTGATTATGGAGCAGAAACTATTTGATACTAACGTACAATGGATTAAATATAAGGTACTCAAGGAGGTTATCCGTCGTGCCTACGAAGGAGGTCTCGACGAGGCATACTTGGAGATACCAAAACTTATAAGTCCGGGCCCTAAATCGGAACTTAACTGCTGTATATACAAAGAACGCGCCATTGTCCAGGAGCGAATCCACATGGCCATGGGCGGCAATAAGGAAAATCCCAACCCTGTTCAGGTGATGGAAATTGCTTGCGACGAATGTCCCGCAGCCGGTATGCTTGTCACCGAGGCGTGCAGAGGCTGCATGATGCATTCCTGCAAGGAGGTTTGCCCCAAGGGTGCCATCACTATTGTCAACCACCGATGCCATATCGATAAAGAGAAGTGCATTGAGTGTGGCAAATGTGCTGCAGCCTGTCCCTACAGTGCAATCATAGCCCAAAAACGCCCTTGTATCAAGAGTTGCAAGCCCAAGGCTCTCAGTATCCGTCAGGAAGACGACAAGGCTGTCATCGACAATGATAAATGTATTTCATGCGGTGCTTGCGTGGTCAGCTGCCCCTTCGGCGCTATAACCGACCGTTCATTAGTGCTCGACATCATAGATATGCTGAAACTGTCGGAGAACAATTCAAAATATCGCGTCTATGCAGTAATTGCCCCTGCAATTGTTGGACAATGCCGTTTCGGCCGTATAGAGCAGGTGGTCACGGCCATCAAGCGCCTCGGTTTCCATCAGGTAGTGGAAGCGGCTCTTGGTGCCGACATCACCCTGTATACCGAAGCTCGTGAATTCCAGCACAAAGCCTCAGAGAGCGACAGCCCTGTTATGACAACTAGTTGTTGTCCAGCTTTTGTGCGTTTCATAGAGACCAATTTTCCCGAGTTCAAAGACGCCATCTCCACATCGCCCTCACCGATGATTACTACCGCACGTCTTATAAAGCGTAGCGACCCCACCGCTAAAGTTGTCTTTATCGGTCCTTGCGCCGCCAAGAAATTCGAGTATACGCTCGAGAAGACCCAGGGAATGATTGATTGTGTGATGAGCTTTGAAGAGTTGCAGGCATTCCTCGACGCACGTGGAATCGACACAACGCAATGTGAGGACACCCACCTAGACAATGCTTCCTTCTATGGACGTATCTTCGCAAAGAGCGGCGGTATAGCCCAAGGTGTGGTCCATGTGGCCGAAAAGCTGGGTCTGGAAGGGGTGAACCCCTGCGTTATGAACGGAATAGACCAGTGCCGTCAGCATTTAGCCCTGTTGCGAGCCAAGAAAGAGACCGCCAACTTTTTCGAAGGTATGGCCTGCGACGGAGGATGTGTGGGCGGTCCTTTGAGTATCACTCGCTCGCCGAAAAACGTCTTTGACGTGGACAAGTATGGCAACTCTGCTGCAGAAAAGGACATCGATGGATCGGTCAATTTGTACAAGATGACAATGAAAGGTGAATAGAGAATAATCAGTGAAATCAACAATAAAAAAAATAATATGAACGAGAAAATCAGAAAAGACCTTGAAACACTGGGTATCACCGGTGTGAAGGATATTCATTACAACCCCTCCTACGAGGAACTTTTCAAAATGGAAATGGACCCGAGCCTGACCGGCTACGACAAAGGTCAGCTGACAGAACTCGGCGCCGTCAATGTGATGACCGGCATCTACACAGGTCGCTCGCCAAAGGACAAATACATCGTGATGGACGAGAACTCGAAGAACACCGTCTGGTGGACTTCCGACGAGTACAAGAACGACAACCACCCGATGAGCGAAGCCGTGTGGGCACAGATGAAAGAACTGGCCCGCAAGGAGCTGTGCGACAAGGAGCTTTTTGTGGTCGATGCATTCTGCGGCGCCAACAAAGACACGCGCATTGCCGTCCGCTTCATCATGGAAGTGGCCTGGCAGGCCCACTTTGTGCGCAACATGTTCATCAAACCCACCGACGATGAATTGAAGACCTTCGAACCGAGTTTCACCGTCTACACCGCCAGCAAGGCCAAGGTTGAGAACTACAAAGAGCTGGGACTCAACAGCGAGACCTGCGTGGCATTCAACGTCAGCAGCCGCGAGCAGGTAATCCTTAATACATGGTACGGCGGCGAGATGAAGA
>DFLB01000005.1:33476-33596 GCA_002373995.1 Bacteroidales bacterium UBA3630 | reverse complement strand
ACTGCTCGGCCAACACCGACATGAAGGGTGAGCACACAGCCATCTTCTTCGGCCTGAGCGGCACCGGCAAAACCACCCTCAGCACCGACCCCAAACGTCTGCTGATCGGCGACGACGAGC
>DFLB01000005.1:28052-33327 GCA_002373995.1 Bacteroidales bacterium UBA3630 | reverse complement strand
ACAACGCCATCCGCCGCGACGCTCTGCTCGAAAACGTGACCGTCGACGCCATCGGCAAAATCAATTTCGCCGACAAGAGCGTCACCGAAAACACCCGCGTGAGCTACCCGATAGACCACATCGAGAAAATCGTCCAGCCTGTGCACGGCAAGAGTGCCGGTCCGGCTGCCGACAACGTCATCTTCCTCAGTGCCGACGCTTTCGGAGTGCTGCCCCCGGTGAGCATCCTCACCGCCGAACAGTGCAAGTACTACTTCCTCAGCGGCTTCACAGCCAAATTGGCTGGCACCGAGCGTGGCATCACCGAACCGACACCGACCTTCAGCGCTTGCTTCGGACAGGCTTTCCTCGAGCTGCACCCGACCAAATACGCCGAAGAACTGGTGAAGCGTATGGAGAAGAGCGGCGCCAAGGCCTACTTGGTCAACACCGGCTGGAACGGCACTGGCAAACGTATCAGTATTAAAGATACGCGCGGAATTATTGATGCCATCCTCGACGGGTCGATCCTGAAGGCCGAAACAAAGAAGATACCCTACTTCGACTTCGAGGTGCCCACCTCGCTGCCCGGAGTGGATCCGAAGATCCTGGACCCGCGCGACACTTATGCCGACGCCGCGCAATGGGACGAGAAGGCCTGCGACCTAGCTGCCCGCTTTGTGAAGAACTTTGTCAAGTTCACTCATAATGAAGCAGGTAAGGCGTTGGTGGCCGCTGGCCCCCAGACAAAATAAAACTCACGCAATGAAACGATTGTTTTTTATATTGTTGCTGGGTATAGCTCTTCCATCGTGGGCCTTCGACTTTGAGTCACAACGCGATGAGGGCTATACCCTCTACTTCAATATTCTTGACGACGAGGAAGAGAATGTTGTTGAGGTGACCTGCCCGATGACTGCGGGATCCAACCGCTGGCAAGGCCATCGGATGCCTTGGGGCGAACTGGTAATCCCCGCCGAAGTGGAGCATGATGGAGTCAAATACACCGTGGTGGCTATTGGCGACAGGGCTTTTATGGGTTGCGACGAGATTACCGCCGTCAGTATTCCTGCCACCGTTACTGAGATTGGTGCTTATGCTTTCTATCAATGTAAAGGCATCCAGGGAACGATGACGATAGGGGAGGCGATTGTCCGCATCGGGCGTTCGGCATTCTATGGATGTAGTAACATCGCTGAAGTGCAGTTCAACGCTGTTAAATGCGAAAGTATGGGTGGCACCCGCAGTACCATTGCCTTTGGCAACTGCCGCATGCTGACACGTGTCAACTTTGGCCCAGCTGTGACCCGCATACCAGACTTTGCTTTTGTGGGCATGGACGGCCTGCGGTTCGACTGGAATCTGCCTGATGCTGTGGAATATATCGGCGAGTACTCTTTCGCTTATTGCAACAACATACAAGGGGTGCTGACATTGCCAGCCAATGTGAAGCACATCGGAGCTTATGCTTTTGCCCAGTGTCACGCTATCACGCAGATAGACTTGCCAAAGCGCGTCGAGCGAATTGAACAGCGGGCCTTCTACCAGTGTGTTGGAGTAAAAGAGGTGAACATCAAAGCTCTCACCCCTCCTTATCTGGGTCTCGAAGTATTCGCCGGTCTTAAGGCAAATGTGGTCTACAACGTGCCCTGCATTAGCATCGACCGCTATAAGGAGATACCTGCATGGAAGCGTTTGCGTAACTTGCGCACCACCTATCCATGCAAACTCGATGTAGTGGCCTATGCCAACGATCCGCAATGCGGCACTGTCCTCGGGGGGGGAACCTACGACATGGGGCAGTCTGTCAACCTAACCGTTATTTGCAACGCCGGTTTCGGCTTCAAGGGGTGGTCTGATGGTAATAGCGACAATCCTCGCACCGTTGCCGTCAACGACACTGCTACCTATATTGCCATCCTTCAACCCGCCGAGATTATCCACGAAGTCGAGTATATTCATGATACCGTCTATGCTGACGGCGTTAAGGTTGTCACCGAGTACTACGAAGTGAACGACGTCGCCGAGCCGATCGATTCGCAGCAGGAAATTGTCTACGACCGTGCCAAGCGTCGCATCGACGTGCCGATAGACAAAAAAGAAATCGTCAGCATTGCCCTCTACAACGATGCAGGCCAGTGTGTTTTCACCGGCTTGCCACGTCACGGACACATTAAGATGCGCCGCTTTCCCACAGGAGCCTACATTGTCCGCGTCTCCACCGTCTACGACGAGACCGTGCTGCGCTTCTTCCATGTTAGAAAATAGTTTATTAAGTATAAAACAAACTCCTTTAATAATGGTAACAAATAATTTTGCCTCGCGTCACAACGGCGTCTCTAACGAAGCCGATGTGCAGAAAATGTTGAACACCATTGGTGTCAACACTATGGATGAACTCATCGATAAAACAGTCCCGGCAGCTATCCGTACGGGCAAACCGCTGCCCTTACCTGATGGTATGAGCGAATACCAGTTCCTCAACCACTGCCGTGCACTCGCCAAGAAAAACAAACTCTATCGCACCTACATCGGAATGGGCTACTATGGCACCGTCACTCCGGCCGTCATCATGCGCAATGTCTTCGAAAACGCTGGTTGGTACACCAGCTACACCCCCTACCAGACTGAGATCTCTCAGGGCCGCCTCGAAGCGCTGATGAACTACCAAACCATGGTCGCTGAAATGACAGGTATGCCGCTCAGCAATGCCTCTCTGCTCGACGAGGCAACAGCCGCTGGCGAAGCCATGATCATGTTCTTCAACAGCCGCAGCCGTCAGGCTCAGAAGGATGGCATCTGCAAAGTCTTCGTCGACGAGGGCATCCTCCCGCAGACCCTCGCCGTCATGCAAACCAATGCCGCCCCGCGTGGCATAGAGATAGTCACCGGCAAAGCCGCACAGACCGAACTTGACAACACCTACTTCGCTGCCTTTGTGCAGTACCCCAACCAGTTCGGCGAAGCACAGGATTGGTCTTCCTTCATTTCCCGCTGCCACGAAAAAGGCATCTTCGTCGGTATGGCCACCGACCTCATGGCCCTGGCCCTCATGAAGACTCCTGGCGAGATGGGCGCCGACTGCGCCGTCGGTAGCGCGCAGCGTTTCGGTACCCCAATGGGCTTTGGCGGCCCCCACGCCGGCTTCTTCGCCTTCACCGAGGCCTTCAAGCGTGCCTTCCCGGGACGCATCATCGGTTGGACCATCGATGCCAAGGGCAACCCCTCGTTGCGTATGGCCCTCGGCATGCGCGAACAGCACATCAAGCGCGACAAAGCCACCTCCAACATCTGCACTGCCGCCGCTCTGGTGGCTAACATGAGTGGCTTCTACGCTGTCTGGCACGGTCCCGAAGGCATCCGCCAGATTGCCACCAACATCTACACTAAGGCCCATCGCTTGGCTGCTGAACTTGAGAAATACGGCTACAAGCAGCACAACCGTGTCTTCTTCGACACCTTGGCCCTCCAGTGTCCTGTGCCCACCGACCGCGTCCGCGAGGTGGCCCTCAAGCACGAAATCAACTTCCGCTACATCTGCGAAGAGTGCATCGGTATCTCCATCGACGAAACCGTCTGCCATGCCGACATCGAGGCCATCATCAACTGCCTGGCCGAAGCCGCTGGCCGTCAGGCTGAACCGCTCGTCTGCGGTGGCAACTGCGCCGCTGCTGCGGGAGCCATCCCCGCCGACCTCCAGCGCCAGAGCGCCTTCCTCACCAAGCGTGTCTTCAACTCCTACCACGACGAAACCTCCATGATGCGCTACATCAAGCGCCTCGAAGAGAAAGACCTCTCCCTCAACCGCGCCATGATCCCGCTGGGCTCCTGCACCATGAAGCTCAATGCCGCCGCCGAGATGATGCCCCTCTCCTGGAGCCACTTCGCTGGCATGCACCCCTTCGTCCCCGCCGACCAAGCCCAGGGCTACCTCGAAATGATCCACGACATCGAGCACCGTCTCGCTGTCATCACAGGCTTTGCCGGCTGCTCCCTGCAGCCCAATAGCGGTGCCTATGGCGAATACAGCGGCCTTACCGTTATTCGTAACTACCACATCGCCAACGGCCAAGCTCAGCGCAACGTCTGTCTCATCCCTGCCAGCGCCCACGGCACCAACCCCGCCTCCGCCGCCAAAGCGGGCATGACAGTCGTCGTCGTCAAGTGCAACGACCGCGGCGATGTCGATATCGACGACCTCCGCGCAAAAGCCGAGCAGTACCGCGACACCCTCAGCTGCCTCATGATCACCTATCCCTCTACTCATGGCGCCTTCGAGGAAGGCATCCTCGACATCATCGGCATCATCCACGCCACCGGCGCCCTCGTCTACATGGACGGCGCCAACATGAACGCCCAAGTCGGCCTCACCAGCCCAGGCTTCATGGGAGCCGACGTATGCCACCTCAACCTCCACAAGACCTTCGCCATGCCTCACGGCGGCGGCGGCCCCGGCGTAGGTCCCATCTGTGTCTCTGACAAGCTGGTCGACTATCTCCCGTCTCACCCCGTCGTCAAAGTCGGTGGGCCCAAAGGCAACACCATGGCCGCCGCTCCCTACGGCAGCGCCATGCTCCTCCCCATCACCTACGGCTACCTCCTCATGCTCGGTGGCGAAGGCCTCACCTCGGCCACCACGCACGCCATCCTCAACGCCAACTACCTCCGTGCACGCCTGCAAAAGTACTACAAGATACTCTACACCGGCAAAAACGGCATGTGTGGCCACGAGATGATCGTCGACTTCAGCGAGTTCAGCCTCAAAGTCAGCGTCGGCGACATCGCCAAACGTCTCATGGACTATGGCTTCCACGCACCCACCGTCGCCTTCCCGGTACACAACACCCTCATGGTCGAACCCACCGAGAGCGAACCCCTCAGCGAACTCGACCGCTTCTGCGATGCCATGATAGCCATCCGTCAGGAAATCGACGACATCATGTCCGGACGCAGCGACGAGCACAACAACCCCATCTGCAACGCCCCGCACACCATGCAGGTCGTCTGTGCCGATGAATGGACACTCCCCTACAGCCGCCAGAAAGCCGCCTTCCCGCAGCCTCACTGCGAGAAGTACTGGCCCACCATCAGCAAGATCGACGACGCCTACGGCGATCGCAACCTGCAGGCTGTCTGGGCTGAATAAGCACCGCCCTCCGATCCTCGTGGTCGGAGCTCAGAGGCCGGAAGTCGGAGGTCGGAAGTTCGAAGCCCTTAGCGCTCACTTCCCACCTCCCCCCTCCGGCCTCTCTCTTCTCCATCCAAAGCGCTACCTAAGCATATCCTAAGCATATCC
>DFLB01000005.1:2682-27932 GCA_002373995.1 Bacteroidales bacterium UBA3630 | reverse complement strand
CCTAAGCATATCCTAAGCACATCCACAGCACAACCGCTATAACGAAAAAAGCATCCCAATAGATTTATCTATCGGGATGCTATTGTTTCAGCTGCGAGACTACCTCAACCTGAAACCCATCGCGCCAAGCACAGAACGCACCTTCTCCTGCTGGTCCCCCTGTATAATGATTTCGCCATCCTTGGCCGCACCGCCCACGCCACACTTCCCCTTCAACTCTCGGCACAAATCCTGCAAATCATCCTCGCTGCCTACAAAACCCGTGACCAGCGTGACCGTCTTGCCGCCGCGGTGGTGACGGTCTATGCGCACACTCAAACGCTGGCGTTCCGGAGCCAATGTCTCTGCCTCCGGCTCCTCGTCATACTGGTATTCATAGTCCGGATTGGTGCTATACACCACACCCACTGGCCTCTTCTTGCTCATATCCTCGGCAGTGTCAGTGGGGCACCGTCCGGGGCGCGTACTATCAGGGCCTGCTTCACATCGCGTGCGTATATCTTCACCGACTTGGGATGGTTGACAAAGTGCACCGTATTCCCAATGTTCTCACCCTCGCCGTCTATGTTGACCCACTTGTCCAAGTTGCCCTCAATCAGCACCTCCGACGTGCGGAACATCTCCACGTGCTGCGACAGGTCCAGATGGTTCGTGAAAGCCAGCGGCGCAGTGATAGGCACGTGGTCGAGGGGCACCTTGTCGATAATCGACACATCTATCAACCCGTCGTCAAGCTTGGCCTTGGGCGCCACCGCAAGGTTGTATCCAAACTGGCGGCTGTTGGCCACGGCTATAAACCACGCTGTGCGTTGATAATCACGGCCATTGATAACCAGGTGGTAGTCCGAACACTTGTAGCGGTCATACTCGCGCAGCACCAAGTTCGTATACGCCGCCAGGCCGCGCGTCTTGGCAGCCTGCATCATGCGCGCTATATAGGCATCATAGCCGCAACCGGCCGCGTTCACGCAGATATACTTGTCGTTGATCACAATCGAGTCTATCGTCTGCTCATACTGCTGGTTGAGCACGCGGATGGCAAGCCACGGCTGCAGCGGCAGCTTCAGCGAGCGCGCCAGACCGTTGCCGCTGCCGCACGGTATTATCCCCAGCCGCGTCTCGCTGCCCTTCAGCCCCTGCACCACATCGTTCACCGAGCCGTCCCCACCAACAGCCACCACACAATCGTAGCCCTTCTCCGCTGCTTCGCGTGCTATCTCGCGGCCGTGGTGTATATACTCCGTGTACCGCACCTCATACTCGAAAAGGTCGTGGTTGAGGTTCTGTTTGAGCAGTCGCTCTATCTGTTTCTGCCGGCCTATGCCGGAAATAGGATTGACAACAATAAGTGTTTTAGTCTTCATTTTATTGTGAGTTTATTGTTGATAATCATGCTGTTGTATTGCTGTATGAGGGCCCGCAGGAAGCGCAGGTGCTCCGGGCGCCCCTCCTCGTAGTCGCCACAGACGACGCTGATGTCGTGCACCTCGGGTGCCACAGCGTTGTTGGCCACCATGCAGTAATATCCATTGCCGTAGTATACCTGCCAGCCCCCTTCGCCGCGCATCAGGCTGTGCCCAAAGCACACTATCTCTTCTTCCGCCCCAAGCCAGTCGGCCAGCGTGGGGTATATGTCCGTCTGCTGCACAATGGTCGGCTCCCGCCTCCCCTCGGGGTGCTGTGGGTCATAGACCATCATCGGTATGCGGTACCACCCGTCGTAGTCGTTATACTCTGGACTCAGCCCGTGGCCGCTGTGGTCGCCGGTGATGATGAAGAGGGTGTTGGCATACCAAGGCTGACGCCGCGCCTCGTCAAAAAAACGGCGCAGCGCATAGTCCGTATACTCCACGCATTTCAATATCGGATGACGCCCCTCCCGGAAGCGTTCGCGATATTCTTCCGGCATAGGGTAGGGGTGATGCGAGCTGACCGTAAACACCTCCGCAAAAAAAGGTTCGCTGTAGGTGCCTATACGTCGGGCGGTGTATTGCAGGAATGGCTCGTCGAGGATACCCCACGCTCCGTCATAGTCGCTCTCGCTGCCAAGCCCCTCGGCCTCATACTCGTCCTTCCCCAGATACTCGTCGAAACCAATGCGCTTGCACGTGCGGTCGAAGCCCATCACGCCGTTGTACGTGCCGTGGAAAAAGGCCGTGTGGTATCCGTGGCGCTTCATCATGGCCGGCAGGCCGGTGTATCGGTTGCTGTCGTACACCGAGTTGGTCAACGGTCGGTCCATCAGGTTCGGTATGCCGGTGTTGATGGCCGTGATGCCCTCGATGCTCTTCTTGCCGTTAGCCCTGCCGTCGTAGAGGGTGCTGTAGCGCGCTATCGAGTCGAGGAATGGTGTCCTTGTGTCCGCATCTGCCTGCGTGTTGTAGCAGCCCATGAACTCCTGCCCAAGGCTTTCCACCACTATCAGCACAATGTTGCGCCGCGGCCGCACGCTGTCGCTTTCCGCAACGTTCGGATACTGGCGTGCCGGAAAGACTGCCTGCGCCTCGTCGCTGTCCATATAGTGCTTCTCCTCCAGGTCGGGAGCGAACAGCGTGCGCAGTATGTTGTATGAGTCGTTGTTGACAAGGGCCATGTTCTTGGGCTGGGCAAAGTGGGCTGCATCGGCTGTCTCGATGAATGCTCCAAATCCTCCTCGCATCAAAAACCATACCACCACGCCGCTCACTGCTGAGCCTATCATGTCGTTGACAAAACTCGGGCGCTGTGACTCGCGGGGCGCCAGGCGGATGCCGCTGTTGAGCACCAGAAACAGGATGAAGACTGCCAGCGGCACTATCCAGGCATACCAGAAGTCTATCGCAAAATGCGGCGCCAGCGCGCCCATCTGTCCGCTGATGCCAAGGTAGGAAAATATCTCGTCGCTCAGCAACCGGTAGGTGTACTGGTAGTAGGCTCCGTTGACACCGCGCGGCACTATCATGACCAGCACTGCCACTATGTACAGCACCTCGCTCACCGTGCGGTACCATTTGCTCCACCTCGCCCGCAGGGGCAGCAGCATCATGAGAAACCACGGCAGCAGGAAGGTGGTGGTGGTGGCCATGCCGAACACCACGTTGCCAAGCACTATGCCGCCCCACTCGCTTGCGCTTTCGGGACGCAGGATATGGCTGTTGGCTGCGTAGAAGGCTGTCTGCATCAGCAACAAGGCTCCGAAGGCAAGTAGCATCTTCAGCACCATGTATGAGTAGATATTCTTTTCGCGCAGTTCTTTCTTCATGGCTCTTATGGGCGCCAGGCCGATTGGTTCAATATCTTCTGGCTGTCGGTATCCTCGAAGAGCTCTTGCATCGAGGTATGGCTTTTCTTCATATAGGCTCGCACAATCTGTAGCCCTATGTAGCCCGCTGTGCGTGGGGCGGAACCTTCGCCGAAGGCGTTGGTCTTCGGGGCGTCGTCAGTCAGGTTGCGCAGCGTGGCGAGGTCGGTGCTGTAGAGCATACGGTTCTGTATCAGCCAGCTCCATACATTCTCTGTATTCTGGCGCATCCAGTCGAGCTGCTCCTTGCTGTAGCGCAGGCGCAGGGTGTCAGGCGTGTGGGGCAGGGTCTGTTCGAGGAAGTAGAGCGTTTTGCCCTCGGCAATGGCGTAGTCGAGCAGCGTCATCTGGCCCTCGGGGAGCAGTATTTGGGCGCGTGCTATGGCCGCCATGCAGTCCGGGAGGATATGGTCGCGTGTGCTCAGGCGAAGCAGATAACTCGGAAGGCCGAAGTATTGGTATTGCGGCATGGCTCCGACTGCATAGCGGTCAATGGAGATGGCCAGCTCGTGGTCGTTGCAGTATACGCGGTTCTGGTAGTTGTCAAAGTCGGCTGTCAGCAGGGTGTAAAAGCGGTCGTAGCGAATGGATGGACACAGCTTGCCGGCACGTTGCAGGGCTTGGGACAGCTGCTGCTCCAGCCAGCCAAGGTCGTGATACAGGCTGTCTGTCGTGTGATAGATGTCGCGCACAACAGGGTCCGTGGTAAAGTCGTGGAGCATAGCCATATAGGTGGTATCTTCCGGATAGTAGTTGAGCAGTGGCGAGGCAAATTCGGCGCTGTGCGCCGTCGGCTCGCTTCCGCTCCCCTCGAACAGAAACTGCTCGAAGCGGTGCAGCTTCACCTGCTCTGCCTTGTGTTGGCTGCAGGATGCCAGCAGTATAATGCCTGCTGCCAGGCTTAGTATGGCGCGTGGTTTCATTGTGTCAGTTTGAAATATTTTTGCATTACCAATAGCCCGATGTAGCGCTCGCGGCGTAAGTCTCGGAATTGGTCTACATAGCGGTTGGCATTGTCCACTATTGTTTGTAGTTCGTCAAGGTGGGCACTGTAGTAGTCCATCTTTTCTTCGAGGTCTTCAAAGTCGGGTCGCACTTCAACATAGTGCACGCCAGGCTCCAGGCGGCCTTCCATGAACCATGTCTCGCAGGTGGGGCGGGGCATGACGGCTGCAGAGTGCGACGACATGATCCACTTGAGGTTCGATGCCACGTCGTTGCCTTCAAGGGCCATGATGTAGCGAAAGCGCAAGTGCTCGTAGAAGGAGAGCATGGGCTGCGATTGGGCTGTGTGTTTGTAGCCTTCCACTTGGCTGGGCAAGGTGTCGGCGGCATCTACTCGGCTGCTCCCTTTGAAGCGCTGGCAGAAGAGCGCCCTGTTCTCGCGCGAGCCAATATGCCCGCGGAAGATGGCGCGGTCTTCTTTCTGATCTATGCTCAAGTGGTCTTTGATGAAGACAAAATGACGGTTCTTGTCCAGCTTGAGGAGGATATTGTTGCGGTTCTCAGGCCCCAGGCTTCGGCTTTTGACAACAGTAGGGTATGGCAGGTTGTCACGGATGTCGCCGAAGAGGTAGTTCCAGCGCAGGCTGTGGTCAAACCATTGCAGTATCTCGCGGCTGTCGTAGTAGTAGGTGCTGCTGTTGTCTTTGAGCCTCAGTTGCCCTATGGCTGAAGCCTGTGGACCCAACGGCTGCGGGCCATCGATAGGGCAGTAGTAGTCAACGCGTTGTTGCACATAGTCGCTGTCATAGCGCTGGGCGCAGGATTGCAACTCGTGCTCCAGGGCCGCGCGAAACCACGCGTCGGGCATAATGTCTCTAAAGCCGGCTTTGAGATAGTAGCCGGCTTTAGAGTTTTTGCCGCTGTGCAACTTGTATTGCAGGCTGGTGTTCATTATATATATGGGGGCTACTCCTGTTCTTTCTTCTGCGCTTCGGCAGCTTGTTTTTCTGTCTCGTTCAGTATGCGCAGTTTGGCTTGGAGCAGGGCCAGCTGTCCGCGAGCGCTCTGCATTTTCTTCTCAAATTCTTGCTTGAGCAGGTCGGCCTGCTTGGACGATGCTAAGAACCCAAGATTGTTCTCCCACAGGTTGAGGTCGTTGCGTAGTTTCTCCATCTTTTCCTGCAGTTCGTGGCGCTCGTCTGATACAAAGCGCTTGGCGTCGCCGGCCACGTTGCGCAGCCGTTCGCGGTAGGCGGTCTCTTCGGCTTCGCGGGCACTGATCTTGAATTGTTCGAAGATGCGGTTTATCTCGCCTCGGAAGTCCTGTTGCAGGCGCTCCTTTTGTGCCATCGGCACAAAACCCACTTCGGCCCAGCGTCTCTGGAAGTCCTTGATGGCTTCAAGGTTCTCTTCGCGGCTGTCGCTCCACTGGTGGGCTTTGAGCTCGGCAAGGATGGCTTCCTTCTTGGCGAGGTTCTCGCTTTCCGAGGTGCGGCGCTCCTTGAAGAATTCTCCTTTTTTCGCAAAGAAGGTGTCGCATGCGCCACGGAACCGCTGCCACACTTTTTCGCTCACTTTGCGGCTGGTGGCACCAATCTGTTTCCATTCCTGCTGCAGTTGCAGCAACTCGTCGGTGGCTTTCTTCCAGTCTTCGCGCTGGGCAATGGCTTCGGCTTTCAGACACAACTCTATCTTCTTCTGGTAGTTGCTTTCCTGTTCGTCGCGCAGGGTCGAGAAGTGCTCTTTCTTCTCGCTGTAGTGGCGGTCGATGATGCCTTTGAATTTGGTCCAGATTTCCTCGTTGACTTCTCGCGGTACGGGACCAATGGTCTTCCAAACTTTCAGCAGTTCGTCGTAGGCGGCCGTCAGGTCGTTCCATTCTTTGGTGCTTTGCGGCTGCTGCGCGGCAAGTGCCTCGGCTTTCTCTATAAGGGCCTGTTTCGCCAGCAGGTTGTTGTCGAGCTCTTCTTTGCGCTGTTCGTAGTATTCTTTGCGCCGTTCATCGATTTGGTTCGCGGCATTGCAGAATCGTTGCCAGATTTCTTCGTTCTGTTCGGCGGGTACAGGGCCGATTTCTTTCCATCGCGCACGCAGGTCTTGCAATTCCTTGAAGGCTTTTGTGATGGAGGACTCCATGATGAGCTCTTCGGCTTTTTCGCAGAGCGTTATTTTTTGTTCGAGGTTGTGCTTCTGGTCTAATTCGCGTAGTTCGCGGTTGATTTTGAGTTTGGAGAAGAATTGCTCAATCTGGAAGTGGTAGTTCTGCCAGAGGTCGTTCATGTTTTCGCGTGGCACATCGCCGATGGCTTTCCAGCGGTCTTGTATGGCGTTGAACTTGTCGAGGGCCGAGCGAACTTGCTCTTCTTCCGAGTCGATGAGGGTACGCAACTCTTCAATGAGGGCTTGCTTGGCTTGCAGATTCTTTTGTTTCTGGGCTTCGAGGTCGGCAAGGAATTGCTGCCGGCGTTCGCGGTATTTGTCGTAGAGGTTGTAGAAGGCTTCGGCCACATTGTCGTTGAGGGGCTGGTAGTCGTCTTTGTTGCCTCCGTTCGCAAGGAAAGCGTCGAAGGCGGCTTTCTGGACTTCGCGGTTCAGCTCGTTGAAGCGTGTGCGCAGGGAGGTGGCTCGGCCCTTGATGGCCTGGATCTCTTCGCCCATAAGTTCTTGCAGGGCGGCAAGGAGCCCCTCGCGATCCAAATGGGTGTAGTCTACGGACGGCTCTTCTGTCGCCTCGGGTTCGGCAGGTGTCTGTTCGGCTGTTGCCTCAGATTCAGCAGGGGTTGGCTCGGCTGTCGTTTCGGCTGTCGTTTCGGCTTCAGCGGTGGATTGAGCGGTGGTGGCTTCGGGAGCCTGGTTGTGCAGCTCTTCGGTCGACTCGGGCTGCATGGGGGTGTTTTCTTCTTCCATGATTAGAAGTTTTTTGTTTGTTTAAAGAACTACTGCCGGCATCTTTGTTTGTGGTTTAATGCCGTGACATACAGGTTGTTTCGCTTTGTTGCATGTTCTGCAAGCAACGTGCAAATATACATTATTTTTTGTAATCTGGTAATCGGCTTGTGTTGTGGATGTGCTTAGGTTGATCTACTTGAGGTCGATGAAGGGCACAGCATTGCCGAGCATGTATTGCGGCATTTTGCCATCCCATTTTTGCACAGCTTCATAGCTGACAAGTTTCGGGTTGCGTTCGAGGGCGTTGGCTTTGATGCGCATGGCTTCGGCTTCGGCTTCGGCTGCAATCTTGGTCTGTTTGGCTTGCTCTTCCACTTGGATGGTTACGTTTTTGGCGCGCAGGGCGTTCTGTTCGGCAACTTGTTTCTCTTTGATGGCGTTTTCAAACTGGTCGTCAAAATCGATGTCGACGAGTTGGAATTGGATGTTGGTGAAGTAGTTGCTGTCAAGGGTGTGGCGGAGGGTGGCTTCTATCTCTTTGCGTACTTCGTTACGGTTTTCGACAATCTCGGTGGCGGCAAAGTTGCCGAAGCTTTCTTTCATGGCCGAGCGGATGAAGGGCACGACGATACGGTTGTGGTAGTCCATGCCGACATTGCGGTAGAGTTTGTTGACGTTGCTGCGCACAAGGTCGTAGTTGATGGTGTAGTCGACTTCTGAGGTCTGAACGTCGCGGGTGTAGGTGTTTTCGTGGCCGTCGAATTTCTTTTGTTGGATGTTGATCTTTTTGACGCTCTGGATGAAGGGAATTTTCATGTGAAGGCCGTCTTCGATGGTGTTTTCCGAGATACGCCCGAAGGTGCTCAGAATGCCGCGCTCGGTCGATTTGATGGTGTAGAACGACGAAAAGGCCAGAATGATGGCTACGACGGCTACGATAATCCATGTGGTTGTTCTTTTGCTGTTTCCGAAGAAGTTCATGGTGTTGGTTTTTTGATTGTTTTATTAATTATTTGATTGTTTTGTTGTTTGCTTGCAAAAAGTGTGCCAACAGTTAGTCGCAGAGGATGTAGAGGTCGTCGCGGGGGTTGAGGAACAGGAGGGGAGTGTGGGAGGGGTGTGTGAGGAGCCGGTATTCCGGCAGGGGTGCCAGCCAGTCGAGGAAGTCGCGGTCGCGGGTGTCGGTGGTGCGGGCGATGAGTAGGTTGGGGTGGAGGTCGTCTATTGAGGTGCGGTCGACATGTGTGGTGCTGGGAAGGGTGTGCCGGTTGTATGTGATGTTGAGGGGATTGAAGATTTTGTCGGCGAAAATGAGGTTGTTGCCGAGTCGCCAGCGGAGGTCGGCATCGCGGTAGTCGGGGCTCGCAATGGTTATTTCGCTATTGAGGAATCGGGCGAGGTAGGAGGCCCAGACGAGTTTCTCTTTGCCTTCGCGCCGATGGGTGAGGGTGAGGACTGATTGGGAAACAGTGAGCAAAGAATGCCGGTTGACAGTAAGGTAGGCTATCTTGCAGTTGCGGAAGGCACGCAGGAGGGTGTGCGGGTTGGCAATGGAGGTGCGCGGCGCTTCGGGGTCGCAGGCTGCAACGGCGAGTATGCCATTGAAGACTGTAGGCAGGCCCTCGATGGCGGTGCTCCATTGGCCGTGCATGCTGATGTAGGGTATTTCGAGTTGTTGCAGCCATTGGGGGGCGGTGGGTTCGCCTACGTGCAAGGCGATGATGCCTTTATGGTTGAGGTGCTCGGCAAAATGTCGAGCCCAAGGAAGTGCTGTGGCGGCGCTCTGGGCTGAGTCTACGCAGAGTATGACGTTTTGGTCTTTCATCTGATAAGGGTTATGTCGCCCTTGAAGTCGGTTTCTATGTTGTTGTGGCACCGGATGTGGCAGGTGTAGGTGTAGACTCCTGCAAGGCATGGGGCATTGCGGAAGGTGCCGTCCCAGCACTGCGAGGCATCGGTGCTCTCGTAGACGCATTGCCCCCAGCGGTTGAAAATGGCAATGCTGAATTCGGCCAGTATATCGGCATGGAAACAGAGGCGGTCGTTGATGCCGTCGTTGTTCGGCGTAAAGGCGTTGGGAATGGAGAATTCGGGGGCTCCGCAGACGAAGTCGGCGCAGTGGATGCTGAGGGTGTCAGAGGCTGTGCAGGTGCCATCGGAAACAGTGACGCGGTAGACGGTAAGGGTGTCAGTGGGGGTGGCAACGGGGTCGGGTATGTCAGGACGGTTCAAGTCGGCGGCGGGCGACCACGAGTAGCTGACGCTGGTTGGACTATGGACGGTGGCGTGGAGGTTGGTACTCTCACCAAGGTAGAGGTGGGTCCGGTCGGCCCAGAGCCGAAGGCTGTCAATGTTGTGGTTGCGTATGATGACAGTGGTGTCTACGATGGGACAACCTATCGAGGTGAGGCGGGTGATGTAGGTGCCGGCACAGAGGTTGGAAATGAGTGTGTCGAGGGGTTGTATTTCAGGTATGTCGCTGAGGTTGTACTGTATGTATATGCTGCCAGTGCAACTGTCAGAGCAGAGGGCGGCGGTGAAGTCTTTCTCGTAGTGGGGCGTCGCTGGGTTCTGGAGGGTGATGTCCTGCTCGTAGAGGCATCCGTAGCCACTGACGCTGATGTGATAGGTCGTGCCTGGGGTGAGGCTGTCAAGCCGATAGGTGCGTGGCGCTTCGAGGTAATGGATGGCGGCGGGGGTGACGTTAAATGTCAGTGAGTCGATATCAATGCCGTTGTTTATGTGGAAGCGTGCTCCGCCATCGGTGGAGTCGTGGCATGAGACGGGTAGGGCTTGCCAATGGGATACGAGGGTGTATGTCTGTACTTTGAATGTGTCTACCTCGCTACATCCGGTGGCGTTTACCCGGAGCAGGTAGGTGCCGGCAGTGGAGACCCAGGGGTTGGCAATGGTTGGATCGGAGACGTTGTCGCTGAGCCATTGATAGGTGGCACCAATCTGGGGCGTGGGCCCAATCTGGATGCTGCCACCGTTGCAGGCGATGTTGTGGATGGTGGGTAGCGGCGTACCCCCAATGACGTGAAGGGTGCGGTGGATGGTGTCTGTGGTGGAGCAGCCCGATGGTTGGGAGGCTATGAGGGTGATGGTGTAGATGCCTCCATCGGTGTAGGTGTGCGTGGGTTCCCGTTCGGTGGATGTCGTGCCGTCGCCAAAGTCCCATAGAAAAGAGGTGCCGCGGCCTGTGTTGTGGAACTGGACGGTGTAGGGGGCACATCCAACGGGTGGTGGAACAAATTCGGCCACGGGAAAGTCGTCGGTTACGTTGAAGCGGAACAGGCCATTGTTACAGTTCGCCGCGCGGTTGCTGTCGCTCCACGCACTGGCTGTGGTGGGGAACCCTTGTGTGCCACCGCAGGAGGCACAGACAGACTGGTAGAGGGTGGCCAGGCGGTCAAAACGCGACGTGCCGCCGTCCACATGGTCGCCGCCGCCTGACGAACTCTCGCCGTGCAGCTCTCCAAAGAAGGTGGCGTATTGGAGATTGTTGCCGTCTGCGTCGAGGCTGAGGATGTAGAAATCCTGTCCGTCGGTGGTGCTGCTCCAGGCATCGGGGGTGGTCTCCATGCCGGCCGTGCCGGCCGTATTCCAGGTGACATTGTTGTATCCTACAAAGTCGCGCCCCCATCCGGCAGCGTAGATGCGGTTGCAGATATCAGACGAAAAGGCGGTGGGTGAGAGGTTGATGCGGCCCGGAGTGCCGAACACTGTGCTCCATCGCAGGGTGGTCATGTCCGGAGCCATGCGCGCCAGTAGCATACCGGCGTTGGGAGTGCCGTATCCTGCATTGTAAATGAAAGCGTTGCCGGAATTCCTCGATTGCCCGAAAAGGAATATCTCATTATGGTGCCCCGAGCGGACAAAATAGAGTTGGTCGTAGAACCGTTGCCCCATATAGCTTGACGCCATGAGCCGCTCGCCGCCGTATGATATCTTGCTGACAAAGCCGTCAGCCGTACCCCCTCCGTATGTGGTCTGGTAGACACCGTCGGTAACCGGAAAGTCGGAACTGTTCGTGCCCCCACATACGAGCAGATTGTAGGAGGTGTCCACATCGATGCTGTACACGGCGTCGTCTTTCGTGCCTCCTAAATAGGTGCTCCACAACAGGTTGCGTAGGTTGTAGTCAAGTTTGAAGACAATGCCGTCCTGCCTGCCGCCAATGGCAGGCTGCACGCATCCGGCTGTGACGGGGAAGTCTGTGCTGAATGTGGTGCTGCCTATATAGACGTTGTTCAGGTTGTCGGTGATGATCTCGCCACGGGCCCCATCCCCGTAGTTGAAGTACAGGGAGTCGTTGCCTTGCATGATGACGGTGTAGTTGGCATTGTAGCTCTCGCGATAGTTCAGGCCATCGTTGCCGCTACCGCCAATCAGCGTGGAGGCCTGCAGCTGGTTGCCGTCGGCGCTGAAACGGCACACGAAGATGTCGCTGCCGTCGGAGTAATTGATGTTCGGATTGAGGTAATTGATGGAGGGCCCCCCGCTGTGAGTTGTACGGTAGGCGCCTGCCGTCGTCGGAAAGTCATTCGATCCCGTGGTGCCGAAAATGAGCAGCTCATCGTAGGTGTTGACATACATGCTGTGCGGCATGTCGGACGAATAGCCTCCCAGGTAGGTGGCATAGATCCGCTGGCTGCCTGTGGAGTCGAACTTGAATATCCCGATGTCGCAACCCCCTGCAAACGTAGGCTGATAAGCGCCGGTGGTGACGGGGTAGCCAATGTTGAACACCAATCCCGCCGTGTAGACATTCTTCCTCGAGTCGTAGGCCGCCGTGGTGCCCCAATTGTCGGCCGTCGAGCCCGTGTAGGTGGAGAAGATGAGCACCGGGTCGATGACCAACTCGCGCCGGGTGTCATACTGACCCACCTCCACGTATGCCCTGTATCCCCCTTTCTCGCGGCTCACACGCCAGCGGCTCGCCACCTCTTTCTCCGTCCCGTCGTCGTCGCGTTGATAGACGTAGGGCCTCATCTCCACGATGTCCCTCACCGTGGTGCGTATCAGCAGCGTGCCACCGCTGCTGACGCTGACCCCCTCCGTCCCCTCGTACATCAAGGCCACCTGCCGAGGGTCTGCCCCGGCACGGACGATGAAGTTGTACTTCACCACCCCCGCACTACCGAAAACCTCCAGGTCCACGCCGTCGTACAATCCCTCATATCGCACCGCATCATACGCCGGAACACCACTCCGCCAGCGCGTTGCGTCATTGCCAAGGTAGTAGTTGTTGGTGCTCCTTTGCTGAAACAGCCCCTCTGGAACCACTGGCTTGCAGCCCGCAAAGCGCATCCGGTAGGCGTGGTATCGCCTCGGATGGGCCGTCGGGTCAGGGTGGTTCTGCCCCTCGCCGAGAGCCACAGTCATGCAATCCTCTTCAAAAAACAAGGCAGCATCGTGCAACTGCGCCTCCAGATGGTATGGCCCTGCCCACTGGCCTCGGTTCTCCACAAATGCAACCGCACCGCCCACGCCGAGCGTGTCGCGTTCGTTGCGTGCCAGCACACTGCTGCACAGCAATATCAGTATGGCTATGAGACCGGTTCGCCGCATCGTCTTGGATCTTTTTTCCGACTGCAAAAATACGTAAAATATATGATCTGACAAAATAAAAAAAGAGAAGAGAACTGCATTCCCGCAATTCTCTTCTCATGTGTGCCTTGGTGACTCCTGCAGGATTCAAACCTGCAACCTTCTGATCCGTAGTCAGATGCTCTATTCAGTTGAGCTAAGGAGCCGTTCGCTTCTCCTTCGAAAGCGGGTGCAAAAGTACTAACTTTTCTGATACTGGCCAAATTTTTTTTTGAAAAATCTTCTGCCTCTGTTGCAATCCGGATGTAAATCAGTCTGTTGTGCCTTGAAAAAAATCATCCGTTCATTCGCATGTTGGGGCATCCATCCAGTGTTTTCCCCTGGCCTTTGATGCGTTTTTTGCCATTTTCCGCATTGCCCTTTTAACCACCTTGGCCGTTTCCCCCAGCCCTGATTGTAAGCACCTGCTCTGCTTATGCACAGCTCTTGGTCCGCTCTTGGTCCGGGGATGGTCCGAGGATGGTCCGCTCTTGGTCCGATAAAAGTCAGTCGAATGGCAGACCGTCAATGGTTATTCGATGAGCAGTTAGCAGCCAACAGGTAGCTGATGGAATGCAAAAACCTGCTACCCGCTACCAGCTCTTATTCAACCCCATACACTTCGTGGTACAACAGGCGCTGTATCTCGGCGAATTCGTCGTCGTCAAGTTCGTATTTCGACATGATGATCATCGGCACCTGGACGCCCCCCTTCCTGTAGGCGGGTTGTATGTAGGGTTGCGGATTGCGGAAGAAACCCATCGAGGCGTAGAATTCCACTCTATGGTCAGCCTCTTCGGTATTGGGCAGTTCAACTTCAAGAACCACTTGCTGTTGCTGTTGGGAGAGGAAATTGAGAAAGACAGCTTTGCCAAGTCCCTGGTTGCGAAGCTCCTCGGCAATGGCAAAGTGCTCGACATACAGAAACTCGTCAAACGTCCAGTAGGTGAGTATACCTACGGGTTGGTCGCCGTTTTCGGCGACGAGAAAATGAAATTTGCCGGCATCGCGTTGCCGGATGGTACTGAAGGGCGGGCGTTCCTGTTCCGGAAACGCCTCTTCGAAGAGCTCTTGGGCAAAATGCGGATGGTCGCTGTCTGCCAGTTTGGTGAATGTGATCATTATCTTGTTGTTTCTTTGTTTTCTTTTACTCTTTTTTTGAGCCGGTATTTGCTACCAGCTCATAAGAATCTGAAGTTATTCATCTCTATCCTTACGCCGAGCATGTGTTGCCACCCCCAGGCAGTGTAGCCTTTTAGGACAGTCTTGCTCTGATAGCAGGTGTAGCCCACCTTGAGGGCGCCAACGCCAGGCAGCGAGTAGCCGAGCAGGGCGCTGACAAAGACACCGTAGCCTATGCCGCCCTGGTTGATGTATTGGTATCCCTCTACGCCTTCGTCGGGCACACGGCTGTCCCAGATGTTGAGTATCGAGTATGCCGAGCCGCCGATTTCCATCATGTTGTCTTGCACTTTGGTGTTGATGAGCGAGGCACCAAGGTTCAGCTCAAGGTCAAGCACCTCGCTGAGGCTGACGGTTTTGGTAAGGGCGAGGTCAATATTGATGCGGTCTTCCTGGCCGAGCATCTGGCACTTGACGTACTGGTTGCTGCCGAGGAGGGCCGAACCGCCCGAGGCACTGAGGTTGAAGGCTCCCACGGCCTGCAGCTTGGCAAGGTCGAAGCGCAGCAGCCACCCAAACCCCGAGGAATAGTCGTACCTCATACCCACACCTATCTGGTACGAGGTGCGATAGTACATATCCGGATATTCAACGACTTGCAACTGCTCATAGCTGCCAACGGCGTCGGTGATGAGTTGCTGGTTGCGCAGGTTGGCCCAGATTTGCTGACCGTAGGTGTTGCTGTGCAACACGCGGTCGATGGTGTTGTCGTTCCCGGGACGGCCTGAGTAGAAGTTGGCCGTCACCTTGTCGGCCCAATAGCCACCGGCGTTGGCGAATATGGACAGGCCGCGACTCGGAGGCTTGCCGTCGTCGGCCACTGCGGTGCCCGAGGCGAGCAGAATGCTGATGAGGGCTATGAGGCACTGTTTCATATCTCCACTTTCTTGCGGCTGATGATGGACAATAGGAGGTCTTTCGCTCGCGAGAGGCGCACTTTGACGGTCCCGATGGGTATTTGAAGCCGATGGGCTATCTCTTCGTAGCTCAGGTCGTCATAGTACCGCAGGCGGATAATCTGCCGGTAGGGGTCGCGCAACTGGTCTACGACTTGCTTGAGCGACTGGTCGCGTTCGATGCGTATCATGGCTTCCTCAGGGTTGGGTTGACCCGAGGGAATTTGGTATTCCACAACATCGCCGTCCGTACGCCGTTGTGCGGCGCTGAGGGGCACTGTCTCAAGACGGTTGCGCCGCAGGTGGTCTATATAGGTATGTGTGCCAATAGAGTAGAGCCAAGAGCTGAACGTGGATGTCGGCGCATAGCGGTGCAACTGGTGGAATGCCTTGCCGAAGGTCTCTATGGTGAGGTCGGCAGCGGTGGTGGTGTTGTGTGTCATGCGCAACAGCAACAGGTACAGCGGCTCGCGATAGGCAGCCATAAGGTCGGCATAGGCCTTGTTGCTGCCGTGGTCGCGCGCATCGCACACAAGTGCGTAGTCGTGTGCTATTCGTTCCTGTGTCGCTGTACTCTCCATCAGTTCGCAGTTGAAAGTTAAAAGTTGACAGTTGTCAGTTGTCAGTTGTTAGTTGTCAGTTGACAGTTGATAGTTGACAGTTGTTAATTGACCGTTGTTAGTTGACAATTGCTCCCCGCTCCCTGCTCCCAGCTACCACTTCCCACCTCACTTCTTAAACTTTCTATTACTCGGTAACGGCAAAAGTATTAAAATAGTATCTGCGATGATAAAATAAATTTCAAGCAGGGGGGCGGCCAGGTGTACGAGCCCGCCGTCGAAACGCTTCGTCAGCCGCGAGAAGCACACAATCTGCCACGCCCATTTGACCGCCACCGCCGCTGCCACCACCACCCACGGCAACGTCCCGCGCAGCAACAACAGCACCGCCACCGCCGCCAGCACCACGTTGGCCACCGCCGGCAACG
Source organism: Bacteroidales bacterium UBA3630 (assembly GCA_002373995.1). Lineage (GTDB taxonomy): Bacteria > Bacteroidota > Bacteroidia > Bacteroidales > P3 > Colimorpha. Next base: position 12,160 of record DFLB01000005.1, on the reverse strand, counting down.
ACTCGTGAAGCCGCCCGCCGAAACTGTGACGGTTGCGCGTCCCCACGCGGTGGCGCCGCTCTTCGTGCCAGGCGGCAAAGCTTTTCTTCGGCTCCGCCGTCAGGCAAGCATCGGCGTTGATACACACGGCTGTGTTGTCCCGGTTGGCGTTCTGGTACACAAACAGGTCGTCGCTCCCATCGGCCACGTCATAGTGGCTGATGAAAGCGCCCTGCTTGAAGAAGAACGACCGACGGTAGCTCAGGTTGCGCCCCGAGCCCGTGTAGGGATGCCCCATCAGTGCACTGCCCAGATATCGCGCCCCGTAGCTCAGCGCGTCATATTGCTGCAGGAAGCCCAGCAAGGTCTTGCTCCGCTTCACGCCGCAGTATCCCAACACAATCTGCGTCCCCTTTTTCTTGTACCCCCTCACCATGCCGCGCAGCCACAGCAGGTTCTTCGGCGTGCAGTCGGGGTCGGCAAGCATCAGTATGTCGTGCGCAGCACTCTTGATACCTATCGACAACGGGTATTTCTTACCCTGAAACAGGTTGACGTCTTCCTTGAACGGCACCACCTTCAGGTGGGGATAGTAGTCGCGCAGCAGCTTCAGCACAAACTGCGTGTCGTCGCGACTCAGGTAGTCCACCACCACCACTTCAAAATCAGGATAGTCCTGCTCCAGCAGGTACACCAGGTTCTCCTTCAGCCATGCCGCGTCGTTGCGCGCCGTCAGCACCACACTCACCGGCGGCAACTCCTCCGTTCCGCCCTCTGCCCCTTTGTGGTTGCCCACCCTCATGTGGTACAACCCGTAGTAAAGGCACAAATAAATCACCGCCGCCAGCATCACCGCCGCCAGCGCAATAGAATATGTATCAGTCAGAAACAGGTTAAAATCAAACATCTGTACTCACTTTATTGAAAGTACAAAAATACAGATTAAACTCCTACCGTCCCCTCACCGCCGCAACAAAATATCAACACAAAATCAACACCCCGTCACCCATTCCTAAGCTCATCCTAAGCTCATCCTAAGCATATCCTAAGCATAACGTAGGCATATCCTAAGCATAACATAAGCAGACCCGCTACCCGCTACCCGCTAACAGCTCCCAGCTAATAACTAACGAATCACCGGGAAAAACGGCCCCGCCGTGTAGCCCATGCCGTACTTGTCGTTCTGTATCAGCCACTCGCCCATGAAACGCCCGCCGATATACACATCGTTGCGAAACAGCCGCCGCTGTGGTTGGCAATACAGGCACCCGTCCACGTCGGCATCCTCGACAAAGGTCTGGTACACCGTCGGCACGTAGGAATAAACATATTCCTCACCCTCCATAGTGTTGCTTCGGAACGTGCCGCCGATATAGAAAAACGAGTCTACCGTAACCGGCCTCTCGAACAGTGCCTCGTAGACCAGGCACTGCTCATAGCCGCCGCTGTCGCCAGCCACGGCATACATGTTGCGCGGCAGCAGCATCACCCTCGCCGACGCCGTGTCCCATCGCACCGAATCTATCGGCGTCAATATCGGCGGATAGTAGTACGAGGACATCAGGTTATAGTTCCTCGATGCCTGAAAGAGCACCAACACCTCCGAAGCCCTTGCCTGTATGCTGTCCGTCAGGCGGTTGATATACATCGAGTCATGCCTCACGTCAAGCTTCACCATCGCCGCCAGCCCGTAGATCGTCAGCGGCTCGGGTGTGTAGTATTCCTTCGCTATCATGGTTCGGCACTTGTTCCCGGGCTCTGCCAGGAAACAACTGTAATTGTTTCGCAGGTAGAAAGAATAATCCGGCGTCTGATACGAGGCGCACTCGTCGTACCACGTCTCGTAGTAGTACCGCTCGCATCGCCCCACTATCGTGTCCGCTCTCTGCCCCTGTGCCCCTGCGCCGTAAGCCAGCGCCATCAGTATCAATAAAATGTATCTTTTCATAATAATTAACCCATTAAACCTATTAAACCCATTAAACCCATCACCCCCCAATAACCTCACTGCTTGATAAACAGCTTCACCCCGCGACCCTTGTCCGACTGCACTGCCAGCAGGTAGCTCCCCGCCGGCAAGTGGGCCGTGTCAACCATGCAACTCGTCCCGTAGAACTCCTTGCGGAGCACTTTCCGTCCACCGTTGTCATACACCGTCACCGTGTATCGTCCTTCGACCTCGGTGTCTACCCTGATGCGGTCGCGCGTCGGATTGGGTACTATCTTGAAGCCTATCGGCCGCTCCTTTGGGCTCACTATTGCCGTCACCGGGGCAAACATCGCCGTCACAACCGTGTCGCTCATCGCCACCAGCATCCGTGAGGCCTCGCTCTCGCCGTCGTCCCACCCCATAAAGCGGTATCTGTCGTCCGCCGGCGATGCCGTCAACGCTATCGTGTCGCCCTCAAGATACGTGCCGCTGCCCGTCGTCGTCCCCCAAAATGGATTGTTCGGACGTGCTGTCACCTCAACAGTCTGTGCCGCATGTGCCGCCTCTATGATGGGCAGAAAAGGGCCGCCAAGGATAGTCCTCTTGTGCGGCTGGTTCACATCGGGCATAAGCCCGGTCGAATCCGGATGCCCCCAATAGAACTTCCTGTAGTACCCATTGCACGTGTCGCAACCAAACATGTCGTCTGCCACATAGACATACGTCGTCGGTTGATGCGCAGGGATATAATACACCGAATCAAACGCATTGTTGTACATGCTGCCGCATATAAAAAAACGCCCCTGCACCCTCAATGTGTCGCTGAAGTACCCCTCGTACACCCTGCAGTACATATAGTGGTCCTCGTTCTCCCTGTCCAGTTCATTCTGCGGCAACTTCATTATCTTCACCGCAGCTGTGTCCCATCGCACCGAGTCTATCAAATACACCTCCCCCGAATCCTTGTCGCTCATCTGATACAATGCGACATACTCCGGCAGGCGCACACTGTCAAGGTAGTTCACCGAATAGTTGCCGTCGCCTGTCGGCGTCAGGCGCGGCATGTCATTCAGCGACACCATCACCACCACCCCCAGTATCTCCAACGGCCGCACCGTATAGTCCGACGTATACAGCCCCCAGCGACCGTCGTCGCCATAGCCTCCCGGCGTCTCAAGGCTGAACGTCTCGGGCACACCAAACAGATAATCTGGCGGATGAATGTAATGGTCGCACTGGTCATACCACTCCGAGTAATAGTAGCGGCTGCACCGACTCTCCACAGTATCCACCTGCACCGTCTGCCCCTGCGCCGCCAGCGGCAATGCCATCAATAATAAAGAAAGAATTTGGATGAAAGGGTAGCGTATCATAAATTTTCTTTTGTTTACTATACTAAACTACCTTTTTGCCAAAAATGTGACAAAATACCCACTTATTTAACTTTATTTAACACTCCCGCGCTCTCCTCTTTCCACTTTCCGCTCCTCACAGCAGATCGAGGCACCGTTCGATAGGAATGCCGCCCAGCTTGTCCGCTTGGTCACGGTTACGGTCTATCAGGGCGCTGACCACCGTCATGGCCTTGCGCGTGCTCTCCTGCAGGCTCTCGCCGCGCAGCAAGTGCCCTGTCAACACCGCCGAGAATATATCGCCTGTGCCGTGGAATGCCACCGGTATCTCGTCATAGTCAAGCTGGAAGTATTGCCCGCCATCAATGCCGATGACGCAGCTCTGACCGTCGACGCGGGCACTGGTGACGATGACCGATCGCGCGCCCAGGGCGGCAATGCTGTCGAGCATCCGCCGCGCGTCGGCCCCTCCAAGGCCCTCGCTGCGGTAGTCCATGCCGCTCAGGTAGCAGGCCTCGGTGTAGTTGGGAAACGTCAGGTCGCTGATACTCACCATCTCGCGCATAAGCTCCACCTGGCGCCGCGTGATGCCGTTGTACAGGCGCCCGCCGTCGCCCATGATGGGGTCGACAAAGATGGTCGTACCGCCTCGGCGCAGCCGTTTGCAATAGTCTATGACGATGCGCGCCTGCTCCTCGCCGAAGGTGAGGCCTGTGCAGGCGGCGTCAAAGCCGAAGCCAAGCTCCTCCCACACAGGTATCGTGCCCCGCATATAGGCGGTGGTCTCCAGAACATTGAAGCGGCCATAGTCGAGCGTGTTCGACACCAAGGCGGTGGGCAGGTTGAAGGTCTGGTGCCCAAGGTAGGTCAGTATGGGCATCATGGCCACCATACCCACATGGCTGTAGCCCACAACATCGTTGATTAGCAGTATTTTCTTCACGAGATCATTGTGTTTTTAGTTCCTCCCCGTCGTCTCACAGCCGCCGCCCGAGTTTGGGCAGCAGGGTCTCCTTCCAGCTGGCGTAGTCGCCGGCAAGGATGTGGCGGCGCGCCTCGCCGACCAGCCATAGGTAGAATTCCAGGTTGACGATGGAGCATATCTGCAACCCCAGTATCTCTTCAGCCCTGATCAGGTGGTGCAGGTAGGCGAGGGTATAAGGAGTCGAAAGTTGAAAATTGAAGGTGGAAAGAGGCTCGAAGCAGTTCTCCCACTTTTTGTTCTTGATATTGATAGTGCCCTCGGCCGTGAAGAGCAGTCCGTTGCGGCCGTTGCGCGTGGGCATCACGCAGTCAAACATGTCCACGCCTCTCTCTATGGCCTCCAGCAGGTTCTGCGGTGTGCCCACACCCATCAGGTAGCGCGGCCGGTCCTTGGGCAGTATCGCATTCACCACCTCTATCATCCTGTACATCACCTCTGTGGGCTCGCCAACGGCCAGCCCGCCAATGGCGCAGCCTTCGGGCTCTTTTGAGGCAATATACTCTGCCGATTGACGCCGCAGGTCTTCATATTGGCACCCCTGCACGATGGGAAACAGCGCCTGGTGGTGCCCGTAGAGGGGCGCTGTCTCGTTGAAGCGCGCTATGCAGCGGTCAAGCCACCGGTGCGTCAGCTCCATGCTCTTCTTGGCGTAGCGGTAGTCGGCGTCGCCCGGGCAGCACTCGTCGAGGACCATCATGATGTCGGCCCCGATCACGCGCTGTATATCCATCACGTTTTCGGGTGTGAAGAGGTGTTTGCTGCCGTCGATATGGCTGCGGAAGGTGCAGCCCTCCTCTTTCAGCTTGCGGTTGGCGGCCAGCGAGAACACCTGGAAGCCGCCGCTGTCGGTCAGCAACGGGCGGTCCCAACTGTTGAACTTGTGAAGTCCGCCGGCTTGCCGCAGGATGTCGCATCCGGGGCGCAGGTAGAGGTGATAGGTGTTGCCGAGTATTATCTGAGCCTTGATGTCGTTTTTCAGCTCGTGCTGGTGCACGGCCTTTACGCTGCCGGCAGTTCCCACGGGCATGAAGATAGGGGTCTCGATGTCGCCGTGGTCGGTGTGGATGACGCCGGCGCGGGCATCGCCGCAGGTGGCTTGCAGGTCGAAGGTGAGACGGTCAATCATAATTCTCTCTTTTGTGTAGGAAGCTCGTTCATCGGTTCGCAAGGGCTGCCTTGAGTTTGTCGGCGATGCGGGCTTCGAGGGGGACGGTATTGTGGTCTTGCCAGAAACTGTCGGAGGCGTTGCCTTGGCCGAAAATATCATGGTAGAAGAGGTCGGTGCCGCTGGCGGCATGGATGGTGGACTTGAGGAAGTCGGGCTCGGCAGGTCGCATGTCTACGAGGGTCCATACGGTGTAGTCCTCGACCAGGTGGTCGGTGACGATGTCGCGGAAGGTGCTGTAGACTGCGTTGTCGATGACGGCCTCTTTGGGCGGGATGGTCCGGCTGGCACGCGACACCATGCTGAAGACCAATGTGTAGCGTCCGTTGACTTTGGCGTAGTCGTATTGCTGGTGGCGGTAGGGGATGATGACGCCGCCGAGGACACGGTTCAGCGGCCAGGGAAGGGTGATGGTGTCGGAGTGGCGCGAGGAGATGTAGTAGTGCACCAGGGCCAGGTCGCTGTGGTTGATGACCATGGAGATGCTATCGTTGCCATGGGCGTAGGTGATGAAGTAGTAACGTTCGCCGCCGATATCATCAAGGATGGCCATAGTGGAGTGCTTGTCGAAACGCCGGGTGTTGCGACGGCTGACGAGCGTGCTGGCGCTTTGTACAACGTCGGTCAAGGCCAGGGGGTCTTTGTATTCGGTCTGTTTGCGGCCGACGAATGGGCTTTTGAGGTAGTTGGAGTCGCCGAGCATGCTGCGGAGCATGGCGGTGTCGTAGACGAGCAGGCGGCTCAGGGGATAGCGCTTGTGGTTGCCGGCCAGATTGACAGAATCAACGCGGGCAGGATCGTAGTCGAAGAGGCTGACTTTCTGGACGTATTGTTTGTCGTAGCCCGGACGCATCACGTCGGCCATGGCTTCGCAGAAGAGCCAGAGGCTGTCTTCGGTCAGGCTGTAGCGACGGAAGAAGAAGGTGCCGATGGCGGTGTCGCAATGGTAGTTGGCGGGGATGCGGTTAACCACTTCTTTCAGCAACGAGCTGGGCTTGCGGTACTCGCTGATTTCGACGGCATCAAGGGCAATCTCCAATGGACGTAGCTTGATGTTGGGCCGTTTGCGCAGCTCCCGAAAACTGATGGTGTCGGAACGGTAGCCCATGCAACTTACGGCAATGCGGCCGTCGTCGGTGGCGAGCTTGAGGCAGTAGTCGCCGTCGAGGTTGGTCTGGGTGCCGCTGGTGCCGCCCACAACACGCAACATAGTGTAGGGGAGAGGCTCCTTGCTACGGGCGTCGCTGACGCGGCCTTTGATGGGTTTAGTCTGTGCCTCCGCCACGAGGGGGAACAGGAGGGCGATTGCCAGGAGGATGATACGTTGTATTGCCTTCATAGATTATTTGTTATAGTGGTAACGGTTAGTGGTTAACGGTTATTATGATATATGTAATACAAAAAATCCCTAGGCGACGGACGGATTGTTTATCGGTGCCGACGCCATAGGGAATGTGGGTCCTACAGGAGGTTAGAGGGCGACGCCTTCTATCTTAGCGCGGGCTTCGAGGACGGCCTTGTAGTCGTTCATGGCGCGCATCTGCAGGTCGTAGATGCTGCGCGGGCAGTCGGGCGTGAAGGTCAGCTTGCCGTTGTCCCACAGCTTGAGGACGGCTTCCAGGTTCTCCTTGCGGTTGAGCAGGTGGTAGTACTCGCCTTTCATGCGCTCTTTATAATCCTGCGAAAGCATCAGTTTTGTGATGGTCTGTAGATCCATGATATATTGTTTTAGGGGTTAATAATTATCCAATCATTTCTTTGGCCAAAGCAAGTGCCTTGTCGAGGCCGTCGGGGTTCTTGCCGCCGGCGGTGGCGAAATGGGGTTGGCCGCCGCCACCACCCTGTATCTCCTTGCCGAGGGTGCGCACCATCTGGCCGGCGTTGAGGCCACCGTCGACGCGGGCCTGGCCCAGCACGATGAGCAGGGCGGGCTTGCCATCGGTGACTGATCCCAGCACCACAGCCATCTGCGGACGCTCGGCTCGCAGGGCCATGAGGGCATCCTTGAGAGCGGTGACGTCGCTGTCCATGTGCTCCACGAGCACGGGGCTGGCATCGAGCTTGGCGGCGATGCTCTGGGCCACTCCTGCGGCAATTTTGTCTTTCAACTTCCCGTTGTCCGCTTTCAGTTGTGCGTTCTCTTCCTGCAGCTTGGCGATACTCGCCGTGAGGTCTTTGGTGCCTTTGAACATATCGGCAAGGGCGGCCAGCTGGTCCTGCTGGCGGTCGGCCAGGTCGGTGGCAGCCTGGGCGGTGACGGCCTCGATGCGGCGCATGCCGGCGGCGATGGCGCCCTCGCTGACGATGCGGAAGGAGCCTATCATGCCGGTGTTCTGCACGTGTGTGCCGCCGCAGAACTCAATGCTGGGACCGTATTTCACCACGCGCACGTGGTCGCCGTATTTCTCGCCGAAGAGGGCCATGGCGCCCAGCTGCTGGGCTTCGGCGATGGGCATGGCACGGTGCTCTTCGAGGGGCAGGCACTGGCGTATCATCGCGTTCACCCGCCGCTCCACCTCGCGTATCTCTTCGTGGCTGAGTTTGGCAAAATGGCTGAAGTCGAAGCGCAGGCGTTGCGGGTCGACGCTGGAGCCTTTCTGCTCCACATGCTCGCCAAGCACCTGCCGCAGGGCGTAGTGCATGAGGTGCGTGGCCGAGTGGTTGCAGGCCGTGGCCTGGCGCTTGTCGGCATCGACCGAAGCGTGGAAGGTGGCCGACAGGTCGTCAGGCAACTGCTCGACGATGTGGACAATGAGCCCGTTCTCCTTCTTGGTATTAATAATGCTCAATTCTTCATTCTCAATTCTCAATGTACCGGTGTCGCCGGCCTGACCGCCGCTTTCGCCGTAGAAGGGCGTGCGGTCGAAGACCAGCTGGTAGAACTCGCGGTCTTTGGCCTTGACGTGGCGGTAGCGGGTGATGTGTACGTCGGCTTCGAGCTCGTCGTATCCTATAAACTCCTGCTCCACGCCCGGCACGAGTTCCTGCCAGTCGTCGTTTTCCACCTTGGCGGCGCCGCGCGAGCGCTCCTTCTGGGCGGCGAGGCCGCGCTGGAAGCCTTCCATGTCGACCGCCCAGCCTTTCTCAGACGCCATCAGCTGCGTGAGGTCGATGGGGAAGCCGTAGGTGTCGAAGAGCTCGAAGGCAAAGGCGCCGTCGATGGTCTTGCTGGCGGCAGTGGTGCTGGCCATGTAGTCATTGAAGCGCTTGATGCCGCCGGCCAGCGTGCGCAGGAAGGCCTGCTCCTCTTCGAGGATGATGCGCTGGATGAGTTCTTTCTGTTTCTCGAGTTCGGGAAACTGGTGCCCCATCTGTCCCACGAGGGTGGGAACGAGGGTGTTCAGGAAGGGCTCGTCGAAGCCGAGGAAGGTGTAGCCATAGCGCACGGCGCGGCGCAGGATGCGGCGGATGACGTAGCCGGCCTTGACGTTGGAGGGCAGCTGGCCGTCGGCGATCGAGAAGCTGACGGCGCGCAGGTGGTCGGCGCAGACGCGCATGGCAATGTCGGCCTGCTCGTTGTCGCCATAATGTTTGCCGCATTTGTGTGCTATCTCCTGGATAAGGGGCTGGAAGACATCGGTGTCGTAGTTCGAGCGCTTGCCCTGCATGACCATGCAGAGGCGCTCGAAGCCCATGCCGGTGTCGATGTGCTTGGCTTTCAGCGGCTCAAGGGTGCCGTCGGCCTTGCGGTTGTACTGCATGAAGACTAGGTTCCATATTTCTATGACCTGGGGGTTGTCCTTGTTGACCAGGTCGCGGCCCGGGATGCGGGCTTTCTCCTCGTCGGGGCGTATGTCGACGTGTATCTCCGAGCAGGGACCGCAGGGGCCTTGGTCGCCCATCTCCCAGAAGTTGTCCTTCTTTGAGCCGCGCAGGATGCGGTCTTCGCTGATGTGTTCTTTCCAGAAGCCGTATGCTTCGGTGTCCATGGCGAGGCCTTCCTTGTCGTCGCCGCCGAAGACGGTGACGTAGAGCCAGTCTTTGTTGATCTTCATCACCTCGGTGAGGAATTCCCATCCGTAGGCGATGGCCTCCTTCTTGAAGTAGTCGCCAAACGACCAGTTGCC
>DFLB01000005.1:0-2616 GCA_002373995.1 Bacteroidales bacterium UBA3630 | reverse complement strand
TGTGGTGGTAGGTGTCGTGGCCCACCTCTTCAAGGTCGTTGTGCTTGCCGCTGACGCGGAGGCACTTCTGGCTGTCGGTGGCGCGAGGGTAGGGGGCTGCCTGGTTGCCGAGGAAGATGTCCTTGAACTGGTTCATGCCGGCGTTGGTGAACATCAGGGTGGGGTCGTTTTTGACGACCATCGGTGCGCTGGGCACCACGTGGTGCTGTTTGCTCTCGAAGAAGTCGAGGAATGCTTTGCGTATCTCGTTGCTTGTCATAATCGTTGTTTAGAAATCTGTGTTTGTGTTTTTTTTAGAATTCATCGCGCTCCACCATGAGGATGCCGTTCTGGGGAACGATGAAGTATTTGTTGCCGTCGTATTTGAGCTCGACGGCGTTCTTGAGCATGAAGATGGCCATGTCGCCCGGGCGCACCTGCAAGGGCAGGTAGCGCGGCTCGCTGTCGCCGGGTTTCCAGGTCTCGTCGCCGCCGTCGCCGGGCAGCGGGTAGCCGGGGCCGCACTTGATGATGTAGCCGGTCTGGATCTCTTCTTTCTCCTGGTAGCCGGCTGGCAGCAGGAGGCCTCCTTTGGTCTTGTGGGTGGCCACGGCGGGCTCGATGAGCACGCGGTCGCCGATGACTATCAGTTTGTCTATGTTGTTTTTCGCCATTTTCCGTGTGATGAAATCAAGCGGCAAAGATACGAAAAGTTTTGCAATTGGAGACATCTTGTTTTTATTTGTATACTTTATTTTATTGTATCGCACTGATTGTTAGCCACATCGGATTTCGGTTGGAAGGGGGGAGGAAACCGATGTGCCGACCCTTGGCGGCTATTATGCAGAGAGACAGTTGTCTATAGCCTCTTGGTCCGGGGGTGGTCCGGGGGTGGTCCGAGGGTGGTCCGGTGGTGGTCCGACCCAAAACGGACCATCGGCGGTGCGGCGGCGGGGGGAGCGTGTTGAAAAAAATTTGTGGGCGGTATGAAAAAAAAGGTGTAATTTTGTAGTCCGATTTTTGAAGCAGAAGAAATGCCGGTAACAGATACAAGACACAAGAGCCGAATGACTTACGAGCAGGCATTCGGCCTCAACGGTAACACTCCGCCGCAGGCCACCAGCCTCGAGGAGAGTGTGCTGGGGGCTTTGATGCTCGACCAGGCAGCGCTGATCAACAGCATCGAGTCGCTGCATGTGGAATACTTCTACAAGCCTGAGCACCAGGCTGTTTTCCGTGCCATACGCAAGCTGTTCGAGCAGAGCCAGCCGGTGGATATGCTGACGGTGGTGGAGCGTCTGCGCTTGGACGGCGAGCTGGAGGCGGCGGGCGGAGCCTACGCGGTGTCGAAACTGACGGAGAATGTGGTCTCGGCGGCACATATCGAGTATCACATACGTGTGCTGAGCGAGAAATATATACAGCGCGAGATGATACGTATCTCGACGGAGACCATCACCGAGGCCTACGACGAGACAACAGATGTGGTGAACCTGCTGGACAAGACCGAGACCAAGTTGATGGATATCAACGACAAAAACTTCAGGTCGGACTACCATCCGGTGAGCGATTTTGTGATGATGGCCACGGACCAGATCGAGGAGGCCGGCCAGAAAGAGGACGGGCTGAGCGGTCTGGAGACAGGCTTCATGGGCCTGGACCGCATCACGGCCGGTTTCCAGCCGGGCACGCTGATCATCCTGGCCGCGCGTCCCGCTATGGGTAAGACGGCCTGCGCCATGAGCATGGCGCGCAATATCGCCGTCGACTTCAAGAAACCGGTGGCCTTCTTCTCGCTCGAAATGAGCGGGCAGGAGCTGGCTATGCGTCTGATATCGAGCGAGGCGCGCATCAAAGGCGACCGCCTGAAGAAAGGCCATCTGGCGGCCCACGAGAAGGAACAGCTCAAGCAGGCCGCGCAGCGGCTGAGCGGGGCGCCGCTGTATATCGACGATACGCCGTCGCTGACCATCTTCGAGCTTCGCGCCAAAGCACGTCGGCTGAAGCAGCGCTATGATATCCAGATGATCTTCATCGACTACCTGCAGCTCATGTCGTCAGGCACGGCCGAGAACCGCAACGGCAACCGCGAGCAGGAGATTTCGATGATCAGCCGCCAGCTGAAGGCGCTCAGCAAGGAGCTCGGCATACCGGTGCTGGCGATGTCGCAGCTGAGCCGTCAGGTGGAGAACCGAGTGGGCAACAAGCCGCAGCTGAGCGACTTGCGCGAGAGCGGTGCCATCGAGCAGGATGCCGACATCGTGATTTTCATCTACCGCCCTGAATACTACAAGATTGACGAGGACGAGCACGGCTCGACGGCGGGCATGGCAGACTTGATTATCGCCAAGCACCGTTCCGGCGGGGTGGGAGAGGTGCGCATGCGCTTCGTGAGCGACTTTGTGCGCTTCGAGAACCCGAGCGAGCTGGCAGGCCTGGAGGGTGCCTTCGGCAGTGCGCTGCCGCAGAACACCGCCTTCGACCAGCAGGGCGGCACGATGATTGTGGACAGCAAGATGAACGAGGATTTAGACCTGTCGCGACCGTATGGGAGCAACGAGTCAATATCCCCTGACGGCGACGTGCCGTTTTAGGGAGTTGGCAGTTGGCAGTTGGCAGTTGGTAGTTGGCAGTTGG
>DFLB01000022.1:1981-2888 GCA_002373995.1 Bacteroidales bacterium UBA3630 | reverse complement strand
GATTTCACGTTGGGACGCTGTCCCAGAGCCTGCTGTGCGTAGCCGCTGGCAAAGGCCAGGCAGCCGAGCACCATCATAAGGATTCGTTTCATCATTGTCTAATTTTCAGTTTAAGGGTTTGTTATGCTGCTGCAAATATACAAATAAGTGGCTGAATGACAAAGCGAAATGCGCTTTTTCTTTCACGCATCGCATCGTGATAATGGCTACTGAACTTCGACTTATTGGCTGCAACGCATCGACTTAATGGTTACAGCGCATTGACTTGATGCACTAGATGGAGTCAGCGGCTCAATGGTTTGCAGTCATAAAAGCATGGTTCCAGAGGGATTGTCGCCATGCTATAGAGCGGCCAGTCGGGGCTGGCGGGAGGCACATGGTGAAGAATCTTTAGATTTTTGGCGGTAATGTCGGGGGAAAATTGTACCTTTGCAGAACATTAATACAGAAAAGACATGGAGATAAAAGAACTATATGCGCTGTACGCACAGCATCCGGTGATAACGACAGACAGTCGCGACTGCCCCGAGGGCAGCATCTTCTTCGCCCTGAAGGGCGGCAACTTCGACGGCAACCAGTTTGCCGTGCAGGCTCTGGAGAAGGGCTGCCGGCTGGCCGTGGTAGACGACGAGCAGCTGGCCATCGACCATCCGCAACTGGTGATGGAGGGGCGGCTGCTGCTGGTAGCCGACGTGCTGCAGGTACTGAAGATGCTGGCACGCGAGCATCGCCGCCAGTTCCAGATTCCAGTGATAGGCATCACGGGCACCAACGGCAAGACGACAACGAAGGAACTCATCCGTGCCGTGCTGGCCGAGAAGTACAACGTGCTGGCCACGGAGGGCAACTTCAATAACGACGTGGGCGTGCCGAAGACGCTGTTCCGCCTGACGAAGGAGCACGAGAT
>DFLB01000022.1:1118-1808 GCA_002373995.1 Bacteroidales bacterium UBA3630 | reverse complement strand
TTCGGCTCGCTGAAAGGGGTGCTGCAGACGAAGGGTGAGCTGTACGACTTCCTGGCAAAGCGGCAGGAGAGCGTGATATTCATCAATGCCGACAACGAACTGCTGGTGTCTATCCTGCCCGACTCGGCATGGGTGGCGCCCTACAGCCAGAACGTGGCCAATGCCGAAGGCTGCGTGGTGGGCCAGCCGCTAAGGGCTGCCGAAGGCGACGGGGCAGCTTCGCCCTACCTGCGACTGCGCTGGTGCGAGAACGGGCTTGACCTGGAGGAGCGCGGCGAGGAGCAGCAGTGGTATGAGGTGAGCACACACCTCATCGGTGCCTACAACCTGGACAACGTGCTGGCAGCCGTCACCGTGGGACTGCAGTTTGCCGTGAAGCCGGAACAGATTTGCCACGCGCTGGAGAACTACGTGCCGTCGAACAACCGCTCGCAGCTGATGGAGACGGGGCGCAACCACCTGATTGTGGATGCCTACAACGCCAATCCGACGTCGATGGAGGCCGCGCTCGACAACTTCAGCCAGATGGCGGTAAGTCCGAAGATGGCCATCATCGGCGAGATGCGCGAACTGGGCGAGAGCAGCCGCGAGGAGCACGGCCACATCGTGAAGGTGCTGAAGCGCTGCCGCTTCGATGTGGTGTGGCTGGTGGGCGAGGAGTTCAGCGACATCAAGTGCCACTACCGCAAG
>DFLB01000022.1:0-976 GCA_002373995.1 Bacteroidales bacterium UBA3630 | reverse complement strand
GCTCTATCAGTTGCCCGAGAAACTTTGAAAAAAGGGAATAAAGGGCTTAAGGGGGAGTGAAAGGGCTTAAAGAAGACTATCGCCTTTTTTTATCAAATAAAGAAAAACAGAGATGGAAGAATCAGAAAGAATATGGCTTGAGGAACGCATCGTGGACGTGCTGAAGACGGTCTACGATCCCGAGATACCCGTCGACGTCTACGAACTGGGACTGATTTACCGCATCGAAGTGAAAGACGACTACGAGGTGGAAATAGACATGACGCTGACGGCACCGTCGTGCCCCGCTGCCGACTTCATCGTGGAAGACGTGCGCCAGAAGGTGGACGCTCTGGCAGGCGTGAAGGGCTGCACGGTGAACCTGGTGTTTGAACCCGTGTGGGACCAGTCGATGATGTCGGAGGAAGCACGCGTGGAGTTAGGATTCGATTAATCAAACTATAACAATGAAGAAGGTATATTTTCTGGCCGATGCCCACCTGGGGTCGCTGGCCATCCCCCATCAGCGCACGCAGGAGCGGCGACTGGTGCGCTTTCTGGACAGCATCAAGGAGAAGGCGGAAGCAGTCTATCTGCTGGGCGACATGTTCGACTTCTGGAACGAGTACCGCTACGTGGTGCCGAAGGGCTACACGCGTTTCCTGGGCAAGTTGTCGGAACTGACCGACGCGGGTGTGGAGGTGCACTACTTCACGGGCAACCACGACATCTGGACCTATGGCTACCTGGAGGAGGAGTGCGGCGTGACGCTGCACCGCCAGCCGCTGACCACCGACATCTACGGCCGCGTGTTCTACCTGGCCCACGGCGACGGACTGGGCGACCCTGACAAGAAGTTCAAGTGCCTGCGCTGGATGTTCCACAACCGCACGTGCCAGCGGCTGCTGAACTTCGTGCATCCGTGGTGGGGCATGCAGCTGGGATTGCAATGGGCCAAGCACTCGCGACTGAAGCGCGCCGACGGCAAGGAGCCGCC
>DFLB01000009.1:2116-2708 GCA_002373995.1 Bacteroidales bacterium UBA3630 | reverse complement strand
ACTCGTCGAACACCTCGCCTGCCAGTGCGGCCCATCCCCACATACCATTATCGTCGTTGTCGGAATTTTTCACCGTCGAGTCGCCGGTAAAGAAAACCGTAGGCTTGGAAGCCTCCGCATCGCCAGCATCACCTGAATGTCCAGCACCTCTGGAATATTTAGAACTGCCAGGATTTCCAGGCATACCAGCCAGCACAGCCTCAGCCACCATCATGGCCTTCAGCGGAGCCAGCGACGGATGCTGACAGGCCATCAGACCCTCGGCTGCCGAACGGGCATTCATCAGCGCGCCATAGTGCGACGTGTGGATGTGGTCGCCAAAGAAGTGGTACTGCTCCTTCCAGTGGCTGTAGCTGTCGAGCTTGCGGCCGGAAATCTCGTTCAAGTCCACGTAGGGCACGTCGAGTTCTTTCGACAACTCGGCCAGCCACTCCGACTGCGGCTTGCGCACGATGTGCCCGTCAGCATCGAAGGCATCGCGCGGCGTGAGCGACATCAGGATGGGATGTGCCCCCTTGGCGCGTATCTCGCTGACGTAGCGGCGCATGTAGTTGCCGTAGCTGTAGACGGTGTCCTGCCGCTGCGTGCGCTG
>DFLB01000009.1:1148-1973 GCA_002373995.1 Bacteroidales bacterium UBA3630 | reverse complement strand
CCGTCGTTGTGGCCAATGGAGACCAGCACCCAGTCGCCTGCCTTGAGCGAGTCGCGCACAGCAGGCCACAGGTCGGTGTAGAACGTGCGCGTGGACATTCCGCCCAGCGCCTGATTTTCAACCGATATTTTCCTTCCGTCGAAGAACTGCGAGGCATAGAATCCCCAGCCCCACTGACCGTTGGAGCCGTCGCCGCGCGTGCCGTTGCGCATGGTGGAATTGCCGATGAGGAACAGCACGGGGTTCGTGCCCTGACGCGTGGTGCCCGGTGCCGGGCGCGACATCAGTGCCTTCGCAATGGAGTCGGGTGTGTGGTCGATGGCAGTGGGCAGCGCGTCGCCCACGCCCGTGGGCTGAGCGGTCGGCGCCGTAGGGTCTGGCAGGTCGTCGAACCCCGTCTGGGCCACCATCGAAACAGGCAGCAAAGCCGCTGCCAGAAGCACTTTTCGAAGTATTGAGAACATCGTTTTCTTGATCAGTTAAACATTACCAGATTGAATACCAGCGCGTGGTAATACTTTTACCAAGCGCTGGTAAAGACTTTACCACGTGCTGGTAAAGCGTTTACCACGCCGTGGTAAAGAGATTACCACACGCTGGTACATAAAACGGGACAAGGCTCTGCAGCCTTTAGACGAGGTGTTCGATGAGATCGGCACGGTCGCCGGGCAGCATGTCGATGACGGGCAGCTCGACCATCGTGTAGCAGCCGGGCTGCTGGCGCAGCGAGGCGCGAGCCACGTTGACAAGCACCTGAGCCGTCAGCGCGGGGTTGTTAATCTGCATATTGAACTCGAAGCGCTGGTTCTGCGTCTTTCCGCTGAC
>DFLB01000009.1:0-977 GCA_002373995.1 Bacteroidales bacterium UBA3630 | reverse complement strand
TTGGTCACGTCGGAGAGTTCGGCACCCGGCTCCAGTTCTACATAGACCATGCGGCGATGGATGCCCTCGCCCAGGGGGATGGTGACGGAAAGGGCGTTCTTCACGCCTTCCTTCGAGCGAACGCAGACGCTGTGGCCCATCGACATGCCCGGGCCGAAGTTGGTGTACGAGAGGCCCTTCGGGGCGAGGCTCTGCATGAGGGTGCGCACGATGCTGTCGGAGCCCGGATCCCATCCGGCGGCAATCACGGAGACGGTGCCCGTCTGCTTGTTGAGCTCCATGAGGCGTTCGCGGTAGCCGCGAATGTTGGTATGGATGTCGAACGAGTCGACGGTGTTGATGCCCAGCGGCAGAATCTGCTTGGCATACTCCTCGCACGAACGGGTGGGCGTGGCGAGGATGGCCACCTGCACGTCCTTCAGCTCGCGGATGTCGCTCACCACCTCGTAGGGAGTCAGTTCCAGCGGCTTGTTCTGAGCACCCTGACGGCGCACGATGCCTGCAATCTCGAAGTCGGGGGCTGCCTCCAGTGCTTCCACCGTGAAGCGCCCGATGTTGCCGTAGCCCACTACGGCTGCTCTGATTTTCTTCATGTCCTTTGGTAGTTTTGTTGGTTTGTTGTTTTGTCTTGCAAAATTACATTTTTTCTTCGAAAAATTCTGCACAATCGCTTAAAAATGTGCACAATCGCTTTATTTTCGTTCGTTTTTTGGGGTTTCATTTGGTCAGCAGGCGAAAAAAGTGTAATTTTGCAACGCTTTTGTAAAATAAGCAGATAATAAACAACCAATCATATTTTTATATGGCATTAAAAATTGTTGTGCTGGCCAAGCAAGTGCCAGACACCCGAAATGTGGGTAAGGACGCAATGACAGCCGAAGGTACCGTCAACCGCGCTGCCCTGCCCGCCATCTTCAACCCTGAAGATTTGAACGCCCTGGAGCAGGCTCTCCGCTTGAAAGAACAGCATCCGGGCT
>DFLB01000057.1:2737-3599 GCA_002373995.1 Bacteroidales bacterium UBA3630 | reverse complement strand
TAGACGTGGGCCCACTGTCCGCCCTGCGCTTTGTGGCAGGTGACGGCATAGGCAAACTTCACCTGCAAGGCATTGAAATGCTCGTCTTCCTTCACTTTCTTCAGACGTGCCTGCTTCGGACGCACGTCGGCATATTCTTCCAAGACTTTATTATATAGCTGGTCGCTCTGCTCGCGCGTCAGGGCAGGAGCCTCTGTGGTGAGCGTGTCGAGCAGCACCTTCGTATGCAGTTCGTAGTCGTTGTAGTCAGGGAACTGCACCCAGACGTCGGCGAAGCGGAAACCATAGAGTTCGTGCACATTGCGCACGCGCTGTACGACGGCGTGGTCGCCGTTGGCGATGAAGGAGAGGTCGCTGCCCTCGCCCGAGGAAGTCTTCTCGCGCGAGGCAACCGTGTAGTTGTTCTTCACCACCATCAGGCGGTCGCCCGTGGTGAGTTCCTCCTCGCGTCCGAGGATGGTGTTGCGAATGCCCATGTTGTAGACGTTGGCGCGCTTGTTGCTGCGCGTCACCACCATTGTCTCGTCCATGCCCACGGCACTGTAGCTGGAGGCCAGCGCCTCGATGAGTTCGTCGCCAGGCACGCGCCGCACGTCGGCAAAGCCCTGAAAGCGCACGGCAGGCACCACCACCTCGCCATCGGCCGAGGCCAGGGCGGCACGAATGCGCGTGGCATTCCAGAGGATGCCGCTTTCCTCGCTCTGGCGCACCACTTCGTTGAGCGTGCTCTCATAGACGTGCATGCCGTAGCTGCGCAGCACTGCAGCGTCGAGCGCCGGCGCCTCGTCCTCGCCCACAGGCGGCAACTGGGCGGGGTCGCCGATGAGCATCATGCGACAGTTGCGGCCGCTGTAGACAAACT
>DFLB01000057.1:1372-2647 GCA_002373995.1 Bacteroidales bacterium UBA3630 | reverse complement strand
AAGCCCATGCCTTCGCGGGTGCTGATCATCGAAGCCTCGTCGACGAGAAACAGCGTGTCGCTGCTGGCATTGAAGCCCAGGGCGAAACCACTCTCCAGGCTTTTCTGCCGATAGATGCGCCGATGGATGGTGGAAGCCTGCTCGCCGCTGTTGAGCGAGAACACCTTGGCCGCCCGGCCCGTCGGGGCCAGCAGGACAAGCTTCTGCCCCAGCCGCTTCAGCGTGCGCACCAGGGCACTGGCCAGCGTCGTCTTGCCCGTGCCCGCCGAACCGCGCAGAATCATCACCGACAACCCTTCACGGTCGGCCAAGAACTGGGCGAAGCACTCCGTGGCGGCGTGCTGTTCGGCCGTAGGCACATGGCCCAATTGCAGTTCCACCTGCATCACAAACTCCTGTAACGTCATTTTTTTTCTTGAAGCCTTCTGCTGATTTGCTTTTCAATGCCACAAAATTACAAAAAGTCGGGAGAATGACAAAAATTAAAAAAATAATTTTGCCATACAAGCGGTTTTCACTACCTTTGCAGTGCTGAATAAGAGGAATATGAAGAAAAAACTCAACCACAACCTGCTGCTGGCCCTGTGTGTCGCAGCACTCGCAGTGCTCTGCGTGCTCAGCATCGTATTGTAGAAACCCGAAAACCCAGAAACCAGACATGGACAACCGACTGATCATCCGCATCAGCAAAACATCGATGGCATTTGCCGTGGCCGACCCGACGGCTGAAAACCAGACGCTCTACGAGCCGTTCCTGACCAAGAGCGGCATCTCTACCGCTGCCAACCTGCGCGAGGCGTTCCGCTCGGCCGACCTGCTCAACCGCGGCTACCAGCGCGCGCTGCTCGTCGTCGACACGCCCACGCTGCTCGTGCCCCTGCAGGAACTCGACGAAGACGCGCTCACCACGCTCTACCACCACACCTTCACCGGCTACGAGACATGCGCCATCCACCACCAGGTGCTGCCCAACCTCAACGCCGTCGTGGCCTTCGCCGTCAACCGCGACCTGCAGCTCGTCGTGGCCGACCACTTCGCCGACGTGCGGCTGGCCCATGTCATGCAGCCCGTCTGGGCTCACATGGTGAGCCGCAGCTACATCGGCACCCGCCGAAAGCTCTATGCCTATTTCCACGACAACAAGTTCGACGTCTTCGCTTTCGACAAGAACCGGTTCCGCTTCTCCAACCGCTTCGACGCCACCACCGTCAACGATGCCGCCTATCACCTGCTGCACGTCTGGAAGACGCTGGGCATGGACCCAAAGGAAGACGA
>DFLB01000057.1:0-1306 GCA_002373995.1 Bacteroidales bacterium UBA3630 | reverse complement strand
CTGCATCTGGCCTACGCCGTCAGCCAGCCCCCGACGGCCGACGAGCAGTCGCAACGCCAGCTGACCCTCGACATGCTACACCGCTACGTGGCCAAGGCCTACACCATCAACCCCACAGCCGAACTCAACCGCGCTCGCATCACCCAAGTCAAAGGGCTGCCCTTCGACCTGATGCTTGCCATTCAGAAAAACTAACCATGCGCATCATCACAGGACAATTCAAAGGCCGCCGATTCGACATTCCGCGCACCTTCAAGGCACGCCCCACCACTGACTTTGCCAAGGAAAACATCTTCAACGTGCTCACAGGCTACATCGACCTTGAAGGCGCCCGCGCCCTCGACCTCTTTGCCGGCACAGGCAGCATCTCGCTCGAACTGCTCTCGCGCGGCTGCTCGCAGGTGGTCAGTATAGAGGCCGACCGCGACCACGCACGCTTCATCAGCCAATGTGTAGCCAAACTCGGCGTCAGCAACCATGCCCTCATACGCGGCGACGTGTTCCGATTCCTGAAGAATCCCTCACAGCCCGCCTTCTCATTCATCTTTGCCGACCCACCCTACGCACTGCCCAACCTGGCCACCATTCCCGACCTCGTGCTGCAGTCAGGGCTGCTCGCACCCGACGGTGTATTCGTCTTCGAGCACGGCAAGCAGAACGACTTCTCCGACCATCCCCGCTACCGCGAACACCGCGCCTACGGCAGCGTCAATTTCACCCTATTTACCTAAGAAGCCCGCGAAAACCTAAAAAAGTGAAAAACTGTCCTTTTTATTTGGTAGTTCCATAAAAAAGGACTATATTTGCGCATTCAAACTAACATAAATTGAATACCATAAACCTATAACCAAAACCAAAAACCAAAAAACATTACTATGGAAGTTGTAAAAATTATGCAGGACCTGGAGCGCAAGCATCCGGGTGAGCCTGAGTTTCTGCAGGCTGTGAAAGAAGTTCTCGAATCCATCAAGGACGTCTACAACGAGCATCCCGAGTTCGAAAAGGCAAAGCTCATCGAGCGCCTCGTAGAGCCTGAGCGCATCGTGACGTTCCGCGTGCCCTGGGTTGACGACAAGGGCGAGGTTCAGGTGAACATCGGCTATCGCGTACAGTTCAACTCGGCCATTGGCCCGTACAAAGGCGGCCTGCGCTTCCACCCCTCTGTAAACCTTTCCATCCTGAAGTTCCTCGGCTTCGAGCAGACCTTCAAGAACGCACTCACCACACTGCCTATGGGCGGCGGCAAGGGCGGATCGGACTTCGCTCCCCGCGGCAAGAGCGACGCTGAAATCATGCGTTTCTGCCA
>DFLB01000036.1:87864-118840 GCA_002373995.1 Bacteroidales bacterium UBA3630 | reverse complement strand
GTGGACGAGGTGGAGGGCGAAGCCGTGCGGCTGCAGGTGCGCGACGGCGCGGTGGCGGTAGTGGGTGCCGCCGACGGCGAAGAGGTGAAGCTCTACGACGCATTGGGGCGCCAGGTGGCGGCGGCGCGCGCCGCCGCGGGTACAGAGATACTGCTTGCGGCTCCCGCAGCAGGCGTCTACACGGTGCGCATAGGCTCGCAACCCGCGCGCCGCGTGGTGCTGACGCGGTGAGGGAAGGGTGGTGCTACGTGCAGGGTCTCAGGTGTTTAGACAAGAGTTTGCGGGACTGGGCAATAAATTGAGACGGACGGCGTTAATGAGGGGTATGAATGTTGCAGCATTGGTCTCGGGTGGCGTGGACAGCTCGGTGGTGGTGCACCTGCTCAAAGAGCAAGGCATCACGCCGGACATCTTCTATATCCGCATCGGTATGGAGGACGAAGAGGGCTATATAGACTGCCCCGCCGAGGAGGATATAGAGATCACGCAGTGGATAGCGCGGCACTATGGCTGCCGTTTCGAAGAGGTGAACCTGCACAAGGAGTATTGGGAGAATGTGGTGAGCTACACGATAGAGACGGTGCGTCGGGGTTTGACGCCCAATCCGGACGTGATGTGCAACAAGCTGATCAAGTTCGGCGCCTTTGTGGAACGCCGCGGCAAAGACTACGACCGCATTGCCACGGGCCACTATGCATGTACGGCGCAGGTGGAGGATGGAGAGTGTGCCCTGGTCACTTTTCTGGCTACGGCCAAGGATGCGGTGAAAGACCAGACCGACTTCCTGTCTCAGTTAGACTATGACCAGATACGCCGGTTGATGTTTCCCATAGGGGGGATGATGAAGAGCGAGGTGCGCGAGGTGGCGGCGCGTGCAGGCCTGCCGTCGGCGCAGCGCAAGGACTCGCAGGGCATCTGCTTTCTGGGCAAGATCAACTACAACGACTTCATCAAGCGCTACCTTGGCGAGCACGAGGGCAAGATAGTGGAGCTGGAGACGGGTCGCGTGCTTGGAACGCACAAGGGATACTGGTTTCACACCATCGGGCAGCGCAAGGGGCTCTACCTCAGCGGGGGGCCGTGGTTTGTGGTGAGGAAAGACATAGAGGAAAATGTGCTCTACGTGAGCCAGGGCTATGAGCCTGCTGCGGCGCACGGCAAGAGCATCAGCCTGATGGGGTTCCGCCTGCTGAGCGGGAAGTGGAAGACGGAAAGTGGAGCGCTGGTGGACGAACTGCCCGACGGGGTGGCCGATGTGAAGTTCAAGATACGCCATACTCCCGAGTTCCATCAAGGGCACCTGCGGCGGGTGGAAGGCGGCCTGGTGCGCATTGAGAGCGACGACCCCATACAGGGCATTGCCGCAGGGCAGTATGCCACGATATACGACAACGACGCCCGACTGGTGCTGGCATCGGGTATGATAGCTGGGAGCTAAAGGTAAAAGAAGGATGCAACTGTTCTACTGTAAAGATATTGCGCCGGGAGGCTATGCCACGCTGGAGGGCGAGGAGAGCCGGCACGCGGTGCGCGTGATGCGCCTGCGCGAGGGCGACGAGATAAACGTCACCGACGGCCGGGGGCACCTGTATGGGTGCCGCATAGTGGGCGCTGACGACCGCGCCTGTGTTGTGGAGACGGTCGACACGCTCTCCACACTCCACGCTTCACACTCCACACTCCACATAGCCGTGGCGCCGACGAAGAACCCGTCGCGCATGGAGTGGCTGGTGGAGAAGGCAGTGGAGATAGGGGTGGGGGAGATGACGCTGCTCGACTGCGACCACAGCGAGCGCTCGTTTCTGAAGACCGACAGGTTAGAGAAGATAGCCGTCAGCGCCATGAAGCAGAGCCTGCACACGGTGCTGCCGACGATACACCCGTCGGTGAAGCTAAGCGACTGGCTTCCCACGGTGCAAGCGGGGCCCTTGGTGCAAAAGTTCATTGCCCACTGCGAAGCCGACCAGCCGCGCACCCCATTGCGCGAGGCTTTGGAGGGGGGCCGCAACGCTGTGGTGCTGATAGGGCCCGAGGGGGACTTCTCGGCCGAGGAGATAGCGCTGGCGACGGAATGCGGATTCAGGCCAGTGAGCTTAGGTCCCAGCCGTCTGCGCACCGAGACGGCAGCCCTGTATGCCTGCTGTGCGTTCAACCTTGTCAACGACTATGAGCAATGAAGAGGAGACTGGTGATACATACAATCCTTGTCGTCCTGTTAATAGGCAAGGCTGTGGCACAGCCGCAGATAGCCCTGCTCAAATATGGCGGCGGGGGCGACTGGTATGCCAATCCCACGTCGCTGCCGAACCTGATTGCATTCTGCAACCAGGACCAGCAGATGGGCCTGAACCCGCAGCCGGCGACGGTCGATGTGGGCAGTGCGGAGCTGTTCAACTACCCCTTTGTGCACATGACGGGTCACGGCAACGTGGTCTTCAGCGAGCGGGAGGCGCAGAACCTGCGCAACTATCTTATCGGAGGCGGTTTCCTGCATATCGACGACAACTATGGTTTGCGCGAGTTTGTGGTGCCGCAGATGAAGAAAGTCTTTCCCGAGTTGGAGTTTGTGGAGTTGCCTTTCACGCATCCGATATATCACCAGAAGTATCAGTTTCCGAACGGGTTGCCAAAAATACACGAGCACGATAACAAGCCGCCCAAGGGCTACGGGCTGCTGTGGGAGGGGAGGCTGGTGTGCTTCTTCAGCTGGGAGTGCGACCTGGGCGACGGGTGGGAAGACCAGGATGTGCACAACGACAGTCAGGCGACCCGCCAAAAAGCTTTCCAGATGGGGTCAAATATAGTCAGATACGTCTTTATGGAGCGTTGAGGGGAAACTTTTTTTCGTTCTGCAAGCTGCTGAAAATCATTTTGAAGAGTGGGTAGGTTTACTTTTTTTGAGTAAAAAATTTTGCTGGAAAGAAAATTAGTTGTACTTTTGCATCCGCTTTTGAGAGAAAAAGCATGCCTTGGAAAGAGGCAGAGAGCCCAGGTGGTGGAATTGGTAGACACGCTACTTTGAGGGGGTAGTCGCCGTAGGCGGTGCAAGTTCAAGTCTTGTCCTGGGCACCCACCAGAATCAATGTAAAAGCCCGGATGGCGGAATTGGTAGACGCGTACGTTTCAGGTGCGTATTTCGAAAGGAGTGCAGGTTCAAGTCCTGTTCCGGGCACAGAGGAGGATAAATCAAGAGGTTTGTCCTCTTTTTTTTAAAACATCAAACCGGTATGAAACAGGAGAACAACGACGGGAAGAAGTCTATTTTTGGCAAGGTGGCAGCCATTGCGGGCGCTGTGATAGTGGTCGGGTTGGCGGTCTTTGTCTATTTTCATTTCTTTTTTGTGTACAGTTCGGGTGTCAACGCTGGGGATTTGAACTACTTTCAGCGTCAGGGTGTCGTCTTCAAGACCTACGAGGGCAAGATGATACAGAGCGGTTTCAAGTCGGCCACCACGTCGGCTGAGGGGTTGCGTTCCAACGAGTTCAAGTTCTCGGTAGACGACAAGGCTGTTGCCGAGAAGCTGATGCGCTGCTCGGGCAAGCATGTGGAGTTGCGGTGGAGGCGCTATATGGGTACGCTGCCGTGGAGGGGCCACAGCGAGTATTTGGTGTACGAGGTGCTTTCGGTTGAGGAATAGGAGGGGTTTTATTCCAGCCCCCATAGTTGCCAGCTGAGGCGTGCCTGGAGGTGTAGCATCTCCAGGCCGTCCTTTGTTGTGGCGCCGAGCGCGGCGGCCTCACGGAGGAGCCGGGAGGGGGAGGGGTTGTAGACGAGGTCGTAGACGAAGAGTGGATGCAAGAGGCTGAGGTTGAGGGCGGAGAGGGCTGTGCTGTCTGCGGCGGGTGCGGTGCCGAGGGGGGTGGCGTTGATGAGCAGGGTGGGTAGTGGGTGGAGGTGTGTAAGTTGGTCGTAGCCAATGGTTTCTATGTGTGGCTCTGTGTTTTTTGTTTTTTCGGGGTGGCGGCTGACGTAGCGGAAGGGTATCTGCAGTTGGCCGAGGGCCCAGGCGACGGCGCGGGCGGCTCCGCCGGTGCCGAGGATGAGGGCTTGGTGGGCGGAAGAAGGTTGTTTGGCAAGGAAGGAGGAGAGAGACTGCAGGAAGGCTGGGCCGTCGGTGTTGTGTCCGACGAGGCGGTGGTGGCTGTCGACCACCACGCAGTTGACGGCGCCGATGGTGCGGGCTTCGGGAGCGAGGTCGTCGAGCAGCGGGATGATGGATTGCTTGTGGGGTGCGGTGACGTTGAAGCCGTCGATGGCCTGTTCTGCAGCCCATTGTCGCACTTCGGCTACCGAAGGCAGGGGAAAGAGGCGATAGTCGGCATCGGCGAAGTGCTGACTGTCGAACCACTGCTTTGAGTATGAGTGAGCTACGGGGTATCCTATCAGTGCAAAGTGTTTCATTATCCGGCTGCAAAGATACGAAATTTTATTCAAAATGACGAAAGCGGTACGCAGGGGAGATGCCTATGTTATGCTTAGGATATGCTTAGGATGAGCTTGGGATATGCTTAGGAAGGGGGGGGGGATGTTGATAGGTTGATAAGTTGATAGGGGTGGATATATAGATTAAAAATGGGTGTGGATACAATAAAGCGGGGGGAGCGCGCGTTATTGTGTTGCGATGGGAGTTATAGCACGGCAGAGTATCAAAGGGGCGTTGGTCAACTACTTGGGGGTGGCGATAGGGTTCGTCATCACATTCTTTGTGCTTACCAGTTGCCTGACCACCGAGGAGGTGGGTCTGACGCGTGTGATGGTTGATGCGGCGATGCTTTTCTCGGGTCTGGCGCAGCTGGGTACGAATGCTTCGATAGTGCGCTTTTTCCCTCATTTCAAGGATGGCGACAGTAATCATGGCATCTTCGGGCTCTCGCTGCTGCTGCCGCTGGTGGGTTTTTTGCTGTTTGGTCTGGTGTTTCTTGTTTTCAGGGAGCCGCTGCTGGCGGTCTATGCCGAGAAGTCGCCGCTGATAGCCGACTACTTCTACCTGCTGCCGATGCTGACGTTTTTTGCGCTGTACATGACTGTCTTCGAGACCAATGCGTCGGTGCTGATGCGGATTACGGTGCCGCGGTTGGTGCGCGAGGTGGGGGTGAGGTTGCTCAATCTGGTGGCTTATCTGCTGTATGGCAATCATTTGATTAGTCTGGAGGGGTTTGTGTGGATGTTCTGTGGCAGCTATGCTGTGGCTATGTTGCTCAACCTGCTGTATCTCATCAGCTTGGGGCATGTCTCGTTTCGTATAGACTGGCGTTTCCTGACGCGGGATCGCGTGAAGGAGATAGTGCGGTATACCTTTTTCATGACGGCCACGGTGCTGGCGGGCAATATACCGCTTGTGAACTCGCTGTTTCTGGGCGCAAAGACTGGTTTGGCGCTGACGGGCGTGTACACGATAGCTTACTATATCTCCAACGTTGTGGAGGTGCCGTACCGGTCGCTGGGTGCTATCTCGCGGCCTGTGGTGGCGGCGGCGGTGAAGGATGACAATTGGGGCGAGGTGAACCGTCTGGGGCAGCAGGTGAGCTTGCACCAGTTGATGGTGAGCATGATGATATTCTTCTTGATCTGGATCAACCTGGACACGCTGTATGCCATTATTCCCAACGGTGCGGATTATGCCGGCGGGGTGGGAGTGGTGGTGCTGCTGGGCGCTGCGAGGGTTGTCAACTCCTCGTTCTCCATTGGTGTCGATGTGCTGAACTATTCGCGGCGTTATTCGCGCTCGCTGGTGTTTATCGCGGTGCTGACAGTGAGTGTCATTGTGTTGAACAACTGGCTGATAGGGGTATGGGGGATAGACGGTGCCGCGGCGGCGACGCTGATTTCGTATGTGCTCTACTATGCGTTGCTGTTGGGGTACCTGTGGTGGCGCTACGGAGTGGCACTCTTTTCGACAGGGCAGCTGAAGGTGGTGGCGTTGATGGCGGGGGGGTATTTGCTGAATGGGGCCTGGAGCGGGGTGTTGACGCCGTTGATTGCTGGGGGAGGCACGGCGGTGGCGATGATAGGCGACGCTGTGCTGAAGACGATAGTGGTTGGCGGGCTGGTGGTCGCGGGGGGGTATGTCTGGCGGGTGTCGCCGACGGTGAATGGGATGGCTGAGGGATGGCTGAAGAAGATAACGAGGCGATGAAACGTCGCTGGCACATAATACTTGCCCTTGCGATGGCGATTCTGCAGTCGGGCATGGCATTGGGGCAGCCGCAGTTTCGGAACACGACGAGTTTCGATACGGGCGACTCGCTCTACTACTGGTCGGCGCGTATCGGGGCGAGGACGTATCAGGACAGTGTGCTCACCGACACGACGACGGGGTACCATGTGATGAATACATGCGGATACAGCACTGACCTGATGGGCGACAGCGTGATCAGAAGTGTCTACATCAGAACAACGTTCTATGTTGATACTGTGGATATCACGATTTATGACAGTATTGCAGACGAACTGATTGACACCATTCGTATCGATACCGTCAGTTTCTACACTGATACCTGCCGAGATTACGGCATTGATGCGAGCATGTACCGTTTCTATATCTATCGTCAGAACACGGCGGGTATGGATCAATTCACGGTCGATACCATGGTGCCTGGATCCGGTATGCCGCGCGTTGCCCCAGGCTACGAGACCTCTATCCGGCTGGGGTGCATGGTTAACAGCCGGTCGGGACTGAAGGTGGATTCGAACGATAATCTGTTGAACCGTGAGGTAGAGACCTTGCTTCATGTTCGGCGAGCCATCAGCGAAGGGGTGCCGCTGAGCGAGGGGCAGATGGATACGTTGAGCTCGTATCCCGGGCTTGCTGAGACGACGGACACAGCGGCGTTTGTGGACGAGCTGTTGGAGCTGTACCAATACGGCTCGCAGTCGCTTTTCTACACCATGCGTGTCACCGAGGAGAATGCGTTGCTGATCATCAACTATGCCATCGTGGCGCGACGCTATGACCACACGGCCTACGATGCGGGCGAGTTCCTGGTGCGCATCGTGCGGCGCGATTCGACGGGCGAGTGGGCCGACGAGCCTATCAATGACAGCCTGTGGTACAAAATATCGGCGCCGCAGCTGACGACCGACGAGAGCGCCCTTGCCCCATGGCGAGTGGGCTCGACGGGCACACAATGGCCTTGCCGCTACGTGTACAAGCCGTGGAACAAGTGTGCGGTGAACCTGAGCAACTACATCGGCGAGGATGTGCGGGTGGAGTTCTATACGAGCACCTGCATCTATGGTGTAGACCCGCTCTATGCCTATATAGCCGGTGACTATACGTCGCCGACGATCTCGTCGTCAGGATGCCCGATGGATGCGTCGCCGTTCATCGACTCGCTGCGGGCCCCCGAGGGGCTGATAGGCTACGAGTGGTTTGTGTCGGCCGAGGGACCGCAGGACGACCTGACGGACTATGCGCATCTGGACACGGTCAGTTTCAGGCGGTTGACGCCCATCGTCAGCAGCCACATCTACTGCCCGACAATCAACGATTTCGTCACCGCGGCCCGCGACACGCTCACCCACCAGACCTTTATGTGCATCATGCACAGCGCCCTCGACCCGGCGAAGCCTTTCACGTCGCGCCTCTATGCCAATGTCTACAACCACAAGCCCATGCTGAGGTGCGAGGTGAAGGACTCGTGCGACCGCAGTCTGACCTTTATCTCTCACGCCAGGGCACCGATTGGCGACAGCCTCGACCCTTCGTCGCTCTGTTGGGTCATCTATGACGACCTCAACGGCGCAGTGGTGCTCGACACCCTCTATGGCGACAGCGTGCGCTACTGTTTCCCCCAAGTGCGTTCCTACATGGTGGAGCAGAGCGTGGCCATCCATGAACCCGACAGCACGCTGGTGCCGTGCCGTGGCGCCAAGCGGTCGTTCTTCCCCGTCAAGGGGCCCACCGACGTGGGTGTAGGCCTTTCGGCTCATGCCATCTGCACCGGCACAGAGCTGACGGCCAACGCCCTCTTCGACTCGGCGGCGCGGGCCCAGTGGCGTGCGGGCTCGTTGCAGATGGAGTGGAAGGTGGACGGAATGGGCCTGCAGGAGTTGACCACCGCGCATCGGCTGGTGCGCGACACAATATTGATCCTGCCCTCCCTTGGCGAGGGGATGCATGTGGTTGAGATACAGACCACCAACCGCTTCGGCTGCCAATCGTCGATGGCCGACACGGTCTATGTCTACGACAACCCGCGCATTGTGGTAGACCCGCAGTCGCGCATGGTGTGTCTGGGCGACACGCTGACCCTCAGCGCTTTCCGCGACGACCAGTATATAGACAGTGCCTGGTTTGACTGGACCATCGAGCCTCCCGACCCCACCTTTGCCGGCCAGGAGGGGAGGCCGGTGCTGCACCTGTCGCCGACCGAGAACAGCACCTACACCCTGCACCCTTCGCCGCTTAGCCACTGCCAGCAGCACGACATCACGGTGCGGGTCGAGGTGTATGACTATCCTGTCCCGGCGGTGTCGTATCACCCGCTGGCTATCGACATCGACCGGCCAACGGTGACGCTCGAGGACGAGACTCCCGGCGCGTGGCGGTCGCTTTGGACGTTCGACGACGGCGCCGTGGTTAGCGGCCCGCGTGCGTCGCACGTCTTTGCCTCGCCCTCGCTCGAGGGGGTCAATGTGCTGCTCAACACCTGCAACCGTGCCCTCTGCTGCGACACCGTCACGGTCCACATCCCGGTGACGGCCCTCTCGATGTGGGTGCCCAACGTCTTCGCCCCCGGCGAGGGCGACAACGGCTTCTTCTACGTGCAATCCAACCAGCAACTGCTTGATTTCGAGATTGTCATCTACAACCGTCGCGGCTTGCGGGTCTACAGCAGCAGCGATGCCGGCTTCCGGTGGGACGGCACCGATGTCCGCGGCATCCCTCTGCCGCAGGAGACCTACGTCTACCTCATGACCTACCGTATGCCCTCGACAGGCAACTATCGCTACAGCGCCCGCGGCACCGTCACCCTGTTGCGGTGACGATGTTTTGGCGCCTCCCGATTTGCGTCAAAGCGCTGATTGACTGATATATATAACGTTCGCCGCTCTGTATTGGCCTGAGCCATAGGTGTTTGTGGCTTCTTGGTCCGGGGATGGTCCGGGGATGGTCCGAGGATGGTCCGATAAAATACGGACGAATGACGGAGCGCGGGCGGGGATGGAGCGGGTAGCTGGGAGCAATTTGTTTTTACAATATCGCGAAAAATATGTATCTTTGCAACTGTTATGTTAGATAAACTTCAAGCAATATACGCTCGCTATCAGGAAATTGAGCAGCAGATGAACGATCCGCAGGTGACGGCGGACATGAAACGTTACGTCAAATTGTCGAAAGACTACAAGGACTTGCAGCCCGTGGTGAAGGCCTATCATGAGTACAAGGCTTTGCTCGACACGATTGCCGAGTGCCGCGAGTTGCTCGAGAGCGAGAAAGACCCCGAGCTGCGCGAGATGGCCAAAGAGGAGCTTGCCGGCAGCCAGGAGCGCCGCGAGAAGATGGAGGAGGAGATACGCATCCTCCTCATCCCGGCCGACCCCACCGATTCGAAGAACGCCGTTGTCGAGATACGTGGCGGCACGGGTGGCGACGAGGCCTGCATCTTTGCCGGCGACCTGTTCCGCATGTACACCCGTTTCTGCGAGAAGAAGCACTGGAAGGTGGAGGTGGTAGACTTCAACGAGGGCACCTCGGGAGGCTACAAGGACATCACCTTCAACGTGACGGGCGAGGGAGTCTACGGCCTGCTGAAGTACGAGAGCGGCGTGCATCGCGTGCAGCGTGTGCCCGCCACCGAGACGCAAGGCCGCATCCACACCTCAGCGGCAGGAGTGGTGGTGCTGCCCGAAGCCGAAGAGTTCGACGTCGAACTCAATCCGGCCGACATCAAGAAGGAGATCTTCTGTGCCTCGGGCCCTGGCGGTCAGAGCGTCAACACCACCTACAGCGCTGTGCGTCTGACACATATCCCCACCGGCATCGTCGTCTCCATGCAAGACCAGAAGAGCCAAATCAAGAACATGGAGAAAGCCATGGCCCTGCTGCGCACGCGGCTCTATGAGCGCGAGTACAACAAGTACATGGAGGAGATGAGCAGCAAGCGCAAGACCATGGTGGCTACCGGCGACCGCTCGGAGAAGGTGCGCACATACAACTATCCGCAGTCGCGCGTCACAGACCACCGCATTGGCTGGAGCATGCACAACCTGCCGGCCTTCATGGATGGCGACATCGAGGACTGCATCGAAGCCCTCCAGCTCGCCGAGAACGCCGAAAAGCTGAAAGCCTCCGTCGGTTGACCCTTAGTCTGAACATAGCTTGTGATACCATGAAAAAGTATATCGCCATCATCTGCGCCCTGCTTTTCTGTGCACCCATGACGGCGCAGAAAGCCGTCGGGGTGGAGTTCACCCCCGAGGGCCTGCCTGCCGAACTGCTGGCCTTTGCCAACCAAGGCACCACCGACAAGGAGAAGCAGAAAGCCAACCGCCAGACGGTGGATGCCTTCGGCGCCAGCTACAGCGCCCTGGATGCCGCCATGCAGCGCCGTGTGGCCGACCTTTACACCTATGCCGTCAAGGTCAAGATGAAAGCCAACCCCGAGTTGATGGACTTCACCCGTGTGCTGACGGCCTATGCCACAGCGCCCACGGGCAGTGGCAACCTCGATGGATGGGTGTCGGCGGTGGAGACATTCCGCAAGAAGAACTCCAAGGCGAAGTATGTCATTGACTTTGTCGCGTGGAGCGAGTTGCTGCTGAGCGACCGTGTGCTCTACCGGTCGAGTTCCTCGGAGTGGAGCTTCGAGAGCAAGACACCCTTCCGTCTCGGCGTCGAGGGAGGGAGCATACGCGCTTGGTTCGACAATCCCGCCGAGCTCCATTACGCGTCGGCCAAAGACTGGAACGTGCTGCATGGTACGAAGGGCTATTACGACTACAAGGACGGCATCTGGTACGGCCAGGGAGGACGGCTCGACTGGGCGCGCACAGGCCTCGGTGCCGAAGCCTGCTATGCCGACCTCGCTGCCTACAGCGCCGAGGTCAAGTTCCCCAAATTCACAGCCGACAGCGTTCGCTTCACGCATACACACTACTTCAGCCAGCCCATCATGGGGCGCGTCGAGGAAGCCATGACCACCAGCCTCGAACCTGAGAAATACAGCTATCCGCGCTTCCGCAGCTACCAGCGCGACTTTGTCATTCGCAACATCATGCCTGATGTTGACTATAACGGCAGCTTCATGATGAACGGTTCCAAGTTCATCACGGCTTCCAGCAAGCACCCGGCCAGTCTCGTGTTCCACCGCAACGGCCGTCGTCAGCTTTCCGTCACCTCGCTCAAGTTCACTATCACCCCTGAACGACTGATAGCCGAGAACGCCAACATCGCCTTCTACCTTGGCGACGACGACTCCATCAGCAACAATGGTGTCACGGTGCGCTATCTCCCGTCCGAGAAGAAAGTGACCTTTGTCAACAACCAGCAACGCAATTTCTACAGCCCCTACATCGACACCTGGCACGCGCTCGATATCTACAGCGAGAGCATCGTCTGGTTTCAGGACCAGGACCGCCTTGAGTTCTCAGCCCTGGCTTCGGCGGGGGCGGTCAGCACCACCACCTTCGAAAGCAGCAACTATTATACCTACAGTAAGTTCCGTGAGATACAGGGTATCGACGAAATCAGCCCTGTGCAACGAGTCTACGACTTTGCCGAGGCCAATAGCTACAGCTTCTCTGCCAAGAAGTTCTCCAACTACATTGGGCTTGACATGACCCAGACCCTGCTCATGATACACAACCTCTGCCGTCACGGTCTGGTGTCCTACAATGAGTTGACAGGCCGTGTGTTGGTGAAAGATAAGCTGGAAGACTATGTGAAGGCGGTCTCGCGGGCCCGTGGTTTCGACTACGA
Source organism: Bacteroidales bacterium UBA3630 (assembly GCA_002373995.1). Lineage (GTDB taxonomy): Bacteria > Bacteroidota > Bacteroidia > Bacteroidales > P3 > Colimorpha. The sequence continues at coordinate 106,916 of DFLB01000036.1, read as the reverse complement.
CGCCCTTACCCTTGAGAGCACCACCCGTGGGGTCAATGCTCGTATGAGCCTCGCTGACAACGACCTCGTCGTACGTGGCGTGGAACAGTTCGTCGTCAGCGACAGCCATCAAGTGGTTGTCTACCCCGACTCCGTCTCGGGTCGTACGGTTCATGTCGGCAAGAACCGTTCGCTGCATTTCAGCGGCAAGGTCGAGTGCGGCAAGTTCATCTTTCAGGTCAGCGATTGTGACTTCAGTTATGAGCAATACGCCTTTGAGATGCCCACCGTCAACCGGATGGAATTCTACGTTCCCGACTTCACCAATCCTGACATTGAGCAACTTGTGCGCACGCCGTTGGCCGACCTTGTTGGACGCTTGACCGTCGATCGTCCCGACAACCACAGCGGCCTTGTCAAGAACCCCGAGTACCCCGTCTTCGAGAGTCGCGAGAACAGCTATGTCTACTACAACCGCCGTTCCATACAGGGTGGACAGTACAAGCGCGAGAGCTTCTACTATACCCTCCACCCATTCACCATCAACAGTTTGGCTGACTTTGTGACCGACAGCCTTGCATTCAACGGTGTGCTGACCTCGGCAGGCATCTTCCCCGAGATTGCCGAACCCCTCAAGGTGCAGCGCGACTACTTCCTTGGCTTCAACATCACCCTGCCCACCGGCGGCCTGCCGGCCTACGGCGGCAAGGGCAACTATAGCAACAACCTGCGCCTCGACGCCGGTGGTCTGCATGGCCAGGGCCATGTCGACTACCTCACCGCCCACACATCCTCCGGCAACTTCCTCTTCCTGCCCGACTCGGCGGTGGCTATGACCGACACCGTCGTTGTGCGCGAAGAGCAGGGCTACCCCGACATCCGCGGCGGCCGCACTTCGCTCCACTGGCTGCCTTACCTCGACTCGATGGATTTCGCCACCTATGAGAAGGGCCGTCCGCTGAGCCTCTACCGCGACGACGCGCAGCTGCGCGGCCATGTGGCCCTGATGCCTCGCGGCGCCTCGGCCGCCGGCACCGCCACCGTCAAGGAGGGCACCCTCGTCAGCCGCCGGTTCGACCTGCTGGCTCGCGAGATGAACGCCACCGTCAGCGATTTCACCCTGCTCAGCACCACCTTCGGCAACGTAGCTTTCGCGGCCAAGCGTGTACGCTCGCATGTCGACTACGACAGCCGCCAGGCCGAACTGACCATGCCCGACGGCCCGCAGATTACTGAACTGCCGCTCATCCAGTACGAGGCCTTGGCCGACCGCTTCCTGTGGAATATGGACAGCAAGGTGCTCGACATCACCAATTCGCAGCGCGGTACCTCAGAGGGCCTCGAGGCCCTCGACCTGCGTATGCGTCTGCCCAAGGCCCACGACCTGCCCGGTGCTCGCTTCGTAAGTACTGACCCAAAGCGCAACGGGCTTAGCTTCAATACCTTGATGGCGACCTATCGCTACAACGCCGCCGACCTCACCGCCACCGGTGCCTATCTGCTCACCGTTGCCGATGCCGCCATCGCCCCCGATGCCGACACGCTGCACATAGACAAGGGCGGTGCCATGCGTCCGCTCAACAATGCCCAGCTGCTCTGCGACCGCGACAATGCTTGGCACCTCGTCACCAACGCCTACTTGCTCATCGAGGGTGCCGCCAGCTATAGCGGCAAGGGCTACATCGACTATGCCTACGAGCCTGACAGCCTGCAGCGTATCTATCTGAGCGACCTCAGCGTCGATGCCTCGGGCAGCACTGTGGGTACCGGCACCATCAACGAGACCACCCCCTTCAAGCTCAGCCCCGCCTTTGGCTTTGCCGGCAAGGTGCGCATGGAGGGCTCGCGCGAATTGCTGTGGTTCGAAGGTGGTGTGAGGCTGTTGCAGAACTGTGTGCCCCGCGAGCAAATGGCACTGTTGGCCTATGCCGGCTACACCAACCCCGACAGCATCCATGTCGCTGTGCCCGAGGTGCCTACCGACTGGCGCGGCAAGAACATCGCCGCCGCCATACTCCTCGACAAGACCACCCTCCAGCCCCGTGCGGCTTTTCTCACCACCGACCGTGCCGCCGATAATGAGCTCCTCGCCGCCCACGGCGTCCTCACCCATCGCGGTGCGCAGCGCCAGTACATGATTGCCTCCGAGCAGAAGGTGGCCGACCCCGAGGCCATCGTCGAACCCTATCTGGCCATGAACACCGACGACTGCAGCGTCGAGGGCGAGGGCCCCGTCAACCTCACGCTCCGCCGCACCCATGCCGACTTCTATGCCTACGGCAACGCCCGTGTGGGCATCAGCTCCTCGCGCGAGGACCGCCTCAACACCGTCTTCGGCTTCTCGTTCCCGCTGGCCAAAGAGGTCGTGGCCGCCATGACCGACGCCTTGCGCGACGACCTGCGCCTGGCGCCCACCGCGCCCACCTCCAACGCCGAGATGCGCCATGCGCTGATGTACCACCTCGGTGCCGAGAAAGGCGCTGCGGCCTATGCCGCCTACAGCGCCGAGGGCGCCCTCTCTGCCGTGCCCGCAGCCATGCAGAGCACTATGCTCTTCGACAAGGTGCGCTGGCAGTACCAACCCGGCGTGGGCCTCTACTGCGACAGCAAAGTGGGGCTGGTGGCCGTCGGCGACAAACCCCTCGGGTTGCAGCTCCGCCTCAAGGCGCAGATCAACAAGCGCGGCAACGCGCAGCAGATGACCCTCTATGTGGAGGCGGCGCGCGACCATTGGTACTTCTTCCGCTACGACCTCATGACGCAAGAGCTGACGGTCTACTCCTCGATGGGCACCGTCGAGGACGCCATCAAGAGCCTCCCCGCCGAGCGCCGCCGCGTCGAGAAAGACGGCCTCGGCACCTTCCGCTACCACGTCGGCACCAACCGCTCCGACGTCACCAACTGGCTCTCTGCCTTCAGCCGCTCGCTCTACCCCCCCGAGGACTGATTGCCACCCCTTGCGGACGGCTTATGGTAAGCTCTTGGTCCGAGGATGGTCCGAGGATGGTCCGGTGGTGGTCCGATGGTGGTCCGGCTCCGGGCGGACCATCGCCGGTGGTGAAGCGAAGCGCCTCCGGAGTCGGGGGTGTTAAACAAATTTATGTTAACCCTCACGGTATCGTCATAGAGGTTTATCTTTTGTGCATAACTATTTTTGGCGCTTAATAAAAAAGTGCGTAAATTTGCAGTCGGAATAACTCTGTCATACTATGGCTCAATTCACTCACTTGCATGTGCATTCGCACTATTCGATTCTCGACGGCATGTCGAAGATTCCCGACCTCGTTGCCAAGGCCAAGCGTTGCGGCATGTATGCCATGGCGCTGACCGATCATGGCAACATGTTCGGCATCAAGGACTTCCTCGACACCGTGGCCAAGGTGAATGCCAACCGTGCCGAGGGCGAGCCGCTGTTCAAGCCCATCGTGGGCACCGAAGCCTACTGCGCACGCCGCACGCTGTATGACAAAGACAAGAACCTCAAGGAGATAAACCCCGAAACCGGCCGCGACCGCGTTCTTGACAGCAGCGGCTACCACCTCATCCTGTTGGCCAAGAACCTGCAGGGCTACCACTCGCTCTGCAAGCTGGCCTCGATAGCCTATACCGACGGCTTCTACAACCGTCCGCGCATCGACCACAACGTGCTGAAACAGTACCATGAAGGCCTGATAGTATGCTCGGCCTGTCTCGGCGGCGAGATACCGCAGCTCATCCTCAAGGGCGACCTCGAGGGGGCGGAGCGCGCCGTGCTGTGGTTCAAGGAGATCTTCGGCGAGGACTACTACATCGAGCTCATGCGCCATCGCACCGACAAGCCCAACGCCAACACCCAGACATTCGAGCTGCAGGAGAAGGTCAACCCGGTGCTCATACAACTGGCCAGAAAGCACAATATCAAGCTGGTGGCCACCAACGACGCCCACTTTGTGGAGGAAGAGCACGGCGAGGCCCACGACCACCTGATCTGCCTGGCCACGCAGAAGGACTACAACGACCCCAACCGTCTGCACTACAGCAAACAGGAGTGGCTCAAGAGTCCGGAGGAGATGGAGGCCGTTTTTGCCGACCTGCCCGAGGCGTTGGCCAACACGATGGAGGTGGCCGAGAAGGTGGAGGTGTACAGCATCGACTCGGATCCCTTGATGCCGGTCTTCCCCATCCCCGAGTCGTTCGGCACCGAGGAGCAATGGGCCGCAAGGCTCACCGACGAGGCGCTCTTCGACGAGTTTACCCGCAACGAGAAGGGCGTGGAGGTGATGAGCCGCGAGGCCGCCGAGAAGAAGGTCAAGAAGTTGGGTGGCTACCGCAAGCTGCGCCGCATCAAGTTCGAGGCCGACTACCTGGAGCACCTCGTCTGGCAGGGAGCCAGGAAGAGGTACCTGGGCGACGAGTGGAAGGACGAAAGCTGCGAGTGGGCCGACGCTGACATCAAGGAGGCGTTGAGCGAGGAGGTCAGGGAGCGCATCGTCTTCGAACTGCATACCATCAAGACTATGGGTTTCCCGGGCTACTTCCTCATCGTCAGCGATTACATACGTGCCGCCCGCGAGGAGCTGGGCGTCAGCGTGGGCCCTGGCCGTGGCAGCGCGGCCGGCAGCGTGGTGGCCTACTGCCTGTGGATTACCGACCTCGACCCGCTGCGCTACGAGCTGCTGTTCGAACGCTTCCTCAACCCCGACCGCATCTCGCTGCCCGATATCGACGTGGACTTTGACGATGCGGGGCGCGGCAAGGTGCTGGACTGGGTGACGCACAAGTACGGCAAGGAGCGCGTGGCGCACATCATCACCTACGGCACCATGGCCACCAAGAGCTCCATTGCCGACGTGGGGCGGGTGGAGAAGATCCCCCTCGCCACGGTCAACCAACTCAAGAGCTACATCCCCGACCGCAACTTCCCCGACAACGTCAAGGACGACAAGGGCAAGTCGCCCAAGGTGAACCTGCACAACTGCTATAAGTATGTCCCTGAGTTGAAACGCATCATGGAGGGTGACGACGCCCAGCTCAAGCAGATGCTCACCTATGCCGAGGAACTGGAGGACACCAACCGTCAGATAGGCATCCACGCCTGCGGCGTCATCATAGGCTCGCAGGACCTGACCAACGTGGCGCCGGTGTGTGTCATCAACGACAAGGAGACCGGTGAGGATGTGCTGGTGACGCAGTATGACGGTCATGTGGTGGAGAACGTGGGCCTCATCAAGATGGACTTCCTCGGGCTGAAGAACCTCACCATCATCAAGAACTGTGTGCGCATGGTGAAGAAAAGCAGGGGAGAGGATGTCGATGTGGACCACCTGCCGCTGGACGACGAGTTGACCTACAAGCTTTTCTGCGAGGGCAATACGGTGGGTGTGTTCCAGTTTGAAAGTTCCGGCATGCAGAAGTACCTCCGCGAGCTGCAGCCCCATGTTATCGACGACCTCATAGCCATGAACGCCCTCTACCGTCCGGGGCCCATGGACAATATACCCGAGTTTATCGACCGCAAGCAGGGCCGTAAGCCCATCGAGTACGACATCCCGATCATGGAGAAGTACCTCAAGGACACCTATGGCATCACCGTCTACCAGGAGCAGGTCATGCTTTTGAGCCGGTTGCTGGCAGGCTTCACCCGCGGCCAGAGCGACACCCTGCGCAAGGCTATGGGCAAGAAGCAGATAGAGAAGATGAACGAGCTGGAGGTGCTCTTCTATGAAGGGGGCGAGAAGAATGGTCATCCGCGAGAGAAGCTCAGCAAGATATGGGAGGAGTGGAAGAAGTTTGCCTCCTATGCTTTCAACAAGAGCCATGCAGCGTGCTACTCCTGGGTGGCCTACCAGACAGCCTACCTCAAGGCCCACTACCCTGCCGAGTATATGGCTGCTGTCATGACTTCGGCCCAGACTGACATCAAGCGCGTCACCGAGCTCATGGAAGACTGTCGCAAGCAGGGGGTCGAGGTGGCTGCGCCGAGCGTCAACGACTCGGACATGGACTTCTCGGTCGACAGTTCGGGGCGCATACGCTTCGGTCTGCAGGCCATCAGCGGCATGGGAGAGGCCGCCAGCGCTGTCATCATAGCCGAGCGCGAGAAGAACGGCCCCTACAAGGACATCTTTGACTTCCTCAAACGAGTGGACATGCATTCGGTGAACAAGAAGAACATGGAAGTCCTCATCAAAGCAGGTGCCTTCGATGGTATTGGTACCATGCACCGCGCACAGTATTTCTACAAAGCCGATGCCGCCGATGCCACGCCGACTTACCTTGACCAGCTGGTGCGCTGGGCTATCCGTCGTCAGGACAACGCCAACACCGCGCAGATGAGCATCTTCGATATGAGCAGTGAACTCTCGGAGGACGAACATCCGCCCATTCCCGACGCCGAGCCGTGGAACAGCATCGAACGCTGCAAATACGAGAAAGAGGTAATCTCCACCTACCTCAGCGGCCATCCGCTCGACGAGTACAAGTACGAGATGCGCTACTTCACCAATATCGGCGCCGAGCAACTGAACCAGCTGGAGGCACTGTCGGGTCGCGAGGTGCGCTTTGCGGGGCTGGTGAGCGATGTCAAGACGGGCACCACGCGACAGGGCGAACCCTATGGCAGCATGGTCATCAACGACCATTCGGGCAGCTACGAACTGCGGATGAAGGGTGATGAATTCAGCGACTTTAAAGGCTTTTTCGAAGATGGCACATTTGTCTTCATCAAAGGCACCGTCGTCGTGCGCTCCTATGTGGACAAGAATGGCAACGACAGGGTCTTCAGTCGCATACGCATAGGTGCCATGATGAATCTCGTAGGTGTTATGGAACGCTATACGTCGAAGCTGGACTTCAAGGTGAACCTGAGCGACATAGACAGCGACTTCTGCAAGAATCTGGAGAAGGTGGCCAAAAAGTGCAAGGGCAAAGTGCCCCTGCAGGCTACGGTGATCGATGCTGTACACGGCTTGACGCTCTCAATGAACGGACAGAATATGAACATCTCGCCGCGCGACATCATACCCCACCTGGAGCAGATGAAGGGCGTCAGCGGCATTAAACCTTTTGTGAAGACATGATGCCAGTGCTCTCAACCCCCGTAACGCCACCGACGATGCCTTTCAAGGTCGATTTTGCCACCGGCATCGTCACCCTCGGTTCATGTTTCGCCGACGAGATAGCCGTCCGGATGATGGATGCCGACTTCCACGTGGAACAGAACCCCTTTGGTACACTCTATAATCCAGCCTCGATAGCAGCCGCACTTACCCGCTTGATTGAAGACTGCCCCATCGGGCGTGACGACTTGGTGAAGCATGAAGACCTCTGGCATTCGTGGCATCACCACAGCAGTTTCTCTCACGCCACACCTGGAGCTACCCTTGTGGCTTGCAACAGCCGCATACACCGCGCCCACCTTGCTCTCAGGGACGCTTCGCTGCTCATGGTGACATTGGGTACGGCATGGGTTTTCGAGCGCGAGGGAAAGGTGGTGGCAAACTGTCACAAGCTTCCTCCCTGGGAGTTCGTCAGGCGCAAGATGACAGTGGAGGAAATTGTCGCCTTGTGGACCCCGCTGTTGCTGCAACTGCAGACCTATTTCCCGCAGATGCACCTCCTGTTCTCCGTATCGCCTATTCGCCACATGGCAGACGGTGCCCACGGCAACCAGTTGAGCAAGAGTACTCTGCTGCTCGCTGTCGATGAACTTGTCGCCCGGCATCGCTCCTTCGTATCCTACTTTCCTGCTTACGAGATTGTGCTCGACGAATTGCGCGATTACCGCTTCTTTGACGAGAAGATGACGCACCCCACCTCCGTGGCGGTAGACATCGTCTGGGAGCGTTTCCAGCGGGCCGCGATGGTGCCGGCCGTCAGACAGCAGGCGCAGTATAATGCCAAACAACATAAACGAGAGAAACATATACCTTTACATCAATGAAAAATATTGCACTTGTCATGGGTGGTTACAGCGGTGAGCACGACATCTCGATCGCCAGCGGCAACCAGGTGTACGGCCAGCTTGACCACACCAAGTACAACGTATACAAGATTGTCATCGACCGCGAGGGCTGGTATTGGGAACGCAATGGCGAGCACCTGCCCGTAGACCGTAGCGACTTCACTGTCAACGACAATGGACGCAAGGTATGCTTCGACCTGGCCTTCATCATGGTGCACGGCAATCCCGGCGAGAACGGGGTGCTGCAGGGCTACTTCGACATGCTCGGCATCCGCTACACCACCAGCGGCTACTACACCTCGGCGCTGACGTTCCAGAAGGGCTATTGCAACCCTGTGGTCAAGAGTTTCGGGCTGGTGAAGGTGGCCAAGTCTGTGCTGCTCTACAAGGAACCACCTACCGAGGCCAAACTCGATGAACTCATGGAGGGTATGCGATACCCGGTGTTCGTGAAGCCCGCCGCCGGAGGCAGCAGTGTGGCCACCACCAAGGTGAAGTGCCGCGAGCAGCTCCTCTCAGCCATCCGCGAGGCTTTCACTGAAGACCGACAGGTGCTTGTGGAGGAGTTCATCCCCGGCCGTGAGTTCGATTGTGGTGTCATGCAGTTCCCCAAGGGCTCCAAGTACGAGGGTTGGAATCCCGATTTCAAGCACAAACTCGTCTTCCCCGTCACGGAGATTATCCCCATCGGAGGTCATGAGTTCTTCGACTACGAGGCCAAGTACGACGGCTTCAGCAACGAGGTGTGCCCCGCCGAGGTGGACGACTCCATAGCCCACCACATCCAGGAGGTTTCCTATCGCCTCTACGACCTGCTGGGCTGCCGTGGCATTGTTCGATTTGACTTCATATACAACACCGAGGAGCAGGAACTCTACTTCCTGGAGGTCAATACCATTCCCGGCCAGAGTGCCGAGAGCATCGTCCCCAAGCAGGCCCGTGCGCTGGGCATCTCCCCCGCTGAATTATATGAGATGTCCATTCAGGCGGCTTTAGCCCAATAGGTGTCGGCGGTAGGTGCGTGCTGCAAGCCAGGCGGCTGCTGCGAAGCAGACCAGCAGGACGGCTATCGACAGCACAGCGTCCCATGTCGGCAGTCCGAAGGGCAGGCGCAGCATCGCCGCTGTAGGGGCTGTCAGGGGTACTACCGTGAGCCACACAGCCAGAGCTCCGCCCGGTGCCTGAAGTATCAGCCTGCTCAGTATCAGAACAATGAGCAGTGGCGAGCCCACGAGCAGCACCCACTGCAGTGCGTCGGCATCGCTGTCCAGCCGTGCCGCCAGCGCCGCCAGGAGTGCACCGTAGAGCAGATAGCCCAGCAGGAAGTAGATCAGGAACACTGCGGCCACCACCGGCAGCTTGATGGCCGTCAGTCCGCGCACGGTCTCATCGACCAGCTGCACCGGATTGTCATATTGTGCCGTAGCAGCCTCTCCTTTTGTCGCCAGGCTGCGACGTTCCTGTTGTTCGCGTGCTTGAGCGAACATCTCGGGGGCTGTGGCTTGTATGCCCTTGACGGCCAGTGCGGTCAGCATCGCCCACAGCACCAGTTGCGTCAGCGCCACCAGCGACACACCGGCTATCTTGCCCACCAGCAGCTGTGATGGGCGTATCGATGTGGCCAGCACCTCGGCCACGCGGTTCTGCTTCTCTTCCTGCACGCTGCGCATCACCTGCACGCCGAAGAGCATCAACGCCAGTGCCATCAGCACCGCCAGCACCATTGCCACCACCGTCCTTACGCCCGTGAAGCTCTCTTTTCCGCTGGCGGCATCCTGGGTATGAAGGCGTATGCCGCTGCTCTCCACCGAGTGGTAGACCGCCGGCTCCACGTCGTAGACATCTTCCAGGATGGCGTTGCGCAACAGGGTCTGCAGCTGGTTGTCGATGGTGCTTTGCACCGCCAGCGAGGGACTGCTGCCACGGTAGTAGAGGAAGGCATCGCGCGGGATGGTGGTCTCGCGCATTGGGATGAATAGCACGAGGTCGTCTTTCTGAGCCTCGCGGCGGGCATATTCGAGCGACGGCATGGCGTGGTAGTGCACCGCGTCGGTCGAGGCCAGGCTGCCGTCGAAGAGCCCCGTTTGGTCCACCACCATCACGGTGGTGGTCTTCGCGCCTTTCTGTGCTGCCGCAACGGGCAGCGCATAGAGCACCGCCAGCACCACGGGCACCAGCAGCGTCAGCACCCAGAATGACGGCTTCCGCAACCGCAGGCGGTATTCGCGCGCCAGTACGAGCATCGTCTTCTTCATAGTTCTATCCTTTTGTCGCACAGCTCTTCGGCTGCTTGAAGGTTATGGGTGGAAAGCAGCACCGCGCACCCCTTGTCGCGCAGGGCGCCGATTTCGTGCTTGAGCATGGCCGAGTTGTCGCTGTCGAAGCCTGAGAAGGGCTCGTCGAGGATGACCAGTTGCGGGTGGTGTGCCACCGTGACAACAAACTGCAGCTTCTGCTGCATGCCCTTGCTCAGCTTGCCGGCGGGCCGGTGCCACCACTCTTCCATACCCAGCCGCGCAAACCATTCGTGCACCGATGCCTCGGCCTCCTTGCGGCCCATGCCTTTCATCCGGGCGAAGAAGAGGGCCTGCTCGCCGGCGGCCACGTGGCGGTAGAGGCCGCGCTCTTCCGGCAGGTAGCCGATGTGCCGCAGGTCGTCTTGCGCCATCTCGTGGCCTTCGAAGAGCACACGCCCGCTGTCGGGCGGCGTCAGGCAGGTGATGATGCGCAGCAGGGTGGTCTTGCCGGCGCCGTTGGCGCCGAGCAACCCTGTCACCGCGCCCCGTTGCACCGTGAAGCTCAGGTCGGTCAGCACCTGCTGGCTGCCGAAGGCTTTGCTGATATGGTCTACTTGAAGCATTTTTTTCTTTTATTTTTTCCACTCCGGATACTCCGTCGCCGCACCGTCTCCTCTCCGCTGTTCGTCCGTCTTTTCCCGGACCATCCCCGGACCATCCTCGGACCATCCTCGGACCATCCCCGGACCAACAGCGGATATCGAGCGCATTTTCAGCAGTATAGTCTCGACCGCCAACGCTGCCAGTGCCAGCAGAACAAATAGTCGCCACAGCGGGTGCCCTTTGTCGCGGGCCCGCAGCTCGTCGGCTATCGGCTTGCGGCTGTTGTGCACCACGTTGTAGTTCTCCCGTCCGGCCACGGCTGCGGCCACCTCTTCGCGCGAGTAGTAGCGCAGTTCCGACTCGCGCCGCGGGTAGTTGAAGGCCAGGTGCTCGTCGCCCAGACGGTAGATGCCCGCCTTTGACAGTTCGCCGTGCGGCACCATCACCTGCCGGTTGCCCATGCGACGCAGGTCGGGCGTGATGCTCGTCTCCGCGCCGTCGCTCAGCTGAGGTGGCTGTTGTTCAGTATCGTAGCGCCCCTGCAGCACGATGGGCTCGCTGCCGCCCAGCGTGTACGAGGCCGGTGCCTGCGGACGGCTGTAGAGGGCCATGTTGTACACCGTCGGCACAAAGAGCGCCTGCGACGCAAAGTCGCTCCACTCGTCGCTCAGCGGCAGCGCAAAGAGGTACACCTTGCCCTCCCCCGAGGGGCTCATCGTGAGCATGTCGCTCCCGTCGGCCAACGCTATGATGCTCTGTTTGATGGCCGTTTGCGCCATCAGCGTGTAGTGCCCTTGCACGATGGGCATCTCCACGTCGTCGTTCTTTCCGGCGAAGACGCTGCGGTACAGGCTGCTGCCGTCGTCTATGCTTGTGGCGCGCAGGGTCTGCCTGTTCCATTGGCCCAGCTGTGGGGCTTGCAGGCTGCCAAGCAGGGTGTTCAGCCCTTCGCCGCCGGTGGCCGGCGGCACCACCATCAGGCTCCCCCCCTCGCGCACCCATGCGGCCAGTTGCTGCTCTTCGCCGCTTGTCAGCGAGGCCACCTCGTTCAGCACCGCAAAGCTGTACTCTGCCAGCGTCGGGGGCAGATGGCGCTCGCAGCGGTAGACCACCGTCGTGTCGTGGCCGAAGAGTTTCTGCAGGGCGCTATTGGGTGTGCGGCCGTCAATCTCGAGCATCTTGATGCGCTCGCCGGCCGTCAGGCTGAAGTGGTAGCTGTCGTCGAACGTGACGGGGTAATCCTCCACCGTCACCATGCCGTCGGTCCATCCGGCGTGGTCGATGCTGAAGCGCAGCGTGGCCGTGGCCTCGGCGTGGGCTGCAAGGTCGACGGTCGTCATGGCCCGTTCGCGCCCGTCGAGGTAGAGCTTCAGGGGCACCTTCTCGGCGTCGCGGTTGCCGCTGTTGCGCACCGTGACCGCCACCGCCACCGCGCCGCCGGCGAAATAGGCCGGTGCGTCGAGCGTCAGCGTGTCGATGTATATATTGTCGGCCTCGATACCCGTCAGAGGCACGAGCGTGTAGCGCACCGTGCTGTCGTCGGGCAGCGCCGCAAGGTCGGCGGTGCTCTGTTGGAAGTCGCTGATGAGGTAGGCGTGGCGGGCCGATGCTCGGCTTTGGCGCAGGAAATCAGACTGCCGTGTCGCCACGGTGCTCAACAGCGGCGCTGCTGCTGAGGGCTCTATGCTCTCCACGGCCTCTGCCAGCTCGTCGCGGTTCAGCCATCGCATCTCGCTGCCGTCCATCTCGCTTGTCAGCAACTGATACTGCACCCCCCGGCCATAGGCTGAGGCCACCTCGAGGGCTTTCTGTCGCGCCAGGTCCAGCAGGCTGCCATCGCCCGAGGCACTCTCCATGCTGAACGAGTTGTCGATGTAGATGCTCACCGCCACGTTGCCCTCCATCTCCGTGCCAGCCGTCGGCCGTCCGGCCACCGGTCGCGCAAAGGCCACCACCAGCGCCGCCACTGCCACTACGCGCGCCGCCAGCACCAGCCACTGACGCAGGCTGTTCTGCCTCCGGCTCTCGCTCTGCAGCTCGCTCAGGCGCTCCACATTGCTGAAGTACACCTTGCGGTAGCGCCGCAGGTTGAACAGATGCACCGCCACCGGTATCAGCACCGCCAGCAAGCCCCACAGAAACGCCGGATAAGTGAACATCATTATCTTAATCGCCTTTATTCTTACTTAACACTTCTTCCCCTCCACCTCTTTCTTGAAATACCCACACACCTCCGTCAACCCGCATTCCGTGCACCGTGGCCTGCGTGCCTGGCACACATAGCGCCCGTGCAGTATCAGCCAGTGGTGCGCCTTCGCAAGCAACTCCGCCGGTATATACTTCACCAGTTCGCGCTCCGTCTGCAGCGGTGTCTTCGAGTTGTGGGTCAGCCCTATGCGGTTCGCCACACGAAACACGTGCGTGTCCACCGGCATCGCCGGTCGGTCGAAGTACACCGCCTCCACCACGTTGGCCGTCTTGCGACCCACGCCCGGCAGCCGCTGCAGCTGCTCGATGTCGTCGGGCACCTCGCCCCCCATCTCATCCACCAGCATCCGCGACAGCCCCACCAGGTGGCGGCTCTTGTTGTGCGGATACGACACCGAGTGGATATAGCTGAAGATATCCTCCTCCGTAGCCTCGGCCATCGCCTCGGCGGTGGGGTATGCCTCGAAAAGCGCCGGCGTCACCATGTTGACCCGACGGTCGGTACATTGTGCCGACAACACCACCGCCACCAGCAACTGGAACGGCGTGCCGTAGTGCAACTCCGTCTCCGCCACCGGCATCGCCTCCGCAAACCATGCCAGCACCCTGTCGTATAACTCCTGCTTCTTCATCTGTCTAACTAATTCTCACCCCTCAATCCTTCACTTCTACCGCCACCACCACAGGGTAATGATCCGAGACGCGTGTCTTGATCCTCCTGTAGCTCAGCGTCCTCAACCCCTCGTTGTGGAACACCATGTCTATCCTGAACTTCGGCAACCATCCGCTCCCTATCGGCAGCAACTGCTCGTCGCCACCGTTGTACGTGGTCACAAACCCAAACCCCTTCTCGCGGTAACTGTCCGTCAACTCCTTGCTTATCTGGCTATAAAGCCACGAATTCGGTATATCGTTCATATCCCCCGCCACCACCAGCGGCACCGTGCTCCCCTGCACCACAGGCCTCAACGCCTGCTCCCACTCCCTCTGGTGGCTCAATATCGTCTCGCGCACCTTCTCCAGCGTCCGCCGGCTTGACTCCTGCACCTCGCCGTGGCGCATCCGGTCTATCTCCTCGCGGTCCGTAGCGTCAAAACTGTAACTATCCATGTGAATACAACACACCCGCAGCCGCCTATCCTCCTTCAGCATCTCCACCAACACCTTCTTGTTATCCAAACGACTCACGTAAGTGATCGGCAACCGGCTGAACACCACCGTGCCATACGGCACCCCGCTACCCGTCGTGTGGGCGCCGTAATAATGGTTATACCCCATCAGCACCAAACTATCCGTCACATGCACCGTCTTCGGCGCCGCATACTCCTGCAAGCACAACACATCCGGCCCATGCTCCTCCACTATCGACAGGAATTCCCGCGCATTGCTGTCCGACCTTGTCGGCCGATCCTCCGGACCCTGAAACTGGTGCACATTGTAACTCATCACCGTCACCATCATCGGATGCTCCGCACGCGGCGGCACCTTCTGCGTCCCGCCCACCTGGAAAAACAACCCCACCATACTCCACCGCACAGCAATCGCCGCCACACTCAACAACGCCTCCCAACGCTTCATCAACGCCCACAACACCACCATCAGCACATTGGCACCCAGCATCGGCAGGTAGCCGTATGCCAGCAAGCTCGGCAACATCATCCTCGACGGGCTCACCGCGCCAGCCACCGTCGTCAGCAGCAACCCCGCGATAAGCAGTAAGTTGACTATTAGTAATATAACCCGTATAGCCTTCATAGCAAATCCTCGGCAAAGATACACCTTTTTTTTGAAACACAACCACCCAACATTCACCCCCCTCTCCCCTCATCCTAAGCTCTCCCTAAGCATATCCTAAGCTCATCCTAAGCTCATCCTAAGCATATCCTAAGCATAACATAGGCACATCATAAACAGTGGAACACTGCCAACCTGTAAAAAAAAACTCAGGTGCCGAAAAAGCCCGTAGAATGAATTGAGAGGCATAAAATATCATTTTTTAAATATCCTCAACGCATAACATTTCCAAAATAATTTCGTATCTTTGCAATCGCATTGTCCACCGACGTGCCCCCGCCGACGGTATGTTGTATGTTGATATTCAAACAAAAATGTACAAAATGAATAACAGCAATAACTGCATGGTTTATCATACTCAGGACATGTATAACATCGCCCCCGTGGACGGCAACGAGAGAGGCAAGACTGTCATGTCTGAAACACTCTGTGTGCACTCACCCTCAGTCGTCACCTCCAACTCACCTTCCCCCAATCTGTCATATCGCCGCAGCCGCCTGCTGCCGCAACCCCTGCTCCGCTGTATATTGCTGTTCTTGTCCATGCTCATACCTGCTTCTGTGCTGGCCCAAACACCCGTCTCGACAGCATCAGACCTCGCCGCCGTCAGCGGTAGCAGCGCCTCGTTTGTCATTGTGGCAGACATCGACGCCAGCACCCTGAACTCCATCGCCTCCTTCAGCGGCACCCTCGAAGCCGCCATCAACCCCGCCACGCGCATGCCCTACCGCATCACCAATCTCCGCGCACCCCTCTTCTCCACCCTTACCGGCACAGTGCGCAATCTCGTACTGGAGTCCGTCGCCATCACCCAGAGCGGACGCGTGGGCGCCATCGCCGCTACCGCCAACGGCACAGCACGCATCTACAATGTCGGCATCCTCTCAGGCTCCGTGGGCAGCACCAACAACTACTGTGGCGGCCTCGTCGGCCTGCTCGACGGCTCGGCACGCGTCCTCAACTGCTACTCCTACGCCGACATCACCGGCGGCACCGACGTCGGCGGCATCGTGGGCTACAACAACGTGGCCACCACCGCCGCCACCGTAGCCACAGGCACCATGGTGATGAACTGCATGTTCTACGGTGACATCACCGGCGGCACTACCGTCTCGCCAGTCTTCGGCGGCAACAACATCGCCAACCTGCAGGGTGGCCTCAACACCTTCAACTACTACGCCTACGACAAGCTGAAGAGCAAGACCATCAATTCCTACAACTGCGCCCTCGCCATCGAAGAAAGATTTCTAACCCGATTTGAGTTCTACCGCCTGCTGCTCAACAGCAACAAAAAACTGGCAGCTTGGTATGCCACTACTTCTTCAACCACAGTCAATCCTAGCGACATGCTCAAATGGGTGCTCGAGACCGCCGACAGAACGATAGCCAACCCAAAGCCCTACCCCATCCTGAAGGCTCAGGGCTACTATCCCTCAATTATCAACCCCGACATTGCCAATGCACCCGACAGCGCCACCGTAGGACGCAAGCACGGCGGCAAACTGCCTTCGCCACGGCAGACTCTCGCTGTCACCATCCGCACCACAAAGAGCGACGGCGGCCAGTCGTGGCCCTCGGGCGCCAGCATCACAACTGCCAGCATCACCCTGACGCGCACCGATATGGACGGCGACCGCTACAACTTCAACTACGACAAGGTGCAACTGCCATACTACAACGACATCGGAACGGGTAACTACACCGAACAACGGGTGGTCACCGGATGGAAGATTGTGTCAATGGAAACGCCTACCGGCTATGCTGACCCCTACACTTCGGACAACTACGACTATTCTCAAACTTATGCCTCAACACCGGCCTATTTCGACTATCCCAACTACAATTTTGCCGACCGCAAAAGCGTCAACAAAGACCTCTACGCCATCACTGGCCGCATCTTCCCGCAAGGTGCTTATTTCGATGTTCCATACGGCGTCACCTCTATCACCATCGAGCCCTACTGGGGTAAAGCCGTCTATATAGGAGATGCAAAGTTAGATGTTGTCTATACAAACGGATACGGAACTCCGACTGCGGTTGCCGGTGCCCAATACACGAATGGCACATCAACATTTAATGGCCAAATAATATATACCACCACTTTTAATAACAACGGTACCATAAAGAACACAGCAATAGCAAATGCTCTTAGTGCCAAGGTCAATAATCAAACAGTGCTCAATGGTTCAACTGTCTATGATAATGCGATTGTTTTGGTGGGAAACCTACATCAGGCTTCAGTGCCTTCAAATGGCGCAACACCTTTTACCATTATGTCGGTGGACGAAGACAACGACCATGAACCTGACTACAGCCTCATTTACCATCACACAGGAAAATTGAGAATAGCTCCTATCCGTTTTGATTTCCTCAATGTCATCGGTACAGCCCAGGCACAGAAACCCAACGGAGCGAATAATATTTGCAATACAGGTATTCTTCACCCCAAAGGTTGGTTCGAAATCACCAATACCTCACTCATGTATTTCAGTCAGTTGGAATATGAGGATCAGGTTGATAATAGCGATATGCTGGACCATTCCCCTCTAATCCTCCATGGGGGCATAATCGAACAGATTGTATCGGCAAACAAGAATCCCCACAACGGCAAAACCATATACGTCC
The DNA here is from genome assembly GCA_002373995.1 of Bacteroidales bacterium UBA3630. Classification (GTDB taxonomy): domain Bacteria; phylum Bacteroidota; class Bacteroidia; order Bacteroidales; family P3; genus Colimorpha. The sequence goes on along the minus strand of DFLB01000036.1, from coordinate 89,528 downwards.
ATTTGGGAGGCAATGTGTGGTTCAAGGAGTTCAACATCGGTATCCATGGTGATGGTTCCAACGCCACCCCCCATGTACCGGTATCGGTGACGGGCGGCGATTACAAGTCCTTTTATCTTACGGGCATCTACAATCCGAATGCAACGCCGAAGAGCGATAATGCTGAATGTTACATCAGCGGCGGCCATTTCGGCGAGGCGGCAGGAGCCGGTCAGGAGCAAATCGACGGCAATGTCCGTTGGCAGATTTACAATGCCGATATCGACAATTTCTTCGGTGGTGGCATTAACGACAACAAACCCATCAAAGGTACTGTAGCCACAGATATCTACAATAGCCATATCGACCTATTCTGCGGTGGCCCCAAATTCGGCAATATGCAGCCGAATAAAAACGTCACCACCAACGCCGTGGGATGTGTGTTCGGCACCTTCTTCGGCGCTGGATACGGCGGTAACTCCTACTCCAGAGTGAAGTTTACCGATGCTACAACCGTAAATTGGTCTTCCTGGGACGACAACTATGTCAACGAACGTGGCATATACTTTAATGGTTCCTCTACTGCCGCTCCCTATGGAAAGAAAGGAAAAGGTGTGGCCACCGATTTCGACTACGAGTTTTTTGTATGGAGTAGCGGTTTGACCGGTGGCCGCTTCTATGTGAAGTATGCCACCTTCTCGCTGGCACAGTGTAACAAAGTGTCGTCAAGCCTCAAAAAGTGCACCATCAACAACAACTTTTACGGTGGTGGGAGCTTGGGCATGGTGACCGACTCTGTCACCTCGGTGCTCGACAGCTGCACGGTAAATGGCGATGTGTATGGCGCCGGTTTTTCGGCCACCCTGCCCACTATCTGGGTCAGGGACGGCGGCTTTGTAACTACCCCCAACTATAATAAAAACTCTGGCTTGTTTGAACCTGCCGTATTCTCCGACTCCACAGAATTCCATTGGGAGAATCATTCGCTAACCGATAATTCTTCTGGTATTGACGAGAGTGGTGCAGAGAAAAAAATCTACACCAATGTAGACCTTGATGCCCTCGGTACCGTTGAAGGTAATATTACCCTCACCCTTAAAGGCACCACCTCCGTGAGTGGCAGCATCTACGGTGGCGGCGAGGAGAGCGCCGTGCTGGGCGACACCCGTGTGCTGCTCAAAGGCAACACCCTTGTGCGCGGAGATGTCTACGGTGGCGGCAACCAAGGCCGTGTGGACGGCGACACCTCGGTGGAAATCACCGACTAGCGAAAACTTTTTTTTCACAGTTGGAATAATTTGTGTATCTTTGCCGTCTCATTGCCCACCGCCGACAACCCCGCCGACGGTGTGCAGTGTGCTAATAGTCAGACGAAAAGAAACAAAATAAATAATAGCAATAACAATGAAAATTTATCAGACTCAGGACATTCGTAACATCGCCCTCGTGGGCGGCGCTAAGAGCGGCAAGACCTCCATGGCCGAGGCTATGGCTTTCTGCGGCGGCCTCATCAACCGCCGTGGCACCGTGGACAGCAAGAACACCATCAGCGACTATCGCGACATCGAGCACGACCGCGGCTACTCCGTGGAGAACACCCTCATGTACACCGAGTTCGGCGGCAAGAAGGTGAACATCATCGATGTGCCTGGCTTCGCCGACTACCAGGGCGAGCTCGTCAGCGC
>DFLB01000036.1:0-87743 GCA_002373995.1 Bacteroidales bacterium UBA3630 | reverse complement strand
GTCGGCACCGAGATTGCCAACCGCTACGCTGCCAAGCTCGACACCCCGATGATCTTCGTCGTCAACCACCTCGACGCCGAGAAGGCCAACTTCGACGAGAGCGTCAACCAGCTGAAGGACTTCTTCGGCCAGAAGTGCACCGTGCTGCAGTTCCCGACCAACGCCGGTCTGGGCTTCAACCAGGTGGTCGACATCGTGGCCAACAAAATGTACACCTTCACCGATGGCAAGATGACCGAGGCCGACATCCCCGCCCAGTATGCCGACAAGGCCGAGGAAATGCGCATGGCCCTCGTTGAGGAAGCCGCCGCTGCCGACGACGCCCTCATGGAGAAATACTTCGAGAACGGCGACCTCACCCCCGAAGAGCTCACCCAGGCCCTGAAGCTCGCTATCGACAAGCGCGACCTCTTCCCCATCCTCTGCACCTCCGCCAAGGAGAACTTCGGCGTCAACCGTCTGCTGGAGTTCATCTGCCAGAACGTGCCAGCTCCCTGCGAGGTGGTCTCGTCGCGACCGGATGGGAGCAACGTCCAATCTGGACACTGCAAGAAGACCAAGGGCGGCAAGGAGCTGAAGAGCAACGGCGCCAACCCCACCGTGGCTTTCTGCTTCAAGAGCGCCAAGGACAAGAACCTCGGTGAGATCAGCTATCTCCGTATCTTCGACGGCGAGCTGGCCGAGGCCCAGGATGTGGTCAACGCCTGCAACCAGAGCAAGGAGCGCGTGAGCCAGGTGCTCGTGTGCAGCGGCTCCAACCGCCAGCGCGTCGAGAAAGCCTGTGCCGGCGACATCGTCTGCACCATCAAGCTGAAAGACGTGAAGATCAACCATACCCTCACCACCCCGAAGAACACCGACGACGCCGTCGAGGAGATCGTCTTCCCGACGCCCATCTACACCGTCGCCGTGAAGGCCGCCAACAGCAACGACGACGAGAAGGTCGGCGCCGCGCTGAAGGACCTCGTGACCTACGACCGCAGCCTGACGCTGGAGAACAGCCGCGAGCTGCGCCAGGTCATCCTCGGCTGCCAGGGCGAGCTCCACCTCAACACCGTGAAGTGGTACTTCGAGAACCAGTACAAGCTGGCCGTCAACTTCACCGCCCCCAACATCCCCTACCGCGAGACCATCACCAAGAGCGCCGAGGCCATGTACCGCCACAAGAAACAATCGGGTGGTAGCGGCCAGTTCGGCGAGGTGCACATGCTCATCGAGCCCTACTACGACGGCATGCCCAACCAGACCAAGTACCCCATCCGCGACACCCAGGAGTATCCGCTGGAGTGGGGCGGCAAGCTGGTCTTCAACAACTGCATCGTGGGCGGCTCGATCGACGCCCGCTTCATGCCCGCCATCCTCAAAGGTATCATGGAGAAGATGGAGCAGGGTCCTCTGACCGGAAGCTACGCCCGCGACATCGTCGTCAACATCTACGACGGTAAGATGCACCCCGTGGACTCGAACGAGACGGCCTTCAAGATTGCCGGCCGCACCGCCTTCCGCGAGGCCTTCAAGCAGGCTGCCCCGAAGATCAAGGAGCCTATCTACGACATCGCCGTCACCGTGCCCACCGAGGCCCAGGGTGGCGTCATGACCGACCTGCAGGGTCGCCGCGCCATCGTCATGGGCATGGATGCCGAAGGCAAGTACACCACGCTGAAAGCCAAAGCCCCGTTGGCCGAGATGAACCGCTACTGCACCGCCCTGAGTTCCCTCACCAGCGGCCGCGGTACCTTCACCATGACCTTCAGCAGCTACGAGCTCGTCCCCGCCGACGTCCAGCAGGCCCTCCTCAAGGCCTACGAGGAAGCCGCCGCCGAGGAAGAGTAATCTTCGGAACGCAAAAAAAAAGTTCCAATCCAACAACGGTAAAGGGTGCCTATTACAGGCACCCTTTTCTTTTTTCGCCCTCCGTGGCGGGTATGCATCCACGGCCTCTCGGCTATCTTCTTTTTTGGAAATCGGCTTTCTTATTACGAATACCACACATTCATTCTCTGTCCCTTCTTCCTGCCTTCTTTGTGCCTTCTTTGTACTAACAGCAACCTGCTGAAAACCACCTCAATATACAAAATGCTATAGAAATGCATAAAACGCTGGTTTTTAGCATTATCACCCTGTGACCCTTCGGCGGTCCTTCGGCGGACTTTCGGTGGTCGCTTTACACCCACATCAAAAGAAAGAGCGTACCTTTTTCCCCAAAAAGATACGCTCTACATTTCGACAGTTCAACACTACCTAATCACCACCACTTTTCGTGCAGGATAGTTGCCAATCTTGATCATATATGTGCCGCTGACGGGAGCGTCGAAACGCATCGGAGTGTATTCGTCCTGCTTTGTTGCGAGTACACGGCCGTTTACATCATACAGCATTACCATGTACCCCTCGGCACCTTCGACAACAATCTGTCCGTTGCTAGAATACGCCTTGGCGTTCAGCGCGTCCACGCCATCGATGCCTTCTTGGGTGATGTAGATGGTGTCGTGGATGTATACCGTATCATGCAGCCAAAGTGTGTCAGTGTGATTAATAACTGTGGTGTCATGCACATAAACTGTATCGTATATCGTATCACGCAAACTAGCGATGGATGCAAATATCGCTGTCAATGTGGTATCACCCCTAACTGTAATATATCGACTTGCGAATTCGTTGCTATCGCTCCACATCACAAACCTGTATCCCGTGCTGGGTGTCGCATAAACATAAGCCGACGAAAGGTAATTGAAACTTCCTGTATTGTTACCGCCACTTCCCACATTCACCGTTCCGCCTCCATTAGATTGAACTGTTACCGTATATTGTGCAGAAGTGAATTCTGCTCTCAATCTCAAACTATAATCCATAACTCTATAGTATGGGTTTTCATTCGAGAATGTAAACCACTGATATGTCGACGAGTTATAGGCTTTCCATTCGTAGAAGGTGTAACCGTGATATGGATATGCAGTGAATGAGGACATGTCACCATAGTATGCCGTATCGCCAACGGCATATCCTTGTGTTGAATCGAAGACCTCCACAATATTGTAGAATTGGCGAGGCGTGAAGATGGCGCTTATCACAGTATCGCTCGTCACATACAGTGAGCGCGGATTGTTTGTATCACCGTCGTTCCATGAGACAAAATCGTAAGCCGGAAATGAATATGTAGTAGCAGGTGTGGCTGTAATAATAGCAGGTGTCGTGCATGTCGGTTCTTGGGTCATTTCTATCGTGCCACCCGTCGTTTGTTGCATAGTTACCGTTCCATACACACCCTCCTCCACGAAATGAGAGAACTGGCTCAACTGAGGATTGTTCGAGTATGAGGTTGATGTTCCGCATGGTGTGTAAACAAACGTATAGAGTGGAACTCCGTTAAAAGCACCAGTGTCAATGGTGGGTGGTGTTGTTGAATAAAAATTGATACTTGTAAGGTTTGAACATCCGGCGAAAGCGTGATTTCCTATGCTGGTTACTGAACTAGAAATGTTAATTGTCATAAGATTCATCCCATATACGTCTCCCGCAGCAAAGGCACTATCTCCAATGCTTGTAATTGTATTTGGAATGTTTATTGTTGTTGCGTGATATAGTCTGTTGTAATACAAATAATGAGAGCCATCACTATATCGTTCAAAACAGGCATAATCGCCAATTTCAGTAACTGTAAATGTAATACCATTGTGTGTGACGCTGGAAGGAATAGTGATTTCGTCATATTGCCAGTTGCAGGTTCTTCCAACAATTCGAACAGTTAGATTGGCATTGCTGATTATTTCATATTGCCAACAGAAATCAACGAAATCCTGTGCCCACGTTTGCATTGTGGCAAACAAAAGGACGATTGTAAGTGTAAATCTTTTTATCATAATACGAAATGATTATTGGTTGTTAATCGATACTTGCCCATTTGACAAATTAAACCTATTTTTTTAAAGGTTTATAACCTCAAAATGATTTGACAACAATTGCCAAGTTGTAATATCAGACCCCAGTATGGGAGAGATAGCACCTGGAGTGTTTAATCGTTCCAAATCATGCTTTGTCGGTTCGCCATAGTTCTTACCCTCTTCCAAAAGGCGTATTTTTCGCTCACGCACCATATTGTCGATTAAGCCGACAACACCAGCTACATCTTCTACTTTATAAACGCATTCTTGTGGAATGTTTGCGCTGACAATATTCCCCTCAGTCAAACACTTGTCGTGCCAAAATAAATCAAGACCCATCATTTGCTCCACTGCATTGCCAATGGTGGTGTTTGGATTCTTTTCTTTGGCTGTTTTGAGGCCTTCCAGAATTTCTTTCTCCGTCATATTTCATCATATTTGCCATCCAGTCCCATAACGGCGGGTATATAAAAGAAGCGTGGGTCTGTATGTCTCACATTGTACTTGAAGGTCGTCGGAAACCTGAATCATCAAATGTAATAACAGCCCACGCTATACGCGTGAAGCCGTCATACATCCTTGATGATTCCACTTGAAAAGTTCCGACGTTCTCAAGTACAAGGAAGCATAACGCTTCTAATCAATAACTTTCGGCCTTGAGATTTCACCCTCAAAACCGCCTGCAAAAATACACAATATTTTCGACATGGCAAATATTTTTCACCAACAGATGTCAAACAACAATTATGAGTACAATGAAAAAGCCGGATTACCCGGCTTCGATATATGTTGAATAATATATTTTCCCATGCGAGATTCGAACCCGCGCCTAACTGTTAGTAAGACAGTTGCTCTTCCATTTAAGCTAATAGGTTGCTGCAAAGATACGAATCATTTCTTATTTAGCGAAATAATCTTTACGGATTAGCCCTTAGGGCAATTCTCCATGCACAGACGGCATTCAGAGGATAGGTGTGGCGAAAATGCCTTATTCCAACCACTTCTCTAAATTTCCCCCTATGTCAATTACTTATTGATTTAACATTTATATGTGTCCATGCAAATATATAATTATTCATGAATTCTTCATGTAAAAAAAAGAGTTGGTTTGAATGCTTACGTAGCAATACTAATTGACAAGACGTTGTAATTTTTCAACAAACGCCTCCACTTTTTGTTTCTTTTCAATATTCTTTATTGAGGAAACAAGATGTTTAATCTTCGATATATCATTATTAATAACTCTGGCAAAATGTGGATTTTCTTGTAAACATTCTTTGTAGCCATCAAACTGTTCTTTATAGTGTATATTATCAAACAAGATGTCTGGGCTCTTTATTAATGCCAACGTAAGTAATGGATATTTTATTCCATCATTAGAAACAAGTGGATTTGAAAAAGCATCTGTCGAAACATAGAAACCGTCATGAGTATATGTGAAATAAATGAGAAACAAGAGTGGGCCTGCTGGAACTATTGAATAAAAAGATTCTTTATTTGTGCTGTTGTTGGGTATGCCCTTAATACCACGATGAACATGCTGAACAACATCAAGGTATTGGTTTAATCCGGTCTCATCAAAATCATCAAAAGAAAAAGTACCAGGAATTTGCAATTCAATCCACTGTTTCTTGATATCGTGATACAAGTCAAACATACAAGGAACGTCCTTGAAAAGCGAGTCCATTTCTAAACTCCAAGCAATATCTATTTCTTGGTCGCCAAAGGTGATAGTTTTTCTTTCCATCAATTCCCGAAGAAATTCAACCGCATTAATGGCAGAATCAATATGTCCTTTTCTCGGATAACGTATTTCGATGGTCGTTTTGAGTGTTTCACCATATTCTTCTTTAGGCCCGGTGACTATAAAACAATCCCCAATATTAGTAGTAATAGTCTTCAAATTGTAAATTTTCTTATAGCCATCAAAGAAAACTCTTTCTCCAATTTTGACAACATCTTGGATGTGTTCTGTTGCCGTTGCAATTAATTCGACATCTTGCATTGGTATTTTTGCATATGGTGTTTCTTGATACATAAAGAGGGGGCGCCTCGTTATTATTCGAGAAATAGAGTCACCATCTATTGGATGCGCAAAACCTTCTGCCCTAATAGGATAATCCCCTTTTATTGCTTCGGAAAATTTGAGACCATCTCCCCAAGTGAAGCTTGCTTGTTTTCTCGAATCAATGATAAAAATAATCATATCATCTTCCAAAATACGATAGTCAGAAGGAATTGCATCTAAAGTGATTTCTATTGTGGCATTGTTCGGTTTAGATTGAATAAGAGTTTTTAGATAAACTGGCGTCAGCTTTTTGTAGAATAACTTTCTTTCTCTATAATCGTTTTCCAATAGTTCTACAACAAAATAAAACAAGCCTCCCTCGTTTAAATAGAGATTCAATTCTTTGCGAGAGATTCTGTATCGTTCTCTTTCTTTAAATTCGGTGACCTCGGTTCCTTTGATTTGTGTTTTTAATGTTCCGATAAGATTTTCATTTTTATCGGGTTCACTGCTATAAACAAAGATTGTTCCATCCCACAAAGGAGTCTTGTCATTTTCCGCCAAAAAAAGACCTCAATATAGCAGTTGAATCAATGTAATCTTTTACAGCATTAACGGCATTGCGTTCTTTTTTCGTTTCAGTAGCCATTTATTGTGAATTTAATCCGTTTTGACAACTTATTCATTCAAAAATAATATTGCAAATAATTGTATTTAATCCAAATCAACCAAGTCTTATTCCGAAATTGTATTTATCAATCGATAGCTGAGGTTACAAATACCTCTTTTAACCAAAGATTGTAAATCTTTTCTCATATATAATTAATGGGAAACACAATTCCCACCACGTTTCTCGTAAAAAAGACTGGTACCGCCCCAGTTCCTCATACTTCATTGTATGCGTGCTACTTTTACACCACTTATCGACCCTGAGAGGATACTTAGGTATCCCCGTCCCTACGACCTACCCAAATAGATTGTTTGTTTTTTTTGGTGGATAGTCAGGGAGTTGCTTCTCTAATATGGAGCGGTTGACTTTGTGCTCCAATGTTCCTTTTCCTTGTATAAGGATTCGCTATTTCATAATTTTCATTACGCCACCATTTTATACTATCAATAGATATTTCAGACTCGTCTTCAATGAGTTTTATTCCATCTTCATAAATAGTATATAATTTATCCTCTATTATTGTACCATACTGAATGCTATTGTTTATTCGAATCAACCCCATAATCTGAGGAATGGTTCCTACTGTTTCAATAGCGGAACTTGCCAGAGTCTCACACAAACATTGATAAACAGCACGACTTGTTCTGTAATTATTATTACCAAGGCCATACTCCGTTTGCCATCTCTGCATAAAAATGTCTTTTCCAGACCCATCAATACAGAAAACGTCAGAATTGTTCTTCGGAAGAGCTATTTCTTCTGCTGTAATAATCATGCTCTCTTTGTTAACGGAGTATTTATAAACATGGAAATAATGCATTGTCCTTCTTTCCTCTTTTCTATCTGTTCGTGTCGCATGATATATAGTGAAATCCTGTACAATTGAGTTGTTGTAGCAATTTATTCTATCTGAAAAAAAGTCTTTAACTATTGAAAATTTTTCATGACATTCTTTACTATTTGATAGTAATCCACATGCATCACTCTCCTTGACGATGCTTTTAATTAAAAATGTAGGACAATTAGCGTCTCCACAAAAAGCAAAAATATTAGGAGATTTCAAACATCCATAGACCTTTCTGTGAAAATCCTGTTTTTGGTAGGGTTTTTCATTATAATAGTATGTGAATCGACTATCTGTCGCAAAATGGATAGAAGAAATATCGTATCCTGCCCCTTTACGGTCTAATGCTGCCCAACCAACCAGAAGTGTCATATTCTTGATATTAATTCATTATGAGCATAAAAGTCTTGATTAAAACATTGCAAAAATACGAATAAAATCCAAATCAACCAAATCTTATTACAAAATTGTATTTCTCAATCGATAGCTACGGTTGCGGTTTACTCATCAAAATTGCGGGTTGAAACAGCCTGCCGCCCTTCGCCAGGCTTGTCCATTACTACAGATTACCTATCATGGTTGTAGGAAATATTCAATGCCAAATACAGATAGAAGAACGCCTCGGGATTGGACTTCTTTAACTTATTGAGTTTTGTATACTCATAGTCGGTAAATAGCCAATCTGTCATCCTCTCCCAATACCGAATATATGTAAAGATACACAAATTATTGGCAATAAATAAAAATTATTGACAATAATTTGATTTTGTTAATTGTATTATGTCCAATTGTGGGTGTTTTGTTCATAAGGTATCAGCGGTATATTATATTGTTTTGTGTTAGTGCGTTAGTGATAATACATGAGGTTCCGCCGTGGTGTGCCGTCGGCTTAACCGACTGGTATGCCGTCAGCTCGGCTGACAACTATCGTCGGACCATCGCCGAAGGGATCACCGAAGGAACAATAAGTTTAAATGTGGGGATGCGTAAATGTGGGAATGCGCTTTAAGAATGTGTTAACGTGTTAATGTGTTAATGCGTTAGTGGGAATGCGCTTTAAGAATGCATAAATGTGTGTGATTTTTCGGATTGAGTATGACTTTTTTCTTACATTTTGTATATCTTCAGATTGATAATAAACTATAGGAATGGCCTGATTATTAGGAGTTTGTTTGTTATTTGCGTAAAAATGTGTAATTTTATAGTGTTCGATATTAGAAAAATGTGTATATTTGCATCGGGAAATAATATAAAAATGTGTAAATAGAATATGAAAAGGAAGATATACAAGCAATTACTAAATTGGAGGAGCAGCAAGGAGAAAAAGCCTCTGATTATTGGTGGTGCAAGACAGGTAGGGAAGACATATTCTGTCCGTGAGTTTGGACAGTCGTATAACTCGTTTATAGAGATTAACTTCATTACACAGCCTTTTTACAAACAGATCTTCTCAGAAGGGTACAATGTGGATGCTGTCGTCAAGCAAATATCGTTTCTCAATCCCAATGCCAAGTTTATTGAAGGGGATACGTTGATTTTTTTTGATGAACTACAGGAATATCCCGACTGCGCTACATCACTCAAATTCTTCAAGGAGGATGGCCGATATGATGTTATCTGCTCCGGTTCGATGATGGGGCTGAACTACAAGGACATCACTTCAAACAGCGTAGGGTACAAGACAGATGTTATGATGTATTCGATGGACTTCGAGGAGTTTCTGTGGGCGAAAGGATATGACGAGGACTTTGTTGAGATGCTGCTGTCGCACCTGATCGACCTTAGGCCTTTCAATGACCTTGAGATGCGACGGCTGGATTCTCTGTTTCTTGACTACGTTGTCACGGGCGGAATGCCGGATGTGGTTGCCACCTTCATCAATGAGGGGAATTTCTCGAACGTGCTGCCGCTGCAACGTCAGTTGTTGGCCGACTACGAGGAAGATATTATCAAATACGCCCAAGGTCTCGACAAGGCCAAAATAAGAAGTGTTTACAGAAACATTCCGGTGTTTCTGGCCAAAGAAAACAAGAAATTCCAGATAACCAAGGTGGCCAAAAACGCCCGCAGCCGCGAGTATGCAGGATGTGTGGAATGGTTGAGAGATGCCGGCATTGTCAATGTGTGCCACTGCCTGAATTTTCCGGAACTGCCGTTGAAGGGCAATTATGACGAAAGCAAATACAAACTCTACTACCACGACAACGGGCTGCTGATGGCGGCATTGGACGAGGAATCGAGCATGGACCTTCGACAGAACCGCAATCTCGGTGTGTACAAAGGTGCCGTGTATGAGAACATCGTATCGGAAGCGTTGGCCAAGCAGGGCTACCAGCTTTATTACTACAAGACGGAGAATGCCCAGCTGGAGATGGATTTCTTTGTCCGCGACAGCACGACGCTTATCCCTGTGGAAGTGAAAGCCACTACGGGAGCCACTCCGTCATTGAACAAACTAATTGACAGAGACAGCTATCCTGATGTGAAATGGGGAATCAAACTGAGTCGTCAAAACATTGGCTTCAACGGCAAGTTCTACACGTTTCCGTACTGTTGCTCTTTCTTGTTGAAACGATGGATGGAAAGCCGACGGTAAAAAATGGGATGAGGGTCAGAATGTGGGAATGCGCTTTAAAAATGTGTGAATGAATTCGTGAATGTGAGAATGTGTTAATGCGTTAGTGTATTCGTGAATGTGTTAATTCGAGAATTCGTTAGTAAGGGGATTTGCTAATGGGCAGTTTCATTGTATGGTTGTGCAATAAACGGGGGATTATGTCGTTGTTGTAAGCGACGAAATAAGTAACTATGAAATTCTTGAAATGGCTGGGGTTTGACCCCGAAAAGCATAGCGTCAGGACGGAGATTCTCGCCGGGCTGCTCTTGTCGTCCTCTGTCAGACATATTTGTCACCCACAGACTCAAGTCTGGTGTCCGTGAGATAATTGAAATGCCAAATACAGATAGAAGAACGCCTCGGGATTGGACTTCTTTAATTTGTTGAGTTTTGTGTACTCATAGTCGGTAAATAGCCGATCTGTCATCCTCTCCCAATGCCGAATGTGTACATTTTGCTTTATTTGACAGTGCAAAGATACGCATATTTTGGGGAACAACAATGAGTTCATTCTCAAAATTAAAAAATGGACGTAGGCATGATTTAAGAATAAATGCGAATAGCTATTAAAAAAAGTTTGTTTTCTTACGACTCGATAGCAAGAAAATCTTAATTTAGTGCAGAATTTCACAATGGACAAATCTATATTTGGTGCAAAATATATTATAGAATTATTTTGTATTTGGTGTAAAATTTGCATATTTGCAAAGCTTACATCCCTGAATAAATGCATAAATAAATTTGGCGAATACCTTGCCACACCGTATGTGATACATTCAGCCGACTATATGGAGAAAGACGGAATCACTTTTATTCCTTTATATATGACACCGTTACTATAAATAAATGCATACCGCAGCAGGCCCTCCTCAAGGCCTACGATGAGCAAAACTCCAGTGAAGTTTTGCCGGCAGCGAGGGGTTAAGCCATCAGCTTCTTGTAGCGGATGCGGTGGGGCGTGTCGTCGCCGAGGCGCTTGCGGCGGTTCTCCTCGTACTCGGTGTAGCCGCCCTCGAAAAAGTAGACCTGCGAATCGCCTTCGAAGGCCAGGATGTGGGTGCAGATGCGGTCGAGGAACCAGCGGTCGTGGCTGATGACCACGGCGCAGCCGGCGAAGTTCTCCAAGCCCTCCTCGAGGGCGCGCATGGTGTTGACGTCGATGTCGTTGGTGGGCTCGTCGAGCAGCAGCACGTTGGCCTCGCTCTTGAGCGTCAGGGCCAGGTGCAGACGGTTGCGCTCGCCACCGCTGAGCACGCCGACCTTCTTCTGCTGGTCGGTGCCGGTGAAGTTGAAGCGGCTGATGTAGGCGCGCGAGTTGACAAGGCGGCCGCCCACCTGCAGGTTCTCGTTGCCGCCGGAGATCATCTCGTAGACGGTCTTCTCGGGGTCGATCTCGGCGTGCTGCTGGTCGATGTAGCCGAGCTTGACCGTCTCGCCCACCTCGAAGGTGCCGGTGTCGGGTTTTTCCAATCCCATGATGAGGCGGAAGAGGGTGGTCTTGCCGCAGCCGTTGGGACCGATGATGCCCACGATGCCGGCCGGCGGCAGCGAGAAGGTGAGATTCTCATAGAGCAGCTTGTCACCGTAGGCCTTGCTGACGCCGTTGACCTCCAGCACCTTGTTGCCCAGGCGGGGACCGTTGGGGATGAATATCTCGAGGTTCTGCTCCTTCTCCTTGACGTCCTCGTTGAGCAGGCGGTCGTAGGCGGCCAGACGGGCCTTGCCCTTGGCGTGGCGGGCCTTGGGTGCCATGCGCACCCACTCCAGCTCGCGCTGCAGGGTCTTGCGGCGCTTGCTCTCCTGCTTCTCCTCCATGGCCAGGCGGGCGGTCTTCTGCTCGAGCCACGAGCTGTAGTTGCCCTTCCAGGGGATGCCCTCGCCGCGGTCCAGCTCGAGGATCCAGCCGGCCACATGGTCGAGGAAGTAGCGGTCGTGGGTGACGGCGATGACGGTGCCCTTGTACTGCTGCAGATGCTGCTCCAGCCAGTCGATGCTCTCGGCGTCGAGGTGGTTGGTGGGCTCATCGAGGAGGAGGATGTCGGGTTCCTGGAGGAGCAGGCGGCAGAGGGCCACGCGGCGGCGCTCGCCACCGGAGAGGTTCTTCACCAGCTGGTCCTCGTCGGGGCAGCGCAGGGCGTCCATGGCGCGCTCGAGCTTCTGGTCAAGGTTCCAGGCGTCGTGGGCCTCCAGCAGCTCGGTCAGCTCGCCCTGACGCTCGATGAGCTTGTCGTAGTCGGCGTCCGGGTCGGCGAAGGCGTTGTTCACCTCGTCGTATTCCTTGAGGAGGTTCACCGTCTCCTGCACGGCCTCCTGCACCACCTCCTTGACGGTCTTGGTGTCGTCGAGCTTGGGCTCCTGCTCCAAGTAGCCCACCGAGTAGCCCGGCGAGAAGACCACCTCGCCCTGGTAGTCCTTGTCCACGCCGGCGATAATCTTCATCAGGCTGCTCTTGCCGCTACCGTTGAGACCGATGATGCCGATCTTGGCCCCGTAGAAGAAGCTCAGGTATATGTCTTTCAGAATCTGGCGGCTGGGCGGAATGAGCTTGCCCACGCCTACCATAGAGAAAATAATCTTCTTGTCGTCTGCCATAATGTTGGTTTTTTTGCAATAACGCGGATAATGCGTTATTATTGTGTCGCTACCAGAGGGCTGAATTCACGGCGCTTGGTCCGGTGGTGGTCCGGTGGTGGTCCGGGGATGGTCCGGGGATGGTCCGATAAAAGTCGGATGAATGGCGGTGCGGAGGCGGTGCGGCAACGGGGGCCCTGTGGCAAAAAAGATACGCTATTTGTTGTTTTATATCGCTGATTTTCTATATCTTGTGTGAAAACCTTATTTTTTTGGCATTGGTATCGAAAAAATGTGTATATTTGCACCCGAAAACGACGCGAGTTGTCGTGCGATGCGAAAAAAGCATTTGTATTGGTCCACTCATTAAAGTTCGCCAAATTTTACACAAGGACTACGATACTGATGCCTTTTGCTTCTGTCTATGTGTTGGTTTCGTGCCACTGCATATCAGAGCACAGGATAAGGTTCAATGTTGGTTTTACTTGTGGAAGGCGTTTGGCGATGCCTAATGAGTGTAGAACAAACAACACGAGTTCTATGCTTTTTTATTAACATGTATGACCGGCGACCTCAGGGGACTCAGGAAGCGAAAAACGAAACACACAAAAACTATGGGACTGTTTAACCGACCGGCTGCCGAGGCCCCACAGCAGAAACGAGGCTTCACCGACGTTATCCAGAACGAGGGCAACAACACGGGACGCGGGCTGATAGCCTGGCGCGACCCTCACGAAGACTTCAACACCAACGCCACCCTGGTGGTCAATCCCGGCGAAGAGGCCGTCTTCGTCAATCGGGGCGACATCGAGGGCGTGTTTCCCCCGGGGTCCTACGTGCTCAAGAACCAGAATGTGGCCATCATACGCTCGTTCCGCGAGGCCCTGTCGGGTGGCCGGACGACATTCCCGTGCCGGGTGTTCTTCGTGTCGACCGAGGAGTTCAACATCAAGTGGGGCACCATGGAGCCGATAGGCTACACCTGCCCGGTGTTCGGCCCCGGTGTGCAGTTGCACGGCTATGGCGAGTATCTGGTGCGCGTGGCCGACAGCGCCGCCTTCATACAGAAGATGGTGCGCGACAACCAGTCCTATACCGACGATGACCTGAGCCGCAAGCTTGTGGAATATATCTACACCGACATGGCCGAGATTATCTCGCGCGTGCTGGAAGAGAACGGCATCAACGCCATGGAGGTCTCGAAGAAGGTGCGCATGCTCAGCGAGCAATGCCAGCCACGCATCCAGAAACTGCTCGACCCCTACGGCATCCAGTTGCTCAACCTGTCGATGGCGTTGTCGATGGACGAAGAACAGCGTCAGATGTACGAGAACTCCATCCGCCAAAAGCGTATGGACGCCCAGGGCGAGGCCCAGGCCCGTCAGATTGAGGCCGAGAGCAAGATGCAGGAACTGAACACCATGGGCGCCGCCTACCGCACCATCAAGGGTGTCGACATCCTGAAAGATATCGCCAACAACCCCGGCGGCGGCGAAATGGCCGGCATGGGGGCCGGCATGGGCATGGGTATGGCTGCCGGCAACGCCTTCGGCAGCATCGCTCAGAATATCTTTGCCGGCGCGCAACCGGCACCGCAACCGTCGCAGCAAGACCCGATGGAAGTGCTCAAGAAGATGAAGCAGATGCTCGATGCCGGGCTGATAAACCAGCAGCAGTACGACGCCAAGGTCGCCGAGGTGATGAGCCGTCTGTAAATAACAATTAATCCCAATAGCTATAACACCATGAAAACAAAAGGTAGAATTATCGACGTTATTCTGGCTTCGATACTCATCGTGGCCTTCAACGTGCTGTTTTTCCTCCTCGTCGGCACTGACAATCCGCTGTCGGTGTGGATATCCTACGGATTTGTGCATGCAGCGTGGATAGTGCTGCTGTGCACACCGGCGATGCTCAACCGGGGAGACCACCCTGCCGTGCGCGCCGCGCTCTACGCGCAGACTATCATCTATTTCCTGATAGAGCTTGCGGCGGGCTGCGTCTTTATCTATCTGCGCCAAGAGAGCTACACCCTGGCGCTGCTGGTTCAAGTGGCGCTGTTTGCCGTCTTCATGATTATCATCCTCGCCAACGCACGTGCCAATGTGGACACTGCGCAGAAGGAAGCCGTGCGGGTGGCCGACAAGAAGCAGGCCACTCAGATAGCGATGCGCATCAAGATGCTGTCAATGAAGATGAACGACCCCGAGACACGCAAGCAGATGCTGGCCAGCTACGACCGGCTGATGCGTACCGCCGTGAAGAACTCGCCCGAAGTAGAACAGTTGAACGCGGAAATCGACGGTGTGATTACCACCATGGAAGGTGCCGTCGCCGACCAGGACACCTTCACCCGCTGCCTCGGCGAGTTGAACGCCCTCATCTCGCAACGCGACGAAACACTTAAGTTTAACCATTAATAAATAACTCTGTTATGGCCGAATTAGAGCTACAACAAGTCAAATGTCCGAGCTGTAAACGTGTTATCAGCTCCTTCAGCCCTTTCCAGTCACTGGTAGAGTGCCCCTACTGCCACAACAAGGCCTTCAACCCTCTCATCACCGCCAAGAAGGTACCCGTGCCCGAGCGTATCATCAAGTTGTCACTCACTGAGGACGGCTTTGAGAAAAAGTTGATTGACCATTTGGTGAACACCGATTATGTCCCCGCCGACATCTTCGAGCACCTCACTGCAGACAAAATCTTCAAGGCATACCTGCCTATGTACCTTTTCGAAGGTATTTCAGACACGACACTTACCTGGAAGGAAAAACATACAGTGAAAGATGAGACATTCTACCAGACAGTGTCGAAATCGCTAAAGGATAGTTTTGCCTTCATGTCGCTTGCTTATGAGGGTGACGAAATTCCGCCCGAACTCTCCGATTTCACCCGCTGGCTCGACTATGACCCGGTTCAATCGAGAGAATACGACCCTGCATTGCTGGGCCTGACGGGTGGCGCGGATGACCCCACTACGCTGGCAATCAACACCGACAAGGAAATCATTTGGTCCCAATACGGGAAAAAAACACTCACGAAACACATTCAGGATTACATCATAAAGAATCCTCCGGGACATGACTGTGACTGGCGGAGCGATGCCCCTGTCTTCACCTTGCAGAGTAGCCGCTACGTACTCGCCCCCGTGTGGTTTGTCTACTACACTTACAACAACGAGAAGTTCTATTTCATCATGGATGGAACTGGCAAGAAAGAATCCATCACCCATCCTGTCGACAAAAATGAGAAGAAATACGTCTCAGTCAGACGAGGTTGGGGCTATGGCCTCGGCTTTCTGTGTGCGGCTATCTGCCTTTTTGTCAAGACTGGTAATTTCTTCACTTGGTTGCTTCTGGTCATTGTGCCGGCTCTCGCCATCTGTTTGGCTTTCGTTATTCCAGCTGAAAGACGGCTGGGAAAATCCCAGGCTCAGCGCGAGGCTGGAGCCAAAAAGTTGCTGGGCGAATAGTGACAGCAAGAAATTGCACAACAATGGGCACCCCCTCGGGGTGCCCATTGTTATAATAATGTATACTATTTAATCTACAAACTTGATGTCTTTGACGTTGAGCTGTATCTCGGTGCGCCCGCGCCAGTAGTTCTCTTCGAGCTGGTAGCAGAGGTCGAAGCGTTCGCCCCGACGCATTCGCCCCAGGGCTTCGCCCATCTGGAAGGCGATGGCGGGGTAGGGGACCGAACGCTCGGTGATGGGGATGGCGTTGAACTTGAGGTGGCCGGGTTTGTTGTCGTCAGGGCGTCCGTCGGCAACGCGTGGTTTGCCGACGACGGAGGCGTAGCCGGTGTCGACCAGCTCGCGGGTGACGAAGACGGGCACGTTGTTCTCAGGCCCGAAGGGGGCAAACTGTTTGAGGATGCGGAGGAACTTGGGCGTGATCTGCGAGAAGCCTATCTCGGCGTCGACCTCGACCTCGGGAATCACCTCCTCGGTGCCGATGCTGGCGCGCACCAGTTGCTCGAAGCGGTCGAGGAAGGCGCGCATGTTCTCCTTGCGGAGGCTGACGCCGGCGGCGCTCTTGTGTCCGCCGAAGTGTTCCAGCAGGTCGGCGCACTGCTCGAGGGCTTCGTGCACGTCGAACTCCTTCAGCGAGCGTGCCGAGCCGGTGATGAGGCCGTCGGCTCCCTCGGTGAAGACGATGGCGGGCTTGTTGTAGGCTTCCACGATGCGGCTGGCCACGATGCCCACCACGCCGCGGTGCCACCCCGGGTCGTAGAGCACCAGCGACTGGCGGCCGCGATAGAAGGGGTCGTTGTCGATGCGGCGCTTGGCCTCCTCGGTGGCGCTGGTGTCGAGGTCTTTGCGTTCGAGGTTGTAGGTGTTGATGTCGTCGGCCAGCTGGCGCGCGATGGCGGGGTCGTCGGTGAGCATCAGCCGCACGCTGTCGAAGGCCGAGCGGATGCGCCCGGCGGCGTTGATGCGCGGCCCCACGAGGAACACCAGGTCGCTGATGGTGAGCTCCTTCTCGAAGTATCCGTTTTTGGGCTTCTCGCTCTGGTCGGCATCGCTCTGGTCGGCTTTTCGCCGGTCTACGTGGCCGTATTTGAGGATGGCCTCGATGCCGGGGCGGGGTTTGGTGTTGAGCACGCGCAGTCCGAAGAAGGCCAGCACGCGGTTCTCGCCCATGATGGGGACGATGTCGCTGGCGATGGAGACGGCCACCAGGTCGAGGTATTTCAGCAGGCGCAGCTTGAGTTCTTCCTGCCGCTGGCGGCGGCTCTCGTCGAGCTGCTCGGGCATGTCGCACAGGCGCACGCCCAGGCTCTGCTCCAGGTGGGCTTCGACGATCTTGAAGCCTATGCCGCAGCCGCTGAGTTCTTTGTAGGGGTAGGGGCAGTCGGCCTGCTTGGGGTCGAGCACGGCCACCGCCCGCGGCACCTCGTCGCCGGGCAGGTGGTGGTCGCCGATGATGAAGTCGATGCCGTAGCTGGCGGCGTAGTCCACCTCTTCCATGGCTTTGATGCCGCAGTCGAGGGCTATCACCAGTTTCACACCGGTCTCGCGCGCGTAGTCGATGCCCTGATAGCTGATGCCGTAGCCTTCGCGTTCGCGGTCGGGGATGTAGAAGTCTATGTTGCGGTCGAGCTCCTTCAGGTAGGAGTACACCAGCGCCACTGCCGACGTGCCGTCGACGTCGTAGTCGCCGTAGACCATGATGCGTTGTTTCTGCTGTATGGCTTGGTTGATGCGCTCTATCGCCTGCGTCATGCCCTTCATGAGGAAGGGGTCGTGAATCTGGTCGAGCCCCGGACGGAAGAACCGGCGGGCCTCCTCGAACGTCGTAATGCCCCGTTCTACCAACAGGGTGGCGATGATTCGGTCAACGCCAAGTGAAGCAGCAAGATTGTCAACAGTTTCTAAATCATAGTCTTGTCTAATAATCCAACGTTTTTCTTTCATATTTTTCTGGCCGTAAAATTACAACTTTTTTCCGACACGCGAACAACAATTTTTTCACCTTTTTCTATCCGCCTGATGTTCAGCTGTTAGCAAGCTCTCGGTCCGGGGATGGTCCGGGGATGGTCCGAGGATGGTCCGAGGGTGGTCCGGAAAAAGTCGGAGCGGAGGCGCTCCAACGCCGGTGGAAACAGGGTGCAGGTGGTTTTTCAACAGCGGGAGGTTGAGAACTTTATTTGTCCAGTTGGCGGAATGGATGTATCTTTGCAGCGTCAAAACAGTCGTGGTTCGCCGTGGGCGACAATAGGGAACCGTGTGTAAATCACGGGCTGACGCGCAACTGTAAGCCGCAGGGGGAGCTGTCTTCAGCACCCCGGAAAGAGGCGACGGGCAAACAGAGCCATTGGGCCGCAAGGCCTGAGAAGGCGCCCGCTGCGGGCGGCAAGCCAGGAGACCTGCCAGGGCTGAAGAGAGAAGCTTTCGCGAAATAAAGCAACATTAAGATATGGAAACCAATACATTCTCGATCACCAAGCGTGACGGACAGGCCGAGCGTTTCTCGCTCGACAAGATTATGAACGCCATCCTCAAGGCCTTCGACTCGGTGCAGGAACCTGTCGACCTGGGCCAGCTGTCCAAGATACTCTCCCACCTCGACATCCACAACGGCATCACCGTCGAGGAGATACAGAACCAAGTCGAGGTGGCCCTGATGCAAGAGGCCTACTACCCTGTGGCCAAGAGCTTTATGCTCTACCGGCAGCGGCACACCGAAGACCGCGAGACGATGGAGAAGCTCAAGTTCCTGGCCGACTATGTGGATGCCGCCAACGCCGCCACCGGCAGCAAGTATGACGCCAACGCCAACGTTGAGCACAAGAACATCGCCACCCTCATCGGCGAGCTGCCGAAGAGCAACTTCATCCGCCTCAACCGGCGCCTGCTGACCGACCGCATCAAGAAGATGTACGGCAAGGAACTGGCCGACCGCTATATAGACCTCCTGACGCACCACTTCATCTATAAGAACGACGAGACCTCGCTGGCCAACTACTGCGCCTCCATCACCATGTATCCCTGGCTGCTGGGCGGCACCACCAGCATCGGCGGCAACAGCACGGCTCCCACCAACCTCAAGAGCTTCTGCGGCGGTTTCATCAACATGGTCTTCATGGTGAGCTCCATGCTCAGCGGCGCCTGTGCCACGCCGGAGTTCCTGATGTACCTCAACTACTTCATCCAGAAGGACTACGGCCGCGACTACTGGAAAGAACCCGACCGCGTGGTGGACCTCTCGCTGCGGCAGAAGACGATGGACAAAATCGTCACCGACTGCTTCGAACAGATCGTCTACAGCCTCAACCAGCCCACCGGCGCCCGCAACTACCAGGCTGTCTTCTGGAACATAGCCTACTATGACGAACCCTACTTCCGCTCGCTCTTCGGCGAGTTCCGCTTCCCGGACGGCTCGGAGCCCGATTGGGAAGGCCTGAAGTGGCTGCAGAAACGCTTTATGCGCTGGTTCAACCAGGAGCGCACCAAGACAGTGCTCACCTTCCCGGTGGAGACCATGGCCCTGCTCTACGACAAGGACGGCAAGTTCGTCGACCAGGACATGGCGCAGTTCACGGCCGAGATGTATGCCGAAGGGCACTCGTTCTTCACCTACATCTCGGACAACGCCGACTCGCTCAGCAGCTGCTGCCGCCTGCGCAACGAGATCACAGACAACGGCTTCAGCTACACCCTCGGCGCCGGCGGCGTCTCGACGGGCTCCAAGAGCGTGCTCACCATCAACCTCAACCGCTGCATCCAGTACGCCGTCAACCACGAGATGGACTACCGCGAGTTCCTGACTGACATCATCGACCTCTGTCACAAGGTGCAGCTGGCCTACAACGAGAACCTCAAGGATCTGCAAGCCCACGGCATGCTGCCGCTCTTCGATGCGGGCTACATCAACATGAGCCGCCAGTATCTGACCATCGGCGTCAACGGTCTGGTCGAGGCCGCGGAGTTTATGGGCATCCCCATCACGGACAACCCGCAGTACCGCGAGTTTGTGCAGACTGTGCTGGGCCTGGTGGAGAAGAAGAACAAGGAGTACCGCACCAAGGAAGTGATGTTCAACTGCGAGATGATACCGGCCGAGAACGTGGGTGTCAAGCACGCCAAATGGGACCGCGAGGACGGCTACTTCGTGCCGCGCGACTGCTACAACTCCTATTTCTACATTGTCGAGGATCCCTCGTTGACTGTCCTCGACAAGTTCCGCCTCCACGGAGCCCCATACATCGAGCACCTCACCGGCGGCAGCGCCTTGCATTGCAACCTCGAGGAACACCTGACGCAGCAGCAGTACATGCAGTTGCTCGAAGTGGCTGCCAAAGAAGGGTGCAACTACTTCACGTTCAACATTCCTAACACGATCTGCAACGACTGCGGCTACATCGACAAGCGCTACCTGAAAGAGTGCCCCAAGTGCCATTCGAAGAATGTGGACTATATGACCCGCATCATCGGCTACCTGAAGCGTGTCAGCAACTTCAGCGCCCCGCGCCAGGAAGAAGCCGCCCGCCGCTACTACGCCAAAGAGCTATAGTCCCCGTTGGAAACCATGCTGAAATACGTCGATACCGATATCGTCTTCCAGGAGATACCTGACGAGGTGACGCTGGCCGTCAACCTCAGCGGGTGTCCTTGTCGTTGCCCGGGATGCCACTCGAAGCACTTGTGGGGCGACGCTGGCTGCCCGCTCGACAGCGATGCTGTGGAGCGCCTGCTGGCGGGCCAGCGGCAGGAGGTGACCTGTCTCGGGCTGATGGGCGGCGACGCGCAGCCCCAGGAGGTCAACCGACTGGCTCACTGGCTGCGCGAGCACCATCCGCGACTGAAGATTGCTTGGTGGAGTGGCCGCACGCTGCTCTCACCGGCGGTGTCGCTGGCCAATTTCGATTACATCAAGCTTGGTCCTTACCTGGCCCATCTGGGGCCCTTGCGCAGCCGCGGCACCAACCAGCGCCTCTACCGTGTGGCCGGTGGCCGTCTGCACGACATCACCGCCCGCTTCTGGCGGTAGACCTGCCGCCCGCTGGGTAGGGAGACAAAAAAGAGACGCGCTAGGGCGCGTCTCTTTTTCTTTGAGGTCGCTTCCGGATTTGAACCGGAGTAGCAGGTTTTGCAGACCTGTGCCTAGCCCCTCGGCCAAACGACCCTTTCAGTTTTCGGGGTGCAAAATTACAAACATTTTCCAAACCGGCCAAATATTTTTGTAATATTTTCCTTAAAGATGTGATTTTTAGTCGCTAATTCTGAAAAAAGATGTACCTTTGCAGCGTGAAAAGTAAAGTAATATACTCGCTATTCGTCGCAGTTTTACTGCTTTCGGCCTGTCAGAAAACTGTGGCGGTGGATCCGTTGGCGCGGTCGCGCGTCGATGGTCTCAACAAGGAGGCCTTCGTCAACCGCTACCGCGACCCGGCGCACTGCATCGACCTGTCTGAGCGTGCCTTGCAGTTTGTCCAAGACTCGCTGCCGGGGTATGTGGACGGTGCGTTGCGGGCTTGCAACAATATGGCCTTCGCCTATTACCAGATGAGCGACCACCGTCAGGCCGAGTCGATGCTCGACCAGGTGGAGCGCATCGTGGCCCTGCGGCAGCGCGGAATGAGCAATGGGGACATTGAGCTCGTGATACACGACCTCCTCCGCGCCCGTCTGCTGCAACGTGCCGGCCTGATTGCCGATAGCTACCGGCTGCTCTACCAGGTGGAGCACAGCCATGTCCTCGACCGCAACCGCGACAACCTGCTCTACAGCTATGCCCAGACGGAGTACTACATCACGATGCTGGTGCTCAACTACCACTACCGCGACGGTCGCGAGGCCGACGTGCGCTCGTTGCTCGCCGAGGTCGAGATGCGCAGGCCCCACTTGAAGGTGGACTATGCGCAGGACATGGCGCTCGACTATGCGCTGGCTTTTGGTTGGCAGAGTGCCGGCGAGAGTAACAAGGCGCTTGAATACTGCGAGCGCACCTACGACATCCTCGACCTCGGGCCGCGGGCCTTCTGCCCCTACCACTACGCCAACACGCTGCAGATGACCGCCACTGCCCTGCGTAGCCAGCCCGGCACCGTGCCGCCAGACAGTGTGCTGGCGCTCTACGACCATGCGCGACGGGTCTTCTTCGACTATGGCGACCCCTACCAGATGCTGGGAGGCACCATCTCGACGGCACGCTATGCGCTGCTCGTCGGCGATACGGCCGTGGCCCATGCGGTGTTGGGCGAGTGGCGTTCGCTGCGGGGCAAGTGGAAGCCTTTTGCCGCGCCCAAGATGGAGCTGGGCTACTTCGACGTGATGATACGCAGCCGCCTGGCGCGCACGCCCGACGAGAACCGCCAGTGGTACGAGCATTATGTTGAACTGCAGGACTATATCAACCAAAGCCAGCAGGAGGACTTCGCCTTGCAGCAGACCCTGGCCGATGCCACACGCCGCAGCCGCTGGATGACGCGTACCACCATGGTGGTCAGCGTCCTGCTGGCAGTGGTGCTGGTGATGACGGTGCTGCTGTGGCGCAACAGCCGCCGCCTGCGGCGCGAGAAGGAACACCTGGAGCAGGCCAAGCGGCGCGATGTGGAGCGCATCGCCAATGTGGAGACCTGCCTCAGCGTCATGCGCCACGATGTGAGCCCCTTCATCGGATACCTGCGCAATCCCGACCTGCCCGCCGACCTGCGCGACGAGGTTCTGGGGCAGTTGCTGCGCACCTTCGACAATATCAAGAACTGGACGCACCTCTCCATCCCCACGGGCTTGACCTTTACGGCAACGGTCTTCCCTGTGCAGGAGGTCTTCGACGAGGTGAAGCGCCAGGTGATCTCGCCCGCCGCGGGGGTGACGCTCAGCTTTGTGCCGTCGCGCCTGCTCCTGTGGGGCGACCGCCTGCTGACGGTCATCCTGCTGCGCAACCTCGTCACCAACGCCCTGCAGCACACCGCCCAGGGCAGCGTCACGGTGAGTGCCGAAACAGCCGACAAGATGGTGGACATCGCCGTCTGCGACACCGGCAGCGGCATGGATGCGGCGCAGCGCGAGAGCCTGTTCCGCGCCGACAGGCAGGTGGAGGGCGAGCACGGCTTCGGCCTCATCCTGTGCCGCTACATCGTCAAGAAGCACGACGACCTGACGCGCCGGGGCTGCAAGATATGGGTGGAGAGCGCTGACGGCCAGGGTACGACCGTGCACGTGTGCCTGGCCAAAGGAAAATAGACAGTAAATCATGGTAAAACAACAGGCATCCACGGTGCTCTTGGTCCGCTCTTGGTCCGGTGATGGTCCGAGGATGGTCCGATGGTGGTCCGATAAAAGCCGGACCACCACCGGTGCGGAGGCGGAGGGCCTGTGGATGAAAAACAGGAGGTAACAATGAACAGTATCCGTGTAATGATGGTTGACGACGAGCCGCTGATACGCAAGGTCGTCAAGATGGAAATGAACAGTCGCGGCGTGGAGATCGAGTCTGGCGACGTGGACGGCAGCGTGATGCGCCGTGTGGAGATGGTGGAGACCTTCGGCGACGGGCCGTCACTGCTGGCAGCCCTCGAGACCACCCCGCCGCCCGACTACCTGCTGGTCGATATGGAGTTTCAGGGCGAGCCCACGGGGGGGCTGCTCATCGCGCGCCGTGTCCACGAGCGCTTCCCGCAGGTGCGCATCATCATATTCTCCGGCCGCTTCGATGCACCGCTGCCGGGCGAGGAGGACCGCCTGGGGCGGCTGCACGATGTGGGCCGCGTCGTCATGGAGGCCCTTGCGCTTGGTGCATCGGCCTTCGTCAGCAAGAATGCCGTCGGCGGCTTTTCGATAGAGAACATCCTGCGTGCCATCGCCTGTCTGGAGCGTGGCGAGAGGTTCTACTTCAACTACCCCGTCATGCTCACCCTCAAGGAGGCTGCCGAACGCTACTTCGGCATCGTCGCCACCCATGACCTGGGGTTCAACCTCAGCGAGACCGAGCGCCGCCTGCTGCTGCTCGAGGCGGCGGGGTGCACGGCCAGCGAGATCTCCAACCAGCTGGGCGAGAGCGACAAGGCCATCCAAGAGCGGCAGAAGGACCTCTCGCGCCGGCTCGACATTGTCAACAAGAGCGCCGCCCGTGTGGCCAAAGCCATCAGCCTTGGCCTGATAGCTCCCGCCGACGTGCGTTTCCTGCCGCGGCAGTGAGCCGGAGGGTCTAAGATGCGAGCCCGCCCTCCTGCGTACGCAGGAGGGCGGGCTCTGTCGTTGTGAGGCCGGCTCTTAGCGCATCACCACCACGCGCTGGGCGGGCAGGCTGCCCACCTTGACGAGGTAGGTGCCGGTGTGCTGTATGCCGATGACACCGCCGCGGTTGACCGTGGCGGCCACCTCACGGCCGGTGATGTCGTAGACGACGACATCCTCGCCCAGGGCACCCTCGACCACGATGCCCTCGGCAGTGGTGAGGATTCGCACCTCGTCGGCATCCAGCTCGTCGATGCTCTCGCAGTTCTCGACAAAGTGCTGGAACTCGTTCCAGTATTCGGCCCTGGCATAGGTGCGCAGCTTGCCGCAGGGCACCACCAGGGTGGCATCCTGGACGTAGAAGGTGCTGGCGTAGATGGTCGGCGGTTCGGGGTTGCGCGCGTAGACGGTGCGCAGCTTGCCGAAGGGAGCGCCAAAGGCATAGTTGCCTATCTCGGTCAGGTTGCGGCTGAGGACAATGCTCAGCGTGTCGCCATCCTCGCCGGTCCAGTTATTGTTCCAGCCGGTGAAGGCATCCTCGCCGATGTAGGTCACCGCGTCGGGGATGACCAGTGTGCCGCGGAGCCCGTAGCAGCCCCAGAAGATGCGGCTCGGGATGCGCTTCACGTTCTCGCCGACGGTGATGGTGTGGATGTTGTAGCAGCCAATGAATGCCGGCCAGTAACTTCCGTCGCTCTCGGTGGTGGGGCTCACCACCAGACAGCTGTCGGCGTTGAAGTGCACGGTGCGGAGGTTGTAGCAGCTTGCGAAAGCGTTGTCGCCTATGAACTGAAGGCCGCGCGGCAGGGTCAGTTCGGTCAGGTGGTCGTTCCATTCGAAGGCGTTCTTGCCAATGTGCTGCAGGCCGTCAGGCATGGCAACGGTGGCGAGGTTGGCCAGGTGGTAGAAGGCGGAGTCGTTGATAACGCGCACGCTCTCGGGCAGCAGGGCGTTGTGCAGCGCATGGTGGCAGCCGATGACGGTGTCCTTGGCCGCCGAGGTGTAGTAGATGCTGTCTTCCACGTAGAATGTGTGGTCGGTCACATTGATGGTGCCGTTGGTGTATGCGTATGCGTCATTGCCTTGATATATGTTATATTTATATACGTCGCAATGGATATCGTATCTGCCTGCGGTGTTCCATACGACGGTGAGGCTCGAGTCGGTGCGTGCGATGATGGTACGCCTCGGATCGCTGTCGTCCATCCCGTTGCCGTCGGGTCCCCACATGTAAAAAGAGTAGCCGTTGGGTCTGTCGCCGTTTTGCAGTGTGGCGTGGGCGGTGAGTGTCACTGTGTCGCCTGTGTTGACAATGCCGGGAGCATCAAGCGTCACGTCGATCTGGTACTGGTAGAGCATCACATCGCGTATCTGCAGCGAAGGCACGGGGGCGGTGCCGGTGTAAGTAATCAGGACGCGAATGCGCCCGCCCGGGCTGACGAAGTCGTTTGATGTATAGTTGTTAGGATAAGGGTATCTTCTCCACGACGTAATGACACCGTCGGTCTCGCTTTCGATTTCAACATCGTACCACTCAGTGTTGTTGTTGACATTACCCTCGCGCTGGGTGGTGATATTTAAGAATGTCTTGCCCGGCACCGACTCCATCCAGGGGCTGATGAGGGTTTGGCCGGCGGTGGTGATGGCGGCATGGGTCGGGTCGATGATGGTGGCGCCGTTTTCGGCTGTCCAGCACTGCGTGAAGTCGGCCGTGTAGGGCAGCGAGATGTTGTCGCAGTCCACCGTCACCGTGTCTTGTACATTAATACGGACATAATTGAATGCGTTTGCGGAATGGCCTTGGTAGACGTTATACTTATGGATGTTGGTTTGGAATTCAAAGATGCCGGGTGAATGGAAGACCACGGTGCGGCTGTTGTTGGTTAAGGATATGATGGTCAACGAACTGTCGTTGTTGTCTATCCATTGGTGGTTGAAATAACTGTTCCAGTACCAGTAATCCACGGTGTCGCCCGCGGGCAGCGAGGGGATGGCGGTGATGGTGACGGTGTCGCCCACGTTGGCGGTGGAGGGTGCGTTGAGCGTCACCGAGATGGGGTAGGTGTAGAGAACCAAATCGCTCAGGTGCAGCAGGTGGACTGCTTGCGTGCTGGTGTAGCGGAACGTCAGCCGGTGGGGGCCGCCGTTGCCTGCGTATTCAAAGCCGTTGTTCCCATCGCTGCAATTGGAATATAAATCCCACTCGGCCACCGTCTCTCCATCGGCATCTTCCAGCATGATGTCGATGAACACAAGCGAGTCGTCGCTCCACCACCAATTGCCGCTGTAATCGCGGATTGCTCTTACTTCTATGAAGGTGCGGCCTTGCGGCAACTCTATCCAAGGCGATGTCAACTGCTGGCCGTAGCTGTTGATGGAGACATGGTTGTTGTCGATGATGGTGGCGCCGCCGGTGGCCGTCCAGCACTGGGTGAAGTCGGCAGTGTAGGGCAGCGTTACTATGCCGCAGCCGTTGCCGGCCGTCATGTCGGCCTTGATCATCCATGTCGAATAGAAGTTCCAGTAGTCCATGTGTCGCCAATCGGTGCCGTTGATGGTGGCCCAGTTGCTGTTGGGGTCGCCGGTAAAGTAGCAGTAGGTGGCCGGATAAGAGAGCGGCGAGGCGAAGGTGATCCACAGCGGCTGCAAGCCGGCTATGGGCAGGGGGTTGTCGAGGACGATGGTTTGCCAGCCGGTCTGTTCCTCGCCGAAGTTGACGGTCTTGGTGACGACGGGAGTGCCGGGGGCGTAGCTGCTGCCGCTGGCGATGTTGAGGGTGTAGCTGCCTGCGTAGAGCACGTAGAGCTGCACGCTGGTGAGGGTGTCGTAGCCCATCAGCCTTGAGGCGGGCAGCATGATACCCCACTGCATCGTGCCTCCGTTGCCCAGAGGGCTCGATATGGGGTTGTTGCCGCAGTAGGAGAGGGTGCTGCCCTCGACGTAGAAGTCCTCAAGAAGCCTGACGTAGTCTATGTGCAACGCACCCGAGGCGGCGTTGTAGTGGCGGAAGGCGATACGGAACGTGCTGCCGGCAAAGCGGCTGAGGTCGATTACCCGTTCGGTCCAGTAGTTGTCGCTGATGGTATACTCGGCCAGCTGGATGTAGTTGGCAGTGGCGGTGCCGGCGGCGGTGGTGTCGATGTAGACACCGTAGTGTTGGCCGTAGCCGCCTTTGTCGTACCATCGGATGGTGAAGTGGCTACCGGCTTCGGCATACAGTTTGGGCATGAAGAGCCAGTTGTCGACGGCCGACGAGTTGGCCACCGAGGTGATGCAGCGCTCGTCCGAGTAGCCGTTGTAGTGGTTCACCGCCCAGGGCAGGCCGTCGTTGTCGATATCGGCCATGCCGAGGCAGAGCGTGTTGTCGTAGGCTTCGAAGTTCTGGGTGTAGGGGATGGGGGTCGGGTTGTTGCAGTCCTCCACCATGACCCAGAGGCTGTCGGTGCCGGTGCCGTGGCTGTTGCTGACGGTGGCTTTGACCGTGTAGTATCCCGTGGTGTTCCAGGTGGTGGTGGCGGTGAGACCGGTGGCCGTGGCGGGGGTGGCGCCCGGGAAGGTCCAGGCGGGCGTAGTGCCGGTGGTGGCGGTGGCGGTGAAGGTGGTGGCGGTGCCGACGGTGGTGTAGTGGACACGGTCGATGGCCACGGTGGGTGCGGGCAACGCGGGCACGGTGGCGGAGGTGACGGCCTTGATCATCCACGAGTACATGTTGCCATCGGCCGACATGTGGCTCCAGCTGTTGCCGCCGGTGGTGTACCAGTCGCTGTTGCTCATGCCGGTGTAGGCGCAGATGGCTGCCGGCCAGCGCAGGTCAGGGGCGCTGAAGACGATCCACAGGTTGCTGGTGGTGTCGAGGGCCACGGTGGCGTCGAGCGCTATCTCGTTCCATCCAAAGTCCTCGGTGGTGTAGGGCTGTGTGTGCACCAGGGTGGCGGGGGCATCGTTGCCGCCGCGGTAGATTTGCATGGTGTAGTTGCCCGTGAAGCCGACGTAGAGCATCACGCTCTTAAGGTAGTTGCGTCCGGCAAGTTGGGCGGCGGGCACCATGATGCCCCACTTGTAGTCGGGGGTGTACATGCCCCAGCACATCTCGTAGTCTGCGTTGCCACAGTAGGATACGGTGTCGCCGTTGGCGAGGATGGGGTCGACATTGAAGAGGCCGCGCAGCATGACGCTGTACTGGTCCCAGCCCACATAGTAGAGGCTCTGGTCCCAGAGGAAGCCGTCCTCGTTGCCGCAGCCGTAGCTCAGGGCGGCGGGGTAGGGAAGGTCGTAGTTGTGCATCACCAGCCAGACCGACTTCGAGGCCTCGACGGTGTAGGGCTGGTCGAGGAAGGCGGTGCACCAGTCGTTGGTCATGGTGCTGGAGACGGTGACGCTGACGGTGGCCACGGTGTCGGTGGGCGATGTGGTGCCGGTGATGACGGTTACGTCGTAGGTGCCGGCATAGCCAGCGTAGAACTGCACGGCCGTCAGCTGGTTGCCGACGGTCAGCGACGTTGCGGGCAGGCGAATGCCCCAGTAGGTGTCGTTGCCGCTGTTGGCGGTGCCGAAGGAGGTCAGGTTGGCGCCGCCGCAGTAGCCCATGGTGTCGCCCTGCGAGGCCAGTGCCTCGAAGCGGGCGGTGAAGGTATAGTCGCCGCCGTTCATGACGAAGGTGCGGGGGTTGTAGAGGCTGTTGTCGCTCCAGCCGGCGAAGCGGTAGCCCTCGGCAGCGGAGGCGTAGAGGCTGACGGTGTCGCCAAAGTTGTAGGTGCCGGCGCCGCTGACGGTGCCGTTGCCACTGCTGACGGTGGTGCTGACGGTGCCGCCGGTGCCAAAGTTGGGGTTGGGGCGTATGCCGGTCATGGCCACGTTGCGCACGTTGTAGGTGCCGGTGCTGTTTCCGCCGGTGCCGCCAACGCCGGGATTGAGGGAGCCCATGTAGAAGTAGCCGTCGCGCGAGCCGCCCCAGCCCCAGTTGATGTGGAACATGCCGGCGTCGTCATAGCCGTCGCAGACGAAGGAGTGGCCGCCGCTGGTGTTGCGGCCTGAGTAGAGGATGGGCCTGTTCTGGTCCAGCTCGGCGCGCAGCAGGGCGCTATAGGTCGAGTCGTTGTAGTCGTCGCGCGCGACGGCTGCCATGTCGGGACGATATTTGAAGTAGCTCATCAGCGAGAACTGCGACGAGGGGCGGGGGTTGCCGTCGTAGCTGTAGTTGTTGGCGCCGCTGCCGCCGTTGGCGCTGACGTCGTAGTTCATCTCGTCGGCGATGCCCACGTGGAGCATCAGCGTCGCCACGGCGTTGATTTCGGCCTGGCTGCTCACCGAGGTGAGGGCGGCGGGCATGGTGGCCCACTGGTAGGTCGTGGCGCCGAAGTTGGCCGAGAGGGTGCCGTAGTAGTTCTGCGAGCTGTAGGCATCATAGGAGTGGCTGCCGTAGCCCGTCGCGGGGTGGTTCCAGAACTTCATGATCTGGGCCGTGGCGGTGGCCACGCAGCCCGTCACCACGCGCTCGCCGTAGGTGCTGTCGTAGGGGCAGAGGTCGTTGTAGTAAGGACTCTGGTTCCAGGTGGTGGTCAGCAGCGGGCTGACGGCGGTCATCAGCAGCGGCTGCGGTGCTACGCCGGCTTCGAGCTGGCGCCACTGCGCGGCGACGGCTTCGGTGCGCTGGCTGCCGACGGTGGCCTGCTGCTTGTCGAGCTCGGCATAGCGGGCCGCCACGCGCTGGATAGCGATGGCATAGTCTTCGAGCCATCCGTCGACGTTCTGCGGCAGCGGGCCGGCAGGGAACGTGGCCGTGGCCGAGTAGCCCAGGATGGGCCGCACACAGTCGTCGGCCGACACGATGACGAAGCCCTGCCGCTCGGCGGCAAAGACATAGAGCTCGGCGTAGGGGGTCTCGATGAGCGAGAGCTGTTTGGCATTGGCACAGCCCATGGCGCGGAGCCAGGCTGTACCTACCTGCAGGGCGCGCTGCTGGTCGACGGGCTTGGCCCACAGGCTGCCCGTGGCTATCAACGCCATCAAAACCAAGAGGATACTTTTCTGCTTCATAGGTGTATTTATTAATTGTGTTTTCCTTTATAAAATGGATGTGCAAAGGTAAGTAAATCTTTCTGTCTGTGCAAATAAAAAGTATAACAACCTGATTGTGAGTGTTCTGGTGGATAGCAGCCGGCGTGTATGTGTTTTTTGCCGGTTGCTTTTATGCTTTTTTAACCCCCATGTGGCCCGCCGTCGCACCGCCCGCCGACCGGGGATGGTCCGCCTTTTGCCGGATCACCCTCGGACCATCCTCGGACCATCCTCGGACCATCCCCGGACCAAGAAGCTATAGACGCCTGTCGTTCAGCCTGTTCTGTGATGCCTGTGCAATGAGGGTCGGCGGGTTTCGTTTTTTGTTGTATATTTGCAGGTTGAAAAAAACCATTGATTATGCGCTACGAAGTTGATTTCCTGGTTGTTGGGTCTGGCATTGCCGGCCTCAGTTTTGCCCTGAAGGTGGCCCCTTACGGCAAGGTGTGCATCCTGACCAAAGGCGATGCGAGCGAGGGCTCGACGCGCTACGCCCAGGGGGGCATAGCGGCGGTGATGTACGACAGCGACAGTTTCGACAAGCACATCGAGGACACCCTGGTGGCCGGCGACGGCATCTGCGACCGCGAGGTGGTGGAAATGACCATCCGCGAGGCCCCTGACCGCATCCGCGAGCTGGTGCAGTATGGCGTCAACTTCGACCTCGACCGCAAGGGCGACAAGTTCGACCTGCACCGCGAGGGCGGCCACTCCGAGTTCCGCATCCTGCACCACAAGGACAACACCGGCGAGGAGATAGAGCGCGGGCTGCTCGAAGCCGTGCGCCGCCACCCCAACATCGAGCTCAAGGAGCGCCAGTTTGCCATCGACATCATCACGCAGCACCATCTGGGACAGCGCGTTACCAAACACACGCCCGATATCGAGTGCTACGGCGTCTACGCCCTCGACTGCGACACCAACCGCATCGACACCTACCTGGCACGCGTCACGCTGCTGGCCACCGGCGGCATGGGCAATGTCTATTCGACCACCACCACGCCCGTCATCTCGACCGGCGACGGAGTAGCCATGGTGCATCGAGCCCGCGGCGTGCTGAGCGACCTGGAATTCATGCAGTTCCACCCCACCAGCCTCTACAATCCGGCCGAGAAGCCCGCCTTCCTTATCACCGAGGCCATGCGCGGTGCCGGCGCCATACTGAAAGACCGCGACGGCAAAGAATTCATGCAGAAATACGACAGCCGCCTCTCGCTGGCACCCCGCGACATCGTGGCCCGCGCCATCGACAACGAGATGAAACTCAGCGGCAAGGACTACCTCTACCTCGACGCCCGCGGCATCGGCAAACGACAGCTCATCGAGGGCTTCCCCACCATCTACGCCAAATGCCTGAGCATAGGCATCGACATCACACGCGACATGATACCCATCCGCCCGGCGGCGCACTACCAGTGCGGCGGCATCAAGGTGGACCGCAACGGACAGTCGTCAATCCACCACCTCTACGCCGCCGGCGAATGCTCGTGCACAGGTCTGCATGGCGGCAACCGCCTGGCTTCCAACTCGCTGCTCGAGGCCGTCGTCTACGCCCACAACGCCGCGCAGGACGCCATTGGGCGCCTGTCGGATATCGGGTTTAAGACCGAGGTGCCCGACTGGAACGCCGAGGGCATGGTGCTGAACGAGGAAATGGTGCTTATCACACAGACTAAGAAGGAATTGCAGGAAATCATGTGGAACTACGTGGGCATCGTGAGGAGCGACTTGCGTCTGCAGCGCGCCTTCGACCGGCTGAACCTCATCTTCCGCGAGACCGAGGAACTCTACAACCGCTCCGTGCTCATCGAGCCCCTCTGCGAGTTGCGCAACCTCATCGCCTGTGCCTACCTGATCATCAAGATGGCGCGGGCCCGCCGCCAGAACGTCGGCCTGCACTACTCGCTCGACCTCGTGGAGAAATGATGTGCAAATTAATTAAAATATTTTTTGCGCATTTAAATTTAATTAGTACATTTGCCGAACTGAAACAAAATAATTTATTCATTTAAAGTATTCTATATCATGAAAGTAAACGAAATTATGGCCAACCTGGAGGCCAAACATCCGGGCGAAAACGAGTACTTGCAGGCTGTCCGCGAGGTTCTGGAAACTATCGAGGAAGAATACAACAAACACCCCGAGTTCGAGGCTAACAAGATCGTCGAGCGCATTGTCGAGCCCGACCGTATCTTCACCTTCCGTGTGACCTGGGTCAACGATAAGGGTGAGGTGTGCACCAACCTCGGCTACCGCGTGCAGTTCAACGCCGCCCTGGGTGCCTACAAGGGTGGTCTCCGCTTCCACAAGGCTGTGAACGTCAGCATGCTGAAGTTCCTCGGCTTCGAGCAGATCTTCAAGAACAGCCTCACCATGCTGCCCCTCGGCGGTGGTAAGGGTGGTTCCGATTTCGACCCCGTTGGAAAGAGCGACGCCGAAATCATGCGCTTCTGCCAGGCCTTCATGTATGAACTCTGGCGCAACATCGGTCCCGACCAGGATAGCCCTGCCGGTGACGTGGGCGTTGGCGGCCGCGAGATTGGCTACCTCTATGGTGCCTACAAGAAACTGGCCCGCGAGCACAGCACTGGTGCTCTGACCGGCAAGAGCTACGGCTGGGGTGGTTCCCTCATCCGTCCCGAGGCTACCGGTTTCGGTGCCATCTACTATGTCGACCGCATGGTCCGCGAGAAGGGTGACACCCTCGCTGGCAAGCGCATCGCCCTCTCCGGCTTCGGCAACGTTGCTTGGGGTGCTGCCACCAAGGCTGTCGAACTCGGTGCCAAGGTCGTCGCCATCAGCGGCCCCGACGGTGTCTGCGAGATCGAGAACGGTATCACCAAAGACATGATCGACTACATGCTTGTCATGCGCGCCTCCAACCGCAACAAGGTTCAGGATATGGCCGACAAGTTCCCCGGCCAGTGCAAGTTCACCGCCGGCAAGAAGAGCTGGGTTGTGAAGTGCGACATCGCTATGCCCTGCGCCTTCCAGAACGAACTCGCCGAGGAGGATGCCAAGATGCTGCTCGCCAATGGCGTGAAGTATGTGGCTGAGGTCTCGAACATGGGCTGCCAGCCTGCCGCCATCGCCGCTATCCAGGCTGCCAAGGTGCCCTTCGGCCCCGGTAAGGCTGTCAACGCCGGTGGTGTCGCCACCTCGGGTCTCGAGATCTGCCAGAACGCCGAGCACCGCAACTGGACGGCTGAAGAGGTCGACAAGAACCTCCACACCATTATGAACAACATCTACGACATGTGCGTGGAGCACGGTCGCGAGGCCGATGGCCACATCAACTACGTGAAGGGCGCCAACATCGCCGGCTTCATGCGTGTTGCCAAGGCTATGGTCGCTCAGGGTATCATCTAATTGATAATCACCTGTAAAAGTGAAAGCCCGTCTCGAAAGAGGCGGGCTTTTCTTTTGGTTTATATTTCGCTACTTGCGTGGGTCGATTTTGGAGTATTTATGTGCATCGCTGGCGATGGTGCAGATGTAGATGACCGTCAGCAGGACGATGAGCAGCATGGTCAGCAGGTCGAGGGAGGTGAAACTCCGCGAGCCTATGACAACGGCGACACCGGCGAGCGACGGGAAGAGCATGACGACCATGCAGGCCAGTGCGATGAGGATGCGGAACTCGGTGGGGCCAAGTTTGGCGTAGGTCAGGCGGAATTCGCTCTTCAGGTGGGCGTTGATGCTGACGTTGATGGTCATGAAGAGGTAGAGGATGAAGACGGCCAGCGCCAGGTCGAGGTGCACCAGTGGCGACAGGCCTGCCCCGATGAACATCAGGGCTTCGTTGACGCAGTCGATGGTGTGGTCGAGGTAGTAGCCGAAGATGGGCCGCTGGGTGTTGCGGACGCGGGCCAGGGTGCCATCGAGGGAGTCGCCGTACCAGTTCACCACCAGGCCTGCCACGCTGAGCCATAGCCACCCGATGCCGTGGCTGGTGAGGAAAAAGCCCAGGCCGGTCAGCAGGGCGCCGAGGGTGCCTACGAGGGTGAGCATGTTGGACGTGACCCAGCGGGGTTGCCGGTTGGCGAGCCAGATGAGGGCTTTGCGTTCCACTCCGTTGATGACGGAGGTCTGTATGCGTTGTGCTTGTTTGGGATGATCCATGACGGGTGTTGAATTATCTGTGGTAAATATCTGGAGATTAGAGTTGTGATGCTATGAGACGGGAGGCCTGCTCTTGTAGTATCTGGCGGCAGGGGCGGTGTTGCCACTGGTGAGGGTCAACTGGGGTGGATTGTGCAGCGTCGGCCAGGAAGATGTCTTTCAGCTGCAGGGCGTAGTCGCTGTTCTCGACCACCGCCGCCACCTCTTCGCAGAGCAGGTAGCTGCGGGGATCGATGTTGCAGGAGCCCACTACACCCACGCGGTCGTCGCTGACGATGATCTTAGAGTGCATATATCCAGGCCGGTAGAGCGCGAAGGAGACACCCGCAGCCAGGGCCTCGGCAAAGTAGCTTTTGGAGGCCAGTTGAGTGGTCTCGCCACGGTCGCCCCGCGGGGGGAGGATGATGCGCACGTCGACTCCGCGTCTGGCGGCGGCGAGGAGCGAGTGGCGAATGTCGTCGGGGGGGATGAAGTAGGGCGACTCGAACCAGACGTAGCGTTCGGCGCGGTCGAGCAGCGCAGCGGTGAAGTGCATGATTGCCGGGCCGTTGCCGATGGGCCCCGAGGCGATGATGCGTACGGGAAGCGCGCCGACGGGCGACAGGCGTGGAAAGTAGGCTGGCGAGGCCAGCAGCTGCCCCGTCGAGTAGCGCCAGTCGGCCAGGAAGCACCGCTGCACGGCGGTGGCGGCGGGGCCTTCGATACGTATCATCGTGTCGCGCCAGCAGCCCCAGGAAAGGCCGTGCAGGTAGCGGTCGGCGATGTTGAGGCCGCCGATGTAGGCCACGCGCCCATCGATGACAACAGCCTTGCGGTGGTTGCGATAGTAGTCGTCTTTGAAGGGCACGGGCAGTCGTATGGGCCGGAAACCAGCGGTTTGAACCCCCTGCCGGCGCAGGTCGCGGTAGAGTGGTCGCCAGGGACGGCACACGAAATCGTCGTACATCAGCCGGGCCTCCACCCCTGCGGCAGCGCGGTCGGACAGGGCTTGCCCGACGTGCCGGCCGGTCGCGTCGTCCTCGAACTTAAAGAACTGTGCATGAACATGGTGGCGGGCCGCCGCTATGTCGTCGAGCAGGCGGCCGTACATGGACTGAAGGGAGGTGTAGGTCTCGATGCTGTTGCCCGGCAGCGGTTGGCCGCTGGTGTACAGCGGGTCAAGCAGGGCGTCCAGCTGCGCTGCCTCGTCGGGGGGCAGCAGGTCGCTGCGACGCGGATGCCCCGTAACCCAAAGCACCCACACTATCACAAGCGCCAGGGCGCCAAGGATTATGTATAGCAGTTTCATGTCAGTGACATGATAACGGGCAATGGCAGCAAATATTGTACATGGCGGCAAATATGACCCGCCAAAAGGCGAAACCGGCGGCGAGGATGACTTGTATATCGCAGATTTTCAGTGCCCTTTCGCCTGTCGCCAAGGGACGGTTGCCCCCCTCTGGCCGTCGGCGCTTTCATGCGTAATCCGTTGCGTGCTGTCTAACAGGTTGAAGCATAGGTATATATAAGTTCTTGGTCCGGGGATGGTCCGAGGGTGGTCCGAGGATGGTCCGATGGTGGTCCGACAAAAGTCGGACGAACGACGGTCCAAAGGCGGACCGCCCCCGCTACCCGCTCCTTTGCCATCGCACAATAAAAAGACAACCTCCGCGTTATCACCTATATGAAGAAAATCGAAATCATCAATGGGCCGAACCTGAACCTGACGGGGCGGCGGGAACCGGAGGTCTACGGGACGGTCGGCGTGGAGCAATACTTGGACACGCTGCGCGGCCAATTCCCTGACGTGGAGATAGTTTACTACCAAAGTAACGTCGAAGGAGAGCTGATAGACCGGATACAACGCGCTGGGTTCGAGGCCGACGGGCTCATCGTCAACCTTGGCGGCTACAGCCACACCAGCGTGGCTTTGCGCGATGCGCTGCTGGCGGTGCCGGCACAGAAGGTTGAGGTGCACCTGAGCAACATCTTCGCCCGCGAGGAATACCGGCACCACTCGCTCGTCACCAGTGCCTGTCGCGGCATGGTCTGCGGGCTCGGGCTGAAGGGCTACGAGCTGGCGCTCAGAGCGTTGCTGGGTTAGAACTTGACGATGTCAATCAGACGGACACCGTCGAGCCAGACGGCGATGCAGCCTACGGCGCCATGCTCGCCGGCATCGTCCCATGTGGCGATAGGCTGAAGCGTGACAGCATCTACAATCTCGAAGTATTCCGGCTCAAAGCGCAGCCCATCAGGGCAATCGTTCACTTCGTGATAGGAGGCCAAAGTGTCGAGTACCCACTCTTTTACATCATCCACCTCTTCATACTCCGACATCTCGGCGGCCTGCTCGAGGGTGGCATTGATGGCGGGGGCCATCTGGCGGGCGGCTGGAGAGAGGCGCATGTTGCGGCTGCTCAGCGCCAGTCCGTCGTCGGCACGCACGATGGGGCAGGGGACCAGCTCGATGGGGTACTTGATCTGCTCCAGCAGGGCGCGGATGACGGCGATCTGCTGGTAGTCCTTCTCGCCGAAGTAGGCGCGGGTGGGCTGGGCGAGGTCGAACAGGCGGCGCACCACGACGGCCACCCCGTTGAAGTGGCCCGGACGGCGCGGCCCTTCCATCACCTCCTCCACCGGCCCGAAGTGGTAGACGATCTCCGTCGGTTCGCCGTCGGGATATACCTCCGCCACCGAGGGCGTGAAGGCCAGCACCTCGGTGGCCTGGGCCTCGTTCTTGATTCTTAATTCCAAATTCTTGATTAACTCCAGGTCGGCCTCGATGGTGCGGGGGTATTTCTTGAGGTCTTCCTTGTTGTTGAACTGGATGGGGTTGACGAAGAGGCTGACGACGACGAGGTCGTTCTCGCGCAGGGCGCGGTCGATGAGCGACAGATGTCCCTCGTGCAGGGCACCCATGGTGGGCACAAGTCCTATCTGGAGCCCGTTATCTTTGGCTTGATGTACGGCCTGTTGCAGTTCGGCGGCCTTCTGTATTTGTTTCATAGTATGATGTTTGTTTGGATGTAATATTATGATTCTAAATCTCGATGATCCCTTTGCCTTGCCGGACGAGTTCGATGCCGTCGGTACAATCGATGACGGTGGAAGGTTCGGGGTCGGCGATACCGCCATCAACGACTACCCATACACGATTGCCAAAGCTGTCGTGAATCAGCTCGGGATCAGTGTAGTATTCAGGTTCGTCGCCGTTGTCGTCGAGCGGCCTCACGGAGGTGCCGATGAGGGGCAGGCCGGTCTCTTCGATGATGGCTCGGGTGATGGCATTGTCGGGCACTCGGATGCCGATGGAGTGGTTCTGGTTCTGATAGTTGCGTGGCACTGACCCTGAGGCCTCCATGATGAAGGTGAAGGGCCCCGGCAATGCATGCTTGAGGAGCGCAAAGGTATCGCGATCCATGGCGCGCACATATTCCGACGCCATACTCAAATCGGAGCAAAGCATAGAGTACTTGGCTTGTTTGAGTTTGAAGCCTTTGAGTTGTGCTATTGTCTCGACAGCCCGCTTATGTTCCATCGAGCAGGCAAAGGTGTAGAGCGTGTCGGTGGGAAGAATGACCACCTCACCGTTGCGTAAGGCGTCGGCGATGCGTCTGACTTCGCGTATGTTGGGGTTGTCGTTGTAGAGCTTGGTGATCATTGCTGTTGGGGTAATTTGCCATTGCGGTTGCAGAAGAAAAAGAACAGTCCGTAGGCAATGACGAGAGTGAATGCCGCGATGAGGGTATAGAGATTTTTGTCGTCGACAAGCAGATAGCCGATATTGATTAGCAATTGCAGGAGGGCATATCCGCCAGAGACGTAGAGATGGGGGATCTTCAACTCGTTGACCATCGTTTCATAGGCGTGTTCACGGTGAGCTTCGAGGATGTTGCGGCCGGAGAGGAAGCGTTTGGCAATGGTAAGCAGGCCGTCGGCGAGGAAGACGAGAATGAAACAGAGACAACTGACGCTGATACCTGATTCGGGGGTTGCTTTGACGAAACGAACCAAAAGGAAGAGGACGATGAGCCCCATAGTGATGCTGCCCACATCGCCCGAGAAGCATCGGGCTTTGGTTCGGAAGTTGAAAAATCCAAATACAAGGATGGCAATCAGGACGGTGAGGATAAACTCAATGTCGACAAATTCGAGAACCATGAGATCAATATAGGCAAAGGTTCCCACAACCACAAGAGAATAGGCGGCAAGCATACCGTTGATGCCGTCCATGAAGTTATAGATATTGAGGATGCCAACAAAAACGATAACAAAAAGAATAAGTTGCCAGAT
The DNA here is from genome assembly GCA_002373995.1 of Bacteroidales bacterium UBA3630. Classification (GTDB taxonomy): domain Bacteria; phylum Bacteroidota; class Bacteroidia; order Bacteroidales; family P3; genus Colimorpha. The sequence goes on along the minus strand of DFLB01000036.1, from coordinate 49,012 downwards.
TTCGATAGTGTAAATGTCGGCCCAAAAACTGAAGGCGACGGCGGCTAACTGGGTGAAAAGCCGCAGCCAAGAGGGTAATGGATGGAGGTCGTCGACATAACTTACTATAGCCAAAGCAGATAAACCTATAAGGAAATAGGGGTACGCCATGCCGTGGGTGAGCGAATAGAACAGGATGGCGAGGTAGAAAATAATGCCGGCACCCAATAGAACAGCACGATGATGGGAACTTCGCTCGTTAGGCCTGTCGACAATGTGGAACTTTTTGGCCAAGAAGAAGTAAATCAGTTCGAGTACTATGATGGTGACAGTTGCAATGGCGTAATACATGGCGTTTTGTTTGATTTAATGATTTGCAAAAGTACATTTTTTTTTTGTATGCATAAAAAAATTCGTACTTTTGCAGTGCATATCAAATGAAGAAATGGAATTGCTGACATGACAAAAGATTGATGTGCTGTTTAATAGGATAGTAAAACGTAATCTAATGGATATAAAAGAAATTCGTATTGCCGTCATCGGTCTTGGCTATGTGGGACTGCCGTTGGCGAGATTGTTCTCTACAAAATTTCCAACTGTGGGGTATGATATGAACAAATCCCGTGTAGAGGCATTGATGAGCGGACATGATTCCACACTTGAAGTGAGCGACGAACTGCTGCAAGAAGCAATCGACAAGTATGGTTTCCGCTGTACGGCAGACATGAACGACATCCGAGACTGCAACTTCTATGTCGTGGCTGTGCCGACCCCGGTGGACCGTAACAACAACCCCGACCTAACGCCTCTTTATGGCGCAAGTGAAACGGTGGGGAAAGTGATTGGGAAAGGTGACATTGTGGTTTACGAATCAACCGTTTATCCCGGAGTGACAGAGGACGAGTGCCTGCCAGTCGTTGAACGTGTCTCTGGAATGAAGTATAACGTCGATTTCTACGCGGGCTATAGCCCCGAACGCATTAATCCCGGGGATAAGGTGCACACCGTCGAGAAAATATTGAAAATCACTTCGGGATCCACCCCGGAAGTGGCGGAGTTGATAGATCAGGTCTATAACTCGGTGCTCATTAATGGAACGCATAAAGCCCCGAGCATCAAGGTGGCTGAAGCAGCCAAGGTGATTGAAAACAGCCAGCGCGATATCAATATTGCCTTCGTTAACGAACTGTCGAAAATCTTCACCCTGATGGGTATTGATACTTATGACGTATTGGAAGCCGCCGGCACCAAGTGGAACTTTATCAAAATGAACCCCGGATTGGTTGGTGGCCACTGCATCTCTGTCGACCCTTACTATCTGGCGCAGTGCGCACAGCGTATGGGCTACAATCCGGAAATCATTCTCGCTGGTCGTCGTATGAACGACGGCATGGGTGCATACGTTGCGGACCAGACCATCAAACTCATGCTGAAAAAAGGTATTCAGGTTCTTGGCTCGAAGATAATCATCATGGGCTTCACCTTTAAGGAAAACTGTCCTGACGTCCGAAATACAAGGGTTATCGATATCTATCGTGCCCTGAAAGAATACAATGCTGATATCACCGTTTTTGATCCCTGGGCTTCGCCGGAACGTGTGAAACACGAATATGGTATCGACATCGTCAATGAACTGCCCCAGGACAAATACAGCGCCGCCATCGTCGCAGTTGCCCATCGTCAGTTCCGCGAAATGGAGATAGACTTCGATGCTCTGCTGGAGAAAAATCATATCATATTCGATGTCAAGGCCATTATGCCTCGCGAACTCGTGGACGGAAGACTGTAAATCGCCATCGTTGTGAAAAACAGCCCCTCCACACCCTCCAAAATCGTGCTATGGATTTCAGTGGCTATGCTCTCCATAGTGGGAACCCTTTTGGTGGCCATCAATAGACACCTTACGCAGTTTGAGGCCACTGCCTCCATATACCCTATGCAAATGCGATGCGATCAGGCTCCTGCATCCGTCAACCCCTGCTTCAAAGCAAAACGCATACTCAACTCCTCCGACTTCCGTCATGCAGTCATAGAAAAAGCATCGATAGACAACCTGACAGAGAAAACGTTCGATCGGCACATACAGGTCTATGAAACTTTAGACCATCAACTCAGCCTTCACTCATTCTTCTCTGACTCGGTGGCTGCCTGCTCAATACTAACCATCATCGTAGAGAAACTCACTGAAACATTCGACACCAGCAACTCTACCCTCATTGAATGCAATACAAACTATCATGAAGCGCTTGTTGAAGACTATTTTCGACGTGGTGAAGATACTACACCAGACCAGTTTATGAGTATGGACATGGTGGATCGCCCTCGAATAGTAAGAAGACCGTCCGCGAGTCAGATATTTATGTATTTTTGTTTATCGTTCGTTTTCTCTATGATGGTTATATGGTTCTCGGTCTCTATCTGGCGTAAACTTAGAAAACCCGCTACATGAACCTTCAGTACATAGGCCGACTTCTCACAAAGGGCTATTCTCCCCTCATGGTTGTCCTCTGTATGGCCATGTTGTGTGGGCACGTACTGCCTGTGGTTTCCTCGCTGACGGTATTTCATATATTTGTTGCGGTTACAGCGATGCTCGCTATACTGCTTCGGGCACCAATGCCCCGGCTATACTATGTTGTTGCAGCTTATTTCCTATTCTACACCGTTTGGACAATCGGAGCAACCATGCTTTGGCCCCAGGAGCTCGGCCTCAAGGAGGCGCTCAAGTTTTGTATGATTGCCATTTCCACCGTTGCCCTGTTGCGAATGATGTTGGCCTCGCCGGGGAAAATGCTGCGTCTGTTCTTCTACGTCTGTATAGGCTATGTGTTGGTGATGACAGGTATAGGTGTGGTGGAGCACCTCTCGGGATGGCATCTGCCGACGTCAGCTTATTATGGGCAGACACCCCCGTCGCGGATAGCGACAGGTCTTTCATACAACCAGAATGACTACTCGGTATTGTTAGTGATGGCCGCCCTGTACGTATTTGCATACAGCGCCCTTTTTATGGGGAAAAAGGCCAGCTGGGTTGGTTACATCGCAATTGGACTATCTTTGCCCATGCTTTGGTGGAACGAATGCCTGACAGGGATTGCTGCTGTAGGAATTGCAATTGTGTATCACCTCGTGCGAACGCAGGTCAGGAAGCAGAGCGTGGCAATCTGCTATTGCATGGCGCTGGCCGTCATCGTGGCTGCATGTGTGGGAGTTGTGCTCGCGTGGCCCGTCATCGAACCAAGGCTAAAGATATACGCGCTCTCTGTTAGCTCGCTCTTCGACTCCTATGGGCTGGGGTTTGGCATCAATGGCGACAAATTCTACCTGTCCCGCGTCAACAATTACGAAATCACACATGGACTCACCAATGCCCATTCCTACCTCCTCCAAATACTCTTCACCTCGGGGTTGCCCGTATTCCTCTTCTACTGTCTTGTTATCGTCAACATAATGGCACACTCCGCAAGAAACGGTCGCAACCTGTTGTGGCTTATGCCGATACTTTATCTCATCCTGCTCTTCTCACCAAGCTCGGCCCTTTATATGTGGGGCCACTATGTGTTTTTTTGCGTATATGTGTGCTATGCTGTATTTGCTGCCGAGCAGGGAGCAGGGAGTGCGGAGCGGGCGGCAGGGAGCGGTCAGCCGACAGTCCGTAGCAGCTACCGGATACCAGTTTTTTTATTGGCTCGAATAATGGGTATCTACGGCTCTTGGTCCGGTGGTGGTCCGGTGATGGTCCGAGGATGGTCCGGTGATGGTCCGATAAAAGACGGACAAACGACGGAGGGGAGGCGGTGCGGAATCGGGGCACGCATAGTAAACAAAAAATGAATAATTGGCAGAATTAGACAGGCACTGGTTTAATTCCGTTAACAGGATGTAAAATCAAAACTAAACATAATGCAGAATTTTGCGCTAATCGGAGCTGCAGGCTACATAGCTCCACGCCATCTGAAAGCTATTGCCGACACAGGGAACAACCTCTTGGCGGCCTATGACAAATTCGACAGTGTGGGCCGTTTGGACAGCTCGTTTCCGGATTGCTCCTTCTTTACGGAGCAGGAACAGTTTGACCGCTTCTGTTCCAAGCAACAACGAACAGACAACCCCTTGCAGTGGCTTTCCATCTGTACACCCAATTATACACACGACGCCTTCATTCGCTACGGATTGCGATTGGGGTGCAATGTAATATGCGAGAAGCCGCTGGTCCTAAATCCGTACAATATTGACAACCTGGTTCAGTTGGAAAAGGAAAGCGGACACCAAGCTTATACCATTTTGCAGTTGCGGCTGCATGATTCTATTGTGGCGCTAAAGAAAAAGGTGGACGAGGGTCCGCAGGATAAGGTTTATGATGTTGATCTGACCTATATCACATCACGCGGCAAATGGTACTACTCCTCATGGAAGGGTGATGTGCATAAAAGCGGCGGTGTGGCAACAAATATCGGGGTGCACTTTTATGACATGCTTCAGTGGATTTTTGGTCCGGTGCAGGAAAATATCGTGCATGTTATGAGCCATGATCGGGTGGCCGGTTTCTTGCGGTTGAAGAAGGCCCGGGTGCGTTATTTCTTGAGTATCAATGCAAACTGCTTGCCCCCCAATGCTGTGCAAGGCGAAAAGCGAACTTACCGCACCATTATGATTGATGGAGAGGAATTTGAATTCAGTCAGGGATTTACAGAGTTACATACAAGAAGTTACGAGGAGATATTGGCCGGTCGGGGCTTCCGTATCAGCGAGGCCCGCAATTGCATCCAGATAGTCAGCGATATTCGTCACTCGCAGCCCATCGGTTTGAAGGGTGACTATCATCCGTTAGCCAAGATGCCGTTGGCTCCCCATCCTTTTGGTTGGGATGATATGAAATACTAAACCAACAGCCAATCACTAACTATTATGGAGTTCAGGGATTTAAAGAAACAGTATCAGGTGCTTAAGCCCCAAATGGATCAAGCAATGCAAAATGTTGCTTCCTCGGGAGGATACATTATGGGTGAGGCAGTTGCGTTATTGGAACAGCAGTTGCAGCAGTATGTGGGCGTGAAGCATTGCATAACCTGTGCCAACGGAACTGACGCATTGACGTTGGCTCTCAAGGCATTGGGAATAGGGAAGGGAGACGCGGTTTTCGTGCCGGATTTCACTTTCTTCGCCAGTGCCGAGGTCGTCGCCCTCGAGGGTGCAACGCCTGTGTTTGTCGATGTCGACCCGTCGACTTTCAATATGGCCTCGGAAAGTTTGGAACAGGCTATCAACCAAGTGGCGGACGACACGTCACTAACCGCCAAGGCGGTAATCGCTGTTGACCTCTTCGGCCTGCCGGCTGATTTCTCGCGGATAACCGCACTTGCGCACCAACATGGGCTTTATGTAATCGAAGACGGGGCTCAGGGCTTTGGGGGACGCATCGGTGACAAACGTTCTTGTAGTTTCGGCGACATAGCCACTACCTCGTTCTTCCCAGCCAAACCGTTAGGATGTTATGGCGATGGCGGAGCTGTTTTTACTGATAATGACGAGTGGGCTGAGATGATTCGCTCGCTGCGCGTGCATGGTAAAGGTAGCAATAAGTACGACAACGTCAGGATTGGAATCAACTCCCGTTTAGATACGCTGCAGGCGGCAATATTGGGTGTGAAGTTGAATGCGTTTGTCGAGTACGAACTCGAGAGTGTCAATAAAGTGGCCTCTCGTTATTCGGAATTGATAAACAATTCAGTTAAAGAGAAAAACGTGCATATAGACACGCCCAGGATCCCTGATGGATTTTTGAGTAGTTGGGCGCAGTATACCATTAAGATTAATTTTGCAGACGACCCGCATCTGTTGCGGACGGAACTGCAGCAAAGGCTCAAATCTGTTGGAATACCCACGATGGTGTATTATCCCACGCCGATGAGTAAGCAGACGGCTTTCAGGGGATTGAATGGTTTTGTACCTACACCGAATGCCGAGTGCCTTTCAGAGAGTGTCCTGTCGTTGCCTATGCACCCCTATTTGTTGGATGAAGATGTTGAGCGTGTGGTGAAGGCCATCGTACAGGCGTTGTAGTGCCTCGTTTTGCTGTTAATTGCCAAATAATAAAGACAATGAACCATTCAAAAGATATAGCTGATTTCTTGCATTTGCCACTGGTTGGCGAAGATGTTGAGATTGTGCACTATGCTCAGTTGTCAAATCCAGAACCCCAGAGCGTTGTGTTTGTCAAGAAATATGCTGCAGAACATGTGGACAGACTAAACTCGTGTGATCGTCTTTTAGCTATTGTTCCCCCCGATTATGTTGGCAGACTGACATGCAGCTATATCGTGTCATCAAATCCTCGACTGGATTATATCAAAATTCTATCTCAGTTTTTTTCGCCGCAGAAACCAAAGGGTTTTATTCATCCATCAGCCACTATAGAGAAGGGGGCTACGATGGGTAGTGATGTTTATGTGGGTGCGGGATGTTATGTGTCGGCCCAGAGTATTTTGGGTGACGGATGTGTGCTACATCCCAATGTCGTACTCGATAATAGAGTGGTATTAGGTCGAAATTGTGAAATCAAGTCGGGTGCCGTCCTGGGGCAAGAAGGGTTTGGGTTTGAACGGGATGAGGCAGGTCGCCCCGTCCACTTTCCTCACTTTGGTGATGTTGTCATAGGAGATAATGTTTTTATTGGCAGCAACACAACGGTGGAAAGAGCTACACTTGGAAGCACTATAATTGAGAATGACGTTAAAATAGACGACCTTGTGCAGATTGGCCACAATAGTCACATTGGTGAGGGAAGTATGGTCACGGTGGGAGCCATTGTGTGTGGTGGAGCTGTGCTTAAGCCTTACAGCTATTTGGCTCCCAACGTCAGCGTCAAGGAAAAAGTAACGGTAGGTAGGGGGGGATTTGTCGGATTGGGGGCTGTTGTGTTGAAAGATGTTCCGGAGGATGCAGTTGTGGCAGGTGTTCCTGCAAAAGAAATAAACAGAACTAAATAAGCTCATTATGAATATAGAGAACATACTGGTGCTTGCTCCCCATACCGACGATGGAGAGTTGGGACTGGGTGGTACCATAAGCAAGTATATTGAAGAAGGGAAGAATGTTTATTATGCGGCGTTTTCAACCGCAGACCAATCCGTGCCGGAAGGTTTTCCTAAGGATATCCTTGCCACGGAGGTAAGATGTGCCACCCAAAAACTGGGCATTCCCCCGGAAAACCTATATGTTTACCATTATGAGGTCCGCAAGTTGAGCTATGTGCGTCAAGAAATATTAGAAGATCTCGTAAAACTGCGTAATGAGCGTAGCTATGATCTCGTTTTTATGCCATCGTCGCATGATATTCATCAAGACCATACGACTGTGGCACAGGAGGCCGTTAGAGCTTTTAAGAAGACCACTCTGTTGGGGTATGAACTTATCTGGAATAACCTGACATTTGATACTGATTGTTTTGTCAAGCTTGAAGAACGGCATATTGATGCCAAGTGCCAAGCCTTGAGAGAATATAAAAGTCAAGGGTTCCGAGACTACACTTCCCCCGAATTCGTTCGCTCGTTGGCACGTACGCGAGGTGTCCAGGTGGGATGCCAATATGCAGAATCTTTTGAAGTAATCAGGCTATTCCTATGAATATATTGATGATAAGTCACTATGCAGGAGCTCCGCAATATGGTATGGAGTTCCGTTCATATTATATGGCTCGTGAGTGGGTGCGTATGGGACACAATGTGACTGTTGTTGGGGCGTCATACTCGCATTTGCGAAAACAACAACCGTCCACGGGGGAGGAAATATTAGAAGGCATCCATTATCTTTGGTTGCCGACCACCAGATATGAAGGAAATGGAGCAAAACGTGTGATATCGATGCTTCAGTTCTGCAATCAAGTGTATCGTCATCGAAAAGAATTTATTGCATCTCGTCCAGACATGGTTATAGCCTCGTCTGTTTATACTTTTGACCTGTATCCGTGCAGATATATTGCACGTCGGTCGGGGGCTAAACTTGTATATGAGGTGCATGATTTGTGGCCATTGTCTGTGATGGTTATTGGTGGATACAAAAGGTGGCATCCTTTTATTGCTGCACTGCAACATTGTGAAAATTATGCATATAGGCACTGTGATATGGTTGTCTCGATGCTTGACAAAGCTTTTCCGCATATGCAGCGGCATGGACTCACGCAAGATCGTTTTTGTTGTGTGCCAAATGGCTTTTTGAAGGAAGAGTGGGAGAATGTGGATAAAATAGAACTGCCAGACGAGCACCAGCAGCTCTTCGACCGACTTCATCAAGAGGGTAAAATCATTGTGGGTTTTGCTGGAGGTCACACCCAATCGACCGCAATGGACGTGCTTATTGAGGCAGCAAGAAGACTCGAAAACCGTGAGGGTTTGGCTTATGTCATGGTAGGCAAAGGACCACAAAAAGATGAACTTATTCACTTGGCACAGCATTACAACCTCAAAGATTTTTATTTTTTGCCTCCTGTCGAGAAACGATGTATTCCCAAGGTAGTGCAGCAATTCGATATATGTTATGAAGGCGGAGTGCATAGCTTTCTGCATCAATATGGAACTTCTGCTAACAAGATGATTGACTACATGTTGGCAGGAAAACCTATTGTAAAATCTGTTGATGAGCCCAGAAGTGAGGTGGAACGGATTGGATGTGGCCTTCAGGTGGAAGCGGAGAATGTTGCTCAAGTGTGTGAAGCTATTGGAAAAATGGCGGATATGTCGTCAGCGGAGCGTGTGGCAATGGGGAGCAGGGGTCGTAAGTATGCACTGGATAATTTAGAATATCACACTCTATCACAGAAGTTTCTCGACTGTGTTTTCAAAAGTTGAACTATGAAGTTATTGACTATTATTGGTGCACGACCACAGATTATCAAGGCTGCCGCAATCAGTAGAGCGGTGAATAACCTCTTTTCTTCGCAAGTCGAAGAACACATACTTCACACAGGCCAACACTACGACCTAAATATGTCGCAGATTTTTTTTGATGAGTTGGGAATTCCTCAACCTAATTACAATCTCGGTGTTGGCTCGGGTAGTCATGGTGTGCAAACGGCAAAAATGATAAGTGGAATTGAAGAAGTACTTCAACAAGAGGCTTTTGATGGAGTAATCCTTTATGGTGATACCAATTCCACTCTTGCCGGGGCTGTGGCTGCTGCAAAATTGCATGTGCCTGTATTTCACGTAGAAGCTGGTCTAAGGTCATTCAATATGTCCATGCCAGAGGAGATTAATCGTATATTATGTGATCATGCATCCAGTATCTGTTTTGCGCCGACCCAGACGGCTATCAATAACCTTGCTCATGAGGGGTTGACCAATAGTCCGGCCCATTTTTTGAAAGGACATCGAAGGTTAGTGGTTCTTAGTGGAGATGTGATGTTTGATAACAGCATCTTTTTTGCTCAAGTGGCACATGATCATAGTCATATTCTTGAGCAGCATGGACTTATACCAGAAGGATATATACTTGCTACTATTCATCGAGACCATAATACTGATGATACAAAACGTCTTTCGTCCATTATCCGTGCTCTTGCCGATATTTCAGAAAGCGACCATATCCCTGTTGTTCTCCCATTACATCCTCGTACTCGTGTCAAACTTGAGCATCAGCATGATATCTCTCAGGTTCAGCTTTCAAAACTGACCATTATCCCTCCAGTGTCTTTTCTGGATATGACACAATTAGAGAAGAATGCACGTATTGTAATGACAGATAGTGGAGGCGTGCAAAAAGAAGCTTTCTTCTTTGAGAAACCCAGTGTTATACTGCGTCCCGAAACGGAATGGGTTGAGATTATAGACCATCAGGCTGGTCTGATTGCTGATGCTGACTATCAACGCATTGTCGATGCTTATGCCCACCTCGTCGGTCATCCTGTCCATTTCCCTCCACTTTTCGGTGACGCGCATGCATCCGAAAAAATACTTCAAACCATCATTAATTATCTCTGATGTCAGTAGCTCTTCATACCGACATATTGCATCGTATTGCATACGCAACAGATGCTTCTGTCTATCGGGAAATGCCGATTGGTGTTGCCTATCCGAAGAATGAAGAAGAGATAGCGGAACTCATTGCAGAAGCCCGTCGCGAGCACACCCACCTAATACCGCGAGCGGGTGGCACCAGCATAGCAGGTCAGGTGGTGGGCGATGGCATTATTGTGGATGTTAGTCGCTACCTCAACCATATTATCGAAATCAATGCTCAAGAACGATGGGTTTGGGTGGAGCCCGGTGTTGTACGGGATGAGCTTAATAAGATTCTTGAGCCGTTGGGCCTCTTTTTTAGCCCCGAAACCTCTACCAGCAACCGTTGTTGTATTGGCGGTATGGTGGGTAATAATTCCTGCGGGACGCATTCTTTGGTTTATGGAAGCACTCGTCATCACGTGCTTGCGTTGCGGGGCATCCTCAGTGATGGATCTCGGTTTGATACGCAGTATCCTGATGAGAACAATGCTCTTCTCAATAGAATATTCTCTCAGTTGAAAGAGTGGGCAGCTGATGAGAAGGTTTCTCAGCTGATTAGTAATAGTTTTCCTGACCCCTCGTTGCGGCGACGCAGTTGTGGCTACGCCATTGATGAGGCTATCTCGCCCGAAATAAATCTCTGCAACCTTCTCTGTGGCAGTGAGGGCACTTTGGCTTTTGTTACAGCCATACAACTATCGCTCGACCCCTTGCCGCCAAACGAGAAGATGGTGCTCTGCGCGCACTGCCATTCATTGACTGATAGTTACCATGCTAACCTTATTGCCCTACAGCATCATCCGTCAGCCGTTGAGCTTATGGATGGCAAGATACTGGAACTCTGTCGTTCCAACCACTCGCAACAGCGCAATCGTTTTTTTATCCAAGGGGATCCCAAAGCCTTGCTCATCACCGAATTCAATGGTGAAACGATGGAACAGCAGGCCTCTGCTTTGGAAAAAGAACTTGTCGAGAGTGGGTTGGCCTACCATTGCAGTCGAGTCTATAATGAAGATATTGCTCGTGTATGGGCTTTGCGCAAGGCAGGGTTGGGTGTGCTGACCGGTGTTAAAGGGGATCGTAAACCGATTGGGGTTATAGAGGATACTGCCGTTGCTCCGGAGAAACTTCCAGAATATCTTGAGGAATTCGAACAGATGATGCAGCGTCATGGGCTCAATTGCGTCTACTATGGACATATCAGTACTGGAGAATTACACCTGCGCCCTGTTCTTGACATAAAACAGCCGGAAGACCGAAAACTTTTCCGCCAGGTGGCGGAGGAAACGGCTCGTTTGGTACGCAAATATAAGGGCAGTCTTAGTGGGGAACATGGCGATGGGCGCCTTCGGGGTGAGTTTATCCCCCTGGTTTATGGACAAGAGGTGTACGACCTTATGCGTCAAGTGAAGCAATGTTGGGACCCTGATGGTGTTTTCAATATGCATAAGATCGTGGATACTCCGCCGATGGATGAGGGTATGCGCTATGACCTGAACCAGCAGTATCTTTGTGCCGACAGCGACCTCATGTGTACTATAGAACAATGCAATGGTGCTGGCGACTGCCGAAAGAGTAACTCCATAGGTGGGACAATGTGCCCAACTTTCAAGCTTACTCATGACGAGCTTCTCTCAACTCGAGCCCGAGCCAATGTGCTGCGTGAGGTACTTACCCGTGGACTACCCGGTAAGTCTGATATTTCTGAAAAGGAAGCACTTGAGGAGATGCTCTATAGCTGCCTCGCCTGCAAGGGATGTCATGGCGAATGCCCATCCAATGTGGATATGACTGCAATTCGTGCACGGGTACTTCAGATGCTTTACCATAGACATGGCATCCCATTCCGTAGCTGGATGGTGGCTCACATGGCTGATGTTGAGCGCTTGGGTCATATTGTTTATCCCCTATACAACCTCATGGCCGAAGGTCGTTGGTCCTCAGCCATCATAAAGAACATTGTCTCTTTCTCTCGGCAACGTAGCATACCGCCCCTATCGCCGCGCACAATGCGCAGTCTTGTTTCTCATATTGACAATTCCCATGCTACAAAAGGGAAAGTGTATCTTTTTGCAGACGAGTTTACTAATCTGCAGGAGGCTGCACTTGGTCTTACCTTCGCTCGTCTGCTTTCCGGACTTGGCTACCAGGTAGAGGTTCCCAGGCATGTGGAGAGCGGACGTGCTGCCATCTCGAAGGGCTGTCTCGATTCGGCTGCCCGTTTTGCCAAGCGTAATGTCTCCCTTTTGAGGGAGATAGTCTCCGAGCAGGCTCCTCTTGTGGGTATTGAGCCCAGTTGCATACTCTCTTTCCGTGATGAATACCCCGACTTGGTGCCTGCCTCCATGCGCGATGATGCGGAACGGCTTGGCAGCAATAGCCTTCTTTATGACGAATTCATTATGCGTGAGGTGGCTCGTGGCAATATTACGCCTGAAGACTTTCGCCCGGATTCACTTGAAGTATGGCTTCATGGCCATTGTCACCAGAAAGCCCTGGTCGGCATTCAACCAACTGTCAATATGTTGCATCTCCTCAAGGGCTGCCGCCTGCATGTCATTCCTTCCTCTTGCTGCGGTATGGCGGGCTCTTTTGGCTACGAGAAGGAACACTATCAAACCTCCATTGCCATTGGTGAGATGCTGCTTTTCCCGGCTGTCCGAAAGGCGTTTGAGAATGCTCCACATGAGCGCCCCACTTATATCGCCGCCCCCGGTACCTCTTGCCGTCAGCAAATTCTCGACGGCACAGGCCACCATGCTTTGCACCCAATAGAGATTATGTACTTAATGCTTAGAAAGACATGAAAGTATTGCTCTTGTCCGATGCAGGTAGTATCCATACCTTTCGCTGGGTACGCTCGCTCAGCCAGCGTGGGTGCGAGATCCTGCTTTTTAACTTGCTCCACTGCGACCTGTCGCCCTACGACGGCATGCCCAATGTGCAGGTTTATAGTTGCAATTTTGTGCTGCGCGACAGTGCCGCCCTCTCACAGCGACTTCTTGACAAGATGGTCTACGTCAAGGCTGTTCGGAAGTTACGCCAGCAGTTAAAAGCTTTTCAGCCAGACTTTCTGCACGCCCACTATGCCTGCAGTTTTGGCCTCATCGGTGCCCTCGCTGGTTTCCACCCTTATGTACTTTCTGTATGGGGTAGCGATGTGTACGACTATCCGCGTCAGGGCACAATCTACCGTCAGTTGCTCACTTTTACGCTGCGCAAGGCCGATTATGTCCTCTCTACAAGCCATTGTATGGCTCGCGAGACCAATAAATACACCTCCAAACCCATCTCTGTCACACCTTTCGGTGTCGATATGCAGCGTTTCCGCCCCGTTCCCATTGCAGATAAACCGGTCTCCTTCGTTGTCGGCAATGTCAAAACACTCAAATTTTGCTATGGCATAGATACTCTTATCCGCTCCTTTGCGATTGTGCACCAGCGTCATCCGCAGACCGATATGCGCCTGCTCATTGCCGGCACTGGACCAGACCGCGAACAACTCATTGCCCTATGTGAAGAACTTGGTATCCGGCATCTTGTCGACTTCCTTGGCTACATTCCCAACCAGCAGCTGCCGAAGCTCTATGCTAAATTCGATGTGTCGGTGTCGTTGAGTCGTGAGGAAAGTTTTGGCGTAGTGGCGGTTGAGGCAATGTCCTGCGGATGCCCGGTTGTTACCTCCGATGCCGAAGGATTCTGCGAGGTGGTCGACAACAACGTCACAGGATTCATTGTGCCTAAGGATAACCCCGCCGCTGCTGCCGATGCGATAGAACGCTTCATAGACAATCCTAAACTGCATGCCGACATGGGTGCTGCAGCACGTCAACGGGTGGCCGACCTCTACGACTGGGAGCGGAACGTAGACACCATGATGGATATCTACAGGCGAGTCATCTCTTCTTGATTGAGCAGGCTGCGCACCGATGCCACAGGCACCCATTTCCTGAAGGGGAACAATGCCTTAACCAACAACGCCATCCAGGGCTTGTATACCACGTTCAGTCTGCAATAGGCTTTGCGGAAGTGGAACTTCTGCATCAAAAATGGCTGGATGTTTGAGTGCTCCGTGATGCTGCGCGCTCCATCGTTGACATAGCGCAGCCCGCACTTCTCCAGATAGTACTGGTTCATCGTGTATATCAACCCGTAGTACGGGTATCGCGGTAGCTCGTCGGGCCGTGCCTTCATCACCGAGTAGTCGCACATCCTCTCGTAGACGATATTCTTGGCGAAAGCAGCCAGATGGCCGTCTTCCTTGTCGAAAGCACCCCAGTAGTCATTCTCCGGCCCCTGCATCACATCGCGGCGGAACTCCTCCTCCGTGGGTATGTCTGCTTTCACTCTGTAGCTCTCGGCGGCAGCACGGTGCACCGTATAGCCCAATGCCAACAGTTCCTCGCGTTTCATGCGCCGGAAATCATAGTTGGCCATGCTGCGCCTCACTTGGTTGCGCATTTTGCTGCTCAACTCTTCCATGCCGCCAAACGAGTCTTTCACCACATTCCAGAAGCCAGTCTCCTCGCCGCAGTCGAAGTCATACGTGTTGCGCACCAGCCAGCCGCCCTTGCGGAGCAAGGCCTTGCATTCGGCATGGTTCAACTGCGGTTCCTCGTCCTCGGCACCTATCCACAGCCATGCATGCTTATATAGTGTGAATGCCATCTTTGTTTAACCTTCTTTCTTCATTAGTGCTGCTGCAATCTGACGACAGCGGGCCGTCCAGGTGTTCCGCTCTGCAACAACAACCACAGCCTCGCCGAACTTAACCATTATGCCCCTGTCGTCACTCAGCGACCGTATCACCTGTCCGAGCGACTCCACATCGTTCTGGCAAACACAACCTATGCCGTTGCGCTCCACAAAATCACCACTCCACGTGCCCTTGGCAGCCACTATCGGCAATCCGTGACCGATGGCCTCGAAGAGCTTGTACGGCGCCGCAAAGCGCACATACTCTGTACTCATCGGCATAACAAACAAGTCGGCTTTGCTGTAAGCTGCCTCCAACTCATCGCCACCCAGATGGACCACCGATACATTGGGACCGAGACATGGTGCATAATCCTCTCTGACAGCCTCCCAATCGTATGTACGACAACAGAATACAAGTCTCACATCCTGCATCTTGCACACTGCCTGCAGCAAGGGCTTGAGGTTATAGTTACCGCCCACGCCACCCACATACAGCAGCTCCAGTGGCTTCTGTCCATCGTTCCTATCAGCCCGTTTTCTTTCGACATCCAAACCTGACGGCAGTTCTACCACAGGGCAGCGGAACTTGTGCGGCACATGCTCCAGCATCGGCAGTGTCGGCAAGAACAGTACGTCGAGCAGCCGCCCATATTGCCATAGGTCATAGCGGTAGAAGAAACGTGCCACCCACTGCTTAAAGCCCTCGCCCTTGTTGGCATACTGCCAATGTATGTCGCGGTAGAAGAGCCCCACGGGGATGCCGTGACGCTTGCAGAAGGCCAGGAAGCCGAAGTCCAGGCAGGGATAGGTGGGCAGGTGGTGAGGCTCGGTGAGCAGCGTGGGCATGGTCGACGACTCGCTGTAACAGAAGTCGTAGTGTACGCCACGCTTGATTTTTCTCTTTATCTCCGCAATCTGACGCTTGCGGTCACGTGCACGACCTTCCACTACGTCCATCTCCCATCCCAGCGCGACAAAGGCCGCCATCAGTTTCTGCGGACGTATCTGACTGGCCGACGGGTCGTTGCGGTCTATCTTCAGCGGTATGTGGAATATCAGTCTCATGAGTCCGTGGATTTAAAAATAGGTAGCTGTTTCAGCATTTCGCGCCGTGTGAGCCAGTAGTATGTCAGGTAGGCCAGCCCGAAGACCGCCATGTCTGCGTATAGCATGATGCTGCGCACGGGTTCCTCCTGTCCTGCGGCGAAGAGTAACAGTGGCAGCGCGGGCAGCGCAGCCACCACCACGCCCAGCAGCGGCCACGCTACCGATCCTAAATACTGACCAATCGGCATTGCTATCATTTTGTAGACCATCATCCTCCAGTAGGCGAACAGGAAGATGAATGCCAGCAGCACCTGTGTCCAGGCCATGGCCTGGATGCTGATATGGCTGGCAATCAGTGTGCCCGCCAGCACCAGCACCACCCGTACCAGTGTCCACCTGAACCCCAGGTCTGTCCTGCCCAGCGAGACCATCAGGATGCCTGCCGGATTACCGATAGACTGCAACATGCCCCACACTGAGAGCACTCTTACAAACCATGCCATCTCAGCCATGCCGCTACCGTAGAGCAACATCGTCAGCGGCTCGGCAAAGAGGAAGAAAGCCATGAAGATAGGGAAGTTGACAAAGGAGAGCAGATGCAGTACCTCGGAGTAAGAGCGGCGCATCTTGGGCTTGTCGTCCTGGAAGCGGGCGAAAGCCGGTGCCGCCACGTTGGTGACAATGGGGTTGATCAGTTGCACGGCCTTGTATAGCAGTTCCTTGGCCAGATTGTACACACCAAGCACCTCGGCGCTGAAGAAACGACCGATGAGGAAGATGTCGGCTTTGTTGGCAGCATAGTCAACTACTTGCATTCCAAGCTGGTATAGCCCTATTGAAACCAGCTCACGGATTTCTGACAGGCGGAAGTGGAAACGTATGCGGTAGGCTCGAAGTCCCATGACGAAGTAGGCGCCCTGGGTCAGCGCCTCTTGCACAAGTACGCCATAGGCCAGGCTGAACACCCCATGTCCGCGCAGGGCGAGCGCCACCGTGAGCACCACGCCGATAGTCACCCCCACAATCTGCACGACGGCAATGGTCTTGAAGTCCAACTCCTTTGTCTTCAGGGTGTAGAACATCTTGCCAAAGGAGTCGATAACCAGTTGTAGCGAGAGCAGGGGTATGAGCCGACGCAGGTCGGGTTGGCCGTAGTATTGGGCTATGAGAGGTGTGAGGGCACATAGCAGCAGGTAGAGCCCTACGCTGAGCATCATGTTCAGCCAGAAGACCGACGAGTATTGGTCGCGGGTGATGTCCTGTTTATGGATGATGCCCGTGGCGAGCCCCATATTGGCAAAGATTTCGGTGAAGCCCAGAAACATCGTCGCTATGGCCAGCAGTCCAAAGTCGGCTTTCGTCAGAATGCGGGCCAATATGAAGAGCTTAAGCATCTGTAGCCCCGTCGTCGTGAGTGTCCCCACGGCGTTCCATTTCACTCCCTTGACTGATTGGCTGCGAAGCGACATGTTTCCTTTGTTATCTGATTTGTTGTCAGTGATTTGTGTGTGCGATACCGGCTGTCGGCCCTTGCGCTTTATTTCTGCAAAAGTACAAAATAAATCTAATCTGAGCGTATTTTTTTGTATACTGAGCTTGCCACTGTGGAATAAAGTGTTGCGGAGGGAGCGCCGCGAGCGGGGGAACAGATGACTGGAAAATGCCGGCATCTGTCGGAAGATGGTAGCAATAGCCTGATATACATTGATTTATGCGGAAGTGCACAATGCTGCGCGTAATGGCTTGAATAATAGGCGTCTATAGCTTCTTGGTCCGGTGGTGGTCCGGTGGTGGTCCGATGATGGTCCGATGGTGGTCCGATGAAAGCCGGAGGAGGGGCGGAGCGGGTGTGGAGCGGCGGCGGTGTGTGGGGGGTGAAAAAGAAGGGGGGGGATGCAGGAGAAATGGTTTCCGACAGACAATAAACCGATGTGTTTCCCGTTATGGAAGGCAGGATGGATTACAAGAGATTAATAGTGATGGTGCTGCTGGTGCTGTCGATGCGAGTCTGCGGACAGGATTTTGACCGGTGGTTTACGGGGGGGACTCTGCGGATAGACTGTCTGCGCGAGGGGTCGGCGCTGGGCGATACGGTGTGGGTGGAGCGATGGATGGTCCGTGGCGGCGAGTGGTTTGGTTCGCGCACGCAGTTGCTGGATCCTTTCGACAATGGGGATTATCGTATCGTGCTGCGCGATGCGGCGACGGGGCGGGAGCTTTATTCGCGGGGCTATAGCAATCTTTTCCGAGAGTATAAGGACACTCCGGAGGGGAGGACTGTGGCGGCGCGTTTCGAGGAGACGTTGCTGGTGCCTATGCCGCGGGGCGCGGTGGTGGTGGCTTTGCAGCGGCGCGACGGGGATATGCGGCTGGTGGATCAGACGGCGGTGCTTTTCGACCCGGCGCGGTTCGGCGCGGCAGGAGGTAGGAGGCCGGTGGCCGGTGGCCGGAGTCCGGAGTCGAGCCGGAAGATGGACGTGGCGTTTGTGATGCAGGGTTTCGACGGTGTCGATGAGGAGACTTACGGGGCTGTGTGCCGGCGGATGGAGGGGGTGCTGGTGGGCAAGGAGCCCTTCAGGAGCCATAGGGACGACTTCAGCGTGCATTTTGTCAGGGGCGATGCGGGTGTGGAGTACAACACTTTTGGCGCCGACCGTTATGCGATGACCTTCAAGGTGTGGCAGTTGCACGATTTGTTGGACACCACACCGTGCGACCATATCATTATCGTCGTCAACAATGAGAAGTATGGCGGCGGTGCTGTCTACAACTTCTATTCTGTCAGCTCGTTGCACCGCATGGCCGAGAGTGTGCTGCCGCATGAGTTGGGGCACGGTATCGGTGGGTTGGCCGACGAGTATGTGGACGAGGATTTGAGCTATGCCGACTTGCACCGCACGGCCTACGAGCCGCTGGAGCCCAATATTACCAATCTTGTGGATTTCGGGAGCAAGTGGCAGCGGTTGTTGCCGGAGGAGACTGCGGTGCCCACGGGGGATGTCGATGTGCCGCGGGGGGAGAACGGGCCGATAGGCGTTTATGAGGGTGCCGGCTATAGCGCGAAGGGTGTGTACCGACCGGCGATGCACTGCATGATGCGCGATTATGCGCCGTTCTGTCCCGTCTGCCGCGAGCGGTTGGAGGCTGTCTTTAAACTTTATACACGATGAGACGTTACGTAGCGATGCTTTTCTTTGCGGCCTTTGCGGTCGCCGCCCTGTTGCCTGTGGGCTGCGAGAAGGCGGGTTATGCCGACGAGGGCAGCGTGAGGCTGGAGTTTTCGGTTGACACGCTGGCTTTCGATACCCTCTTCACGACAGCGGGCAGCACGACGCGCCAGGTGCGCGTGTATAACCGCGGCGGGCGTGATGTGGTGATAGGGAGCGTCACGTTGACGAACGGCGGCGAGAGCCGCTTCAGGCTCAATGTTGACGGAGACACGTCGATGGTTGCACGGGATGTGGAGATTATGGCTGGCGACAGCATTTATATTTTTGTGCAGGTGACAATCGAGCCCAACGAGCAGACGTCGCCTTTTGTGGTGGAGGATGCAATCGTGTTCTCCAACGGGCAGCGGCTGCCGCTCACGGCCTGGGGCCGCAACGCCTACTATCACCGCCTGTTGCCGACGGACACGACCTGGTATAGCGTCATCGACTGCGACGAGTGGAACCTGCGGCAGCACGACAAGCCGCATGTGATCATTGGCAGCGCGGCGGTGCTCGATGGGTGCACCCTGCGGCTGCAGGCAGGCGACGAGCTTTATTTCTACAACGACGCAATGCTTGTCTTCGACACGAACGCCCGCCTTGTGGCGACGGGCAGTGCTGAGCAGCCAGTGCTTTTCACTTCTTTGCGTCACGATGGCTGGTATTCCTTCCTGCCGGGTCAGTGGCAGTGTCTGCTCTTCACGGGAGGCAGCACGGGCAATGTGGTTGACCACGCGGTGGTGGAGAACGGTACGGGCGGTTTGCGCGTGTATCCGGGGGCGGAGTTGACGGTGAGCAACACTGTGGTGAGGAACATGAGCGACTGCGCCCTGATAGGACAGGGGGGAGCCATCACGGGGAGCAACCTGCTGGTCTACGACTGTTTGGGTTCGTTGACGGTGCTACGTGGGGGCAGTTACAGCTTCACGGGCTGCACTTTTGCCGACTATTGGAACTACTCGGCACGCCGGCAGGAGAGTGTTGTGTTGGCCAACTATATGCTGACGGCTGACGGCGGGCAGGTGGGCGGAGAGCTGAGTGCGGACTTCACGCGGTGCATCATCTGGGGCAACCGCGAGAGCGAGGTGCTCCTTGCTGCCGTCGAGGATTATGGCTTTGCCTATACATTCAACGGGTGCTGGGTGAGGGGTACGGATGGTGCCGAGGATCCTCGCTTTGCCAACCCGCAGGATGATGATTACCACTTGGAGGAGGGCTCTCCCGCCGCCGGCATGGGGTATCAGTATGAATAACTTTTAACTTCCCGAATAATGTACGAATACTTTCAAGGCCGGTTGGCCTCGCTGGAACCCACACAGGCTGTTGTCGATTGCGGCGGCGTGGGATATTTGCTGGAGATCAGTCTCAATACCTATGAGGCGTTGCGGCATGCTGACGGTACGCAGGTGAAGCTGTATGCCCACCACGTGGTGCGCGAGGATGCGCAGCAGCTTTTCGGATTCTATGACTTGGCCGAGCGCGAGATGTTTCGCCTGCTGGTGGGTGTGAACGGTGTGGGCAACCAGACGGCGCGCATGATGCTGTCATCGCTGACAGTAGACGACCTGCGCACCGCCATACAGACTCAGGATGTGCGCACGGTGCAGCGCGTCAAGGGCATTGGCGTCAAGACGGCGCAACGCATTGTGCTCGAGCTGGCCGACAAGCTGGGCGTAGCCGACGGAGGTCGGAGGTCGGAGGTCGGAGAGCAGACACGAGCCCGCGACGAGGCGGCTACGGCGCTGACTATGCTCGGATTTGCCAAGCCTGCCGTGGAGAAACTGCTTGCCTCGGCTGACTGGCGTCATCCCGACGGCACTCCAATGACGGTCGAGGAGATTGTCAAAGAGGGACTCCGCCGCTTGTAAAGCTGCCGTTTTCAGGCACCGACCTTGTTGCTCCTTTTTTATTTTGTTCCCGCGCACAATAATAACGGGGATGGTGCGTTTATAAGGGGTTGAATTGTAAAAGGCCTTGAAGGGAAGGTATATACTGATGCTGCTGATGCTGCTGTTTGTGGTGCACGAGGGTGTGCGCTGTCAGACGGATAGCAGTGTTTTTGTGCCTATGGGTAGCGGATACCAGCCCGGAGGGGTGACGACGACGGTGGAGTACAACGCCGAGACAGGAGACTATGTGCGTGTGAGCAAGGTGGGTGACATGGTGGTGGGACGCGAGTACATGACTTTCGAACAGTACCAGGAGTGGCAGATGGATGAGTTGATGCGCAAGTACTGGCAGGAGAAGACTGAAGGTACGGTGCTCGATAATGCCGACGGGGGATTGCTGAGCAAGATACCGGGATTTAACCAGATTGCGCAGAAGCTGGACCTGCTGAACGGCAAGCCGTTGATCAGCATAGAACCCAGCGGCAGCGCCGAATTGACCTTCCAGATAGTGAACAATTATCGCAACGACCCGCAGCGCGACGCTCACGAGCGCAGCGTGACGACGTTCGACTTTGACGAGAACATCCAGATCAACCTGCACGCCAAAATAGGCGACCTGATAGACTTTGATATCAACGAAAACACGAAGGCTACCTTTGATTTCGAGAACAAAATCAAGCTCAAGTACGAGGGCAAGGAGGACGATATACTGCAGCTCTTCGAGGCGGCGGATATCTCGTTCCCGCTGAGTACCACCTTGATCAAGGGCAGCCAGCAGCTCTTTGGTTTCCATACCAAGCTGAAGTTTGGCAAGCTGACGGTGGATGCGGTGCTGAGTGAGAAAGAGACGAGTACGGAGAATATGCAGGTGCAGGGTGGTGCCAGTAGCCACGAGTTCGAAATCAGGGCCGACGAGTATGAGGAGAACCGCCACTACTTCCTGTCGCAGTATTTCTACGAACATTACAATCAGGCCATGAGCACATTGCCGACGGTCAACTCGAACATCAGGATACTGCGCATCGAGGTGTGGCGCACCAATATCGGCGCTGCGGTGACGCAGAACAGGAACATCCTGGCCCTGACGGACCTGGGTGAGGCCACGCCGAGCAATGCCAGGGTATCGTCCACGGGCTCCTCGGCGTTGCCGACCAACGATGTCAACAACCTGTTGCAGTTGGTCAATCCTGCCAGTGTGCGGAGTGTCAACTCGGTGACGAACTATATGCAGGGGCTTGGCATGACGGCGGGGACGGACTACGAGAAGGTGGAGAGCGCCCGCCTGCTGAACAGCAACGAGTATACGGTCAACACACAGCTGGGTTTCATTACACTCAACCAGCCGTTGAGCAACGACCAGGTGTTGGCAGTGGCCTTCCAGTACCAGGTGGTAGGCGACACAAATGTGTACCAGGTGGGTGAGTTGACGACGGATGGTGTAAACGATCCCAACACGCTGGTAGTGAAACTGCTCAAGAGTACGGCTACCAACACTCGGGGACCTCTGTGGCGGTTGATGATGAAGAATGTCTACTTCCTCAAGAGCAGCCAGTTGAGTCGTGAGGGTTTCAGACTCAATGTGCTGTACGAGAGCAAGGATGGCGGTGTGGGTGTGGGCTTCTTCACCGAAGGACCGCTCGAAGGGAAGCCGTTGATAGAGGTCTTTGGCCTCGACCGGATGGATGCCACGCAGAGCTACTACTATGCTGATGGAGTGTTCGATTGGTTCGACTCGGCAGCCTTCAAAGGCGGTGTCATCCAGGCCAGCACGGGCAGGATATATTTCCCCTATGTGGAACCTTTCGGCAAGGATTTGAGAGAATTATTGGGCGACAAGGAGTTGGCTGACCGCTACTGTTTCGACTCGTTGTACGCTATGACGCAAACCTTGGCACAGCAGTATGCCGACAAGAACAGATTCTACCTCGAAGGCTACTATACAAGCAGTGTGAGTGGCGAGATATCGTTGGGCTACAGCGTCACACCGGGAAGTGTGACGGTGACGGCAGGCGGTATGCCGTTGATAGAGAATGTGGACTACACGGTCGACTACACGATGGGTACAGTGCGTATCATCAATGAGAGCCTACTCTCATCGAACACCCCCATCAGCGTCAGTAGCGAGAATAACTCGTTCAGCATGACAACCAAACGTATGTTGGGACTGCACTTGAACTACGAGTTTGAACCCAATTTCAACCTTGGCGCCACGGTGATGAACCTGCGCGAGAAGCCACTGACGCAGAAAAACAATTTCGGCGACGAACCGACGAGCAATACAATCTGGGGCCTGGATGTGAATTACAGTCATGAGGTGCCCCTGATCACCAAGCTGGTGGACATGCTGCCCGGCATACAGACCAAAGCCCCCAGCACGTTAAGCCTGCAGGCCGAGTTTGCTCACTTTATCCCCGGCTTGGCCAGTACAGGCAGCAGCGAGGGTAGTGTGAGCTATGTGGATGATTTTGAAGGTGCCGAGAGCAGCATCAGCTTGACGAGCCCCATCTCGTGGTTCCTGGCCAGCACGCCGCAGGACTGGAGTGTGGCAATGCCCATGTTCCCAGAGACGGCACCCGGCACTGGCCTGGCCTACGGCTTTAATCGTGCGCGACTGGCGTGGTACCGTATCAGCCGCGATTTTTATGACAACAACTGTCCAAGCAATATCACTGCCGACGACCGCAGTCGGCCTTATGCACGAAGCATAGCGGAACAGGAAGTGTTCCCCAACAAAGATCTGACGGCAGGTCAGCCAACGGCCATCTACGAGTTGAATATGGCTTTCTATCCCGAGGAGAAAGGACCATACAACTACGAAGTTGGCGCGACGGCGTATAGCAAGGGCATCGACGCTTCCGGACAGCTACAGGACCCGAAGAGCCGTTGGGGAGGCATCATGCGCAAACTTGATTATACCGATTTTGAGACCCAAAACATAGAAACACTGGAGTTCTGGCTGATGGATCCCTTCATCGAAAATCCGGCACATACAGGTGGTAAACTATACATCAACCTTGGCGACATCAGCGAGGACATTTTGCGCGACGGGCGCAAGAGCTTTGAGAACGGTCTGCCGACAAGCCTCACGGTGGTGAATGTTGATACGACGATATGGGGTCGGGTGCCGACAACGCAGCCGGTGGTGAACGCCTTTGACAACGACGAAGCTGCGCGCAAGTACCAAGATGTCGGTTACGATGGTCTGAGCTCGACCCACGACATCGAAGACGAACAAAGTTTCTTTGCGGACTACCTGAATGACATCGCGTTGCGGTTCGGTACCAGCAGTGCAGCCTATCAGCAAGCGCTGGCAGACCCGTCGGGCGACGACTACCGTTACTTCCGCAGCACCTACTATGACCAGAACGACGTCAAGATCAACGATCGCTACAAGTACTACAACAACGCCGAGGGTAACTCGCCGGTGGATAGCGACAATCAGGAAGCCTACAACACGACGGGCTCGGCCTATCCCAACGTGGAAGACATCAACCGTGACAATACGTTAAGCGAGGCGGAGAACTACTACCAGTACGTGATAGACCTCGACCCGTCGCGTATGACGATAGGGCAGAATCACATTGTGGATATACAAGAAGCACGCAATGTGCAGTTGCCGAACGGCGAAACGACGACCTGCCGGTGGTATCAGTTCAGGATACCAGTGAGGGAGCCGGATGCCAAAGTGGGTAATATAAACGGGTTCCAGTCGGTAAGGTTTATGAGGATGTTCATGCGCGAGTTCGAGGAGCCTATTATCCTGCGCTTTGCAACACTCGACTTGGTCTATTCGACTTGGAGAAAATATGGTGAAGACCTGCTGCAGCCGGGTGATTACGCATCGGGTACGGATGGCGCGACAACGTTCAACATCTCAACGGTGAACATTGAGGAGAACGGCAGCCGTCAGCCGGTACCCTACGTGTTGCCACCGGGTATTGAGCGCGAGACGTGGTACACGACGGGAAGCAGCTACACGCAACTCAACGAACAGTCAATAGCATTGGATGTGGATCAGTTGTCGAGTGGTGACGCAAGGGCCATCTATCGTTCCACGAGTTACGATTTACGTTTCTACGGGCACATGAAAATGTTTGTCCACGCCGAGGAGAAAAATCTCGCTGAGGGTTTGCGGGACAACGACTTGACGCTCTTTGTCCGTCTGGGCAGCGATTATACAAACAACTACTACGAATACGAAATGCCACTGGCACTGACACCTTGGGGTACGACAGTGGACGATGCCTATGCCATTTGGCCCGAGGCGAACAATGTGGACATTGACCTTCAGCTGTTCACAGAAATCAAGACGCGCAGAAATGCCAAGATCAGGTCGGGCGAGAGTGGATATGGCCCCTCGATGCTCTATTCAGAAAGGGTGGAAGGGAGAAAATATACCGTTCTGGGCAGCCCCAACTTGGGCAAGATAAAGGTGATCATGATAGGTGTGAGGAACCCGAGAAAGGAGAGCCTGGATGACGGCAACAATATGATGCCTAAGTCGGCGACGGTGTGGGTGAACGAGTTGCGGTTGAGCGATTATAGCAACAAAGGAGGTTGGGCAGCAATGGCGCTGGCGCGGACCAACCTGGCGGATGTTGGCAACCTGTCAATCTACGGGTCATACACGACGGCGAACTTCGGCAATCTGGAAGACCCGCTGTTGAAAGAAGAGCTTGTCAATACATTCACCTTCCAGAGCACCTTGGACATGGAACTCGGGAAGTTCCTGCCCGAGGATTGGGGACTGCACATACCGTTGTATCTTGATTACAACAAGGAGATCGGGAGTCCCGAGTACAACCCCTACAACCCGGATGTGCTGCTATACGACGACTTGAATACCTACCAGGGTGAAGATCGCGACAGCGTGGCACAGATGACGCAGCGTCACAAATCGGCCACGAACCTGACATTGTCGAATGTGCGGAAAAACAGGGTAGGGAAGGATGCGCTGAAGCAGCATATCTATGATATCGAGAATTTTACATTCTCGTATGCCTACAGCAATGAGCGGAGTTCGGATGACGACATTGAGAGCTACAGCAAAGACCAGCACCGTGGCGGGCTGACCTATAACTACGCCATGCAACCGAAGAACATCAAGCCCTTTGAGAAAGTCAAGATGTTCAAACACAAGAACTGGAAGATTATCAACGATATCAACTTCTACTATCTGCCCAAGAACCTGAGTTTCTCGACAGAAGTGTACCGTGATTTCGAGGAAACTCTCTTGAGAAACAAGAGCGCAGCACTTGTGATTATCAAGCCGACATATTATAAGCAATTTACATGGCAGAGGAACTACGGGGTGCAGTATGACTTGTCGAGAAGTTTCCACATACAGTATTCGGCCAATGCCAATGCAAGGGTTGATGAACCGATTGGGAGGATAGAGACGCGCAGCGCGAGTGACTCGATATGGAGTTCGATAGCTCGGGGCGGCACGATGCAGAACTTCCAGCAGTCGCTGTCGGCGACGTATGAACTGCCGGTGAACAAGCTGCCTTGGATGGATTTCCTGCGTGTGCCGCTGTCGTATAGAACCACTTTTACCCATCAGGGTACTACGCAGGCGCTGGCCTCGATGGGTTCAATACTGCAGAGTTCAACCGTCGTGCAGGCTTCGGGCCAGGCGAATATGCAGACTCTGTACAACCGCATACCGCTGTTGAAGAAAGCCTGGGCCAACGACGCGGGCGGCAACGGGAAAATGCAGCCGCAGCGGAATATGCGTCCCCAGCAGCCGAAGAAACCGATGTCGGCACAGGATTCCGCATCTGTGGCCGATAGTTTGCAAAAGGAAAAGTTCAGGCAGACCATGAAAGAAATCGGTTTCTTTGCACTGCGAATGGTGTCGAGCGTGAAGAGTATCAATGTGCAGTACAATGTGACCACAGGTTCCAGGCTGCCTGGATATATGGGAGAACCAATGTTTGTCGGCTTGGATCCTCGCAACGGATGGACCCCCGGGCCCGGTTATGTGCTGGGCTACGAGCAGGATGTAGTGGATAACCTGTTGAGGCAGGACTTGTTGAGCAAGGACACGCTCTTCAATACGCCGCACGAGATGACGAAGAACAGAACGCTGTCGCTACAGGCGCAGATGGAGCCCATCAGGGACTTCCGGATAGACATAACAGCTACTCAGAACTATACCTCGCGGGAGGAATACTATTACAAGTACCTCTCGCAATACGGATCGGTGCAAGGACCACTGTCTTATGTGATGGGAGGCAATTATACAACCACAGTATGGGCTTTCCCGACGGCATTTATGGACAGAGACGCGTTGTTTGCTCAATTCCTTGCCAATCGAACGGTGGTGGCTGGCCGGCTGGCGGCAGCGAACCAGGATACCTATAGTGACCAGCAGGTGTTAGATACGATGATTGGCGAGTACTATCCAGCGGGTTACAGTGCCAATTCGCAGACGGTGCTGCTTACCTCTTTCCTGGCGACCTATCTCGGTAAAGACCCTGCCATACACCGTTTCTCACCCTTTATG
The DNA here is from genome assembly GCA_002373995.1 of Bacteroidales bacterium UBA3630. GTDB lineage: Bacteria > Bacteroidota > Bacteroidia > Bacteroidales > P3 > Colimorpha. Next base: position 21,684 of record DFLB01000036.1, on the reverse strand, counting down.
AATTTCCCGCTTCCCAACTGGAGTATCAACTACAACGGATTGAATAAAGTACAGTTCCTGAAGAAATGGTTTACCAACATCACTTTGTCGCATAAGTACTCGGCAACATACAGCATTGGTAATTTCTATACAGATGCCGCGCTCTCAGCCACAGAGGGGTACGACTATGGTGCAGAAACGGTGCTCAACAGTACGGGCGACTATATCCCGCCGGTGAGCATGGAAGGGGTGCAGTTGAACGAACAGTTCAACCCGTTGGTGAGAGTGTCGGTCAATATGGTGAATAGCTTCCAGTTCAATTTTTCGATGCAGAAGACCAGAATGTTGCAGTTGTCGTTTTCGAACAACCAGTTGACCGAGACTACGCGTGACGGGTTCACCTTCGGTGCAGGATACCGCTTCAAGGATGTAGCATTCCAGGTGCAGTTTGCAGGCAAGCCCTACGACATCAAGAGCGACATCGTGCTGCAGCTCAACCTGACCTACAACAGCAACATGACCAATATACGCAAAATCAACCAGAACCTGAGCCAAATATCGTCGGGCAGTGAGGTGTGGATGGCAGAACTGAGCGGAGAATATGCCATCTCAAACAATCTCACGCTGCGGGCATTTTTCCAGACGAATATCAATACCCCTTATATATCGAACGCCTATCCCAATTCCACCACGAAGGGCGGATTGACAGTGCGCCTATCATTCTAAAAACAAGACTGATGAAACAAAACAACAATAACTTTAACGATTTTGACGAAGAAGACCGCCAACTTGTGCTCGACTTTGAGAACACAGTGATGCAGGGAGGTATGCAGTTCTTTGATGTTGACGAGTTGGAGGTAATCATCGATTACTACTTCGAAGTCAACGATATGAAACCACTGGAGAAGGCTGTCGAATATGCTGAGCAGCTATATCCGGACAGTTCCACTATCCGCTTGCGTAGAGCTCATCTGCTGATTGCTCAGCAACAATACGATGCGGCGCTGGATATAATCCAGCAGTTGCGCCGTCAGGAGCCAGACAACACGGATGTGGCCTACTCTCTTGGTGTCGCATACAGTGCTGTGGGGGAGAGCCGTAAAGCCATAAAGTACTTTTTAGAAGCTGCTGACGACGGATGGATGTTGGGCCGAGTGTACTCCAATATTGCCGAAGAATACTATAATCTGCGCGATTTCGACGAAGCCATTCGTTACTATCATCTGGCAATGGACACCGACAGCTATGATGCTGCCACTATCTATAACTACCTTGACACCTGTCTGCAGGCGCAAAGGGCAGAAGGTGCGATAGAATACCTGAAGTCTTTTGTCGGCGAGCATCCTTATAGCTGCGAGGCTTGGCATTGTCTTGGAACGGCCTACCTGAGTCTCGGTCTCAGCGAACAGGCCATCGATGCCTACGAGTATGCCCTGGCCATAGACAAGCGTAATATGCAGGTTAATATCGACCTCGCAGCAGCGCAGGAAAGTATTGGCGCTGTAGGGAACGCTGTCACCACCCTGTTGCGTGCCATTGACTATGCCGACAACAAGGCTGCTCTCTACCGTATGGTGGCTTTCATCTATATGCGAGCCAACAACAGCGATATGGCAATCATCTATTTCCGTAAAGCCATTGAGGAAGACGCGGAAGATGCCGAGTCCTATGCGGCACTGGCGGTGGTATATGCTGTTATAGATGACTTCAGCAATGCTATTCCCAATATCAAGAAAGCCTTGCGCCTGGCTCCAGAGAACCCCGATGTGCTCTGTTCGGCGGGTGTCATATACGACACAATGGGAAATCTTGAAGCGGCGGAAGACTACTATGAGAGAATGGTAGACTGCGAGACCTGTAGCGAGGAGCAGTGCCAGCACTATGTGCAGTTTTTGTACAATGCCAAGAACTTTGAGACGTTGATTGATTTTGCCGTCGAGTCGCTCGAAATCTACCCTCAGCATCCATTTTATTCCACCTACTTAGTGGCTGCCAGTTTCTATACCAACCGTTACAACCGAGCCAGCCGTTCGCTGCCGTATGTATCACCATCGTTGTTACACGAGATCTGCCCCGAGATATTCTCCCATCCGCGGCTTGCTCCGCTAATTCCCGACGACCATTCATTGAACGAAGACAATAACCTTACCCTATGAAACATACAATTATTGCTGTATTGTTTGCGGCTTTTTTGCTGCCAGCCCAACTCTCTGTAGCCCAGAATACCAGTGTTGCCGAGGCTGTGCGAGGCGATACTGCCTCCTCTGGCTGGGTGGCTTCTGTGCTTCACTGGTACGATGCCCACATGAACTATCTGGCAGTGTGTGGTCTGATGACGCTCGAAAGTTCGTTTATTCCATTCCCCTCCGAGGTTGTAATTCCGCCGGCGGTCTATGTGGCTCTCGATGAAAACAGTCAGAGTGGCATGAGTTGGTGGTTAGTGGTGCTGTTTGGCACGGCCGGTGCCTTGCTGGGAGCGCTGATCAACTATTTCCTATCCATGTGGCTCGGCAGACCCATCATCTACGCCTTCGCAGAGAGCAAGGTGGGGCATTTGTTGCAACTGTCGCGCGAGAAGATGGAACGAGCCGAGAGCTATTTCAACCAGCATGGAGTTGTCTCCACCCTGGTAGGGCGTTTTATACCGGTCATCCGTCAGCTCATCTCCATTCCGGCAGGTTTGGCGCGTATGAACCTCGGGGCCTTCTGTCTTTATACCACCCTCGGCGCATTTATTTGGAACCTCATCCTGGCGCTGCTGGGTTATCTGGCTCATCTGGCGGGTGATATATCCGTGGTTGAACGTTACAGCAACGAGATCAGTATTGCCATTGTAGCTCTGGTGGCCGTGATAGTGCTATTCTTCGTTATCCGTTATTTTATCAAAAAGCGTAAGAGATGATACCCAACAATATACGTTCGCAATTCCCAATATTGGACCAACAGGCACACGGTCATCCGCTTGTCTACCTCGACAATGCGGCCACCACGCAGAAACCGCTCTCTGTCATCGAGACGCTGGATGCGTATTACCGCAGCCAGAATGCCAATATCCATCGCGGTACGCACTACCTGGCCACAACTGCTACCGAGGCCTATGAGAAGGTGCGACGCCAGGTGCAGCAGTTTATCGGTGCCCGTCATAGTCACGAGATTGTCTTTACCCGCGGCACCACCGAGAGCATCAACCTGGTGGCTTCGTCGTTCGGCAAGCGTTACATTACCGCTGGCGACGAGGTGATTGTCTCCGGCATGGAACATCATTCAAATATCGTCCCCTGGCAGCTGGCCGGTGCCACCCTGCGCCCTATCCCCTTCAGTGACAGGGGCGAACTCGACCTCTGTGCCTATGAGCGGTTGTTTACTCCCCAAACCAGACTGGTGGCCGTCTGCCATGTCTCCAACACGCTTGGAACCATCAATCCGGTCCGCCAGATAATCGACATGGCTCACGCCCACGGCGTGCCGGTGCTCGTCGACGGGGCGCAGGCGGTGTCGCATGTGCCGGTCGATGTGCAACAACTTGGGTGCGACTTCTACTGTTTCTCAGGCCATAAGATGTACGGCCCTATGGGGGTTGGGGTGATGTATGGCCGCGAGGAGTTGCTCTCTGAATTGCCGCCCTATCAGGGTGGAGGAGAGATGATTGAGACCGTCACCTTTGAGCATACTACCTACAACCAGTTGCCATACAAGTTCGAGGCCGGCACCCCTTCCGTGGGCGATGTCCTCGGGCTTGGCAAGGCGATAGAATTCATGCAGCAGCTGGGGCTGAAGAATATAGCCGACCATGAGGCCGATTTGCTCCGCTACGCCACCGACTGTCTTCTCCGGCTTCCGGGCATCCGCCTCTTCGGTACGGCACCCGACAAGGCCTCTGTGTTGTCGTTCCTTGTCGGCGACTCGCACCCCTACGATGTGGGCACCTTGCTGGACCAGCTCGGCATCGCCGTGCGTACCGGCCACCACTGCACCCAGCCTGTCATGGACCGCTATGGCATTCCCGGCACCGTGCGCGCTTCTTTTGCCGTCTACAATACACGCGCCGAGGTAGATGCCCTCTACGCCGCTTTAGAGCGGATACTGCCCATGTTGATGTGATGGTATAACTTCTTGGGAGATCATGTTAACTAACGTCCATATAGAGAATTACGCGCTTATCCGCGAGAGCGACATCCGTTTCGACGACGGCTTTGTGGTCATCACGGGCGAGACGGGTGCCGGCAAGAGCATCCTCCTCGGCGCCCTCGGGCTGCTGCTTGGCCAGCGGGCCGACACCGCTGTGCTGGCCGACAAGGAGCGCAAGTGCATCGTGGAAGCCCAGTTCGACATTGCCGGCCTCGGCCTTGAGCCACTCTTCGCCAGTGCCGATGTCGACTATGACGAGCGTCTTATCCTGCGCCGCGAGATACTGCCGTCGGCCAAAAGCCGTGCTTTCGTCAACGACACCCCCGTCCAGCTGCCGTTCCTCAAAGCCTTGGGGTCACGCATCGTCGACATCCACTCTCAGCACCAGTCGCTCACGCTGACTGACAGCGCGTTCCGGCTCTCGCTCCTCGACACCCTTGCCGCGCCGCTTTCACCGTCGCCCAAGCGCCCTTCGCCGGTCGAGGCCTATGGTGCCGCTTTCCGCGAATATGCTGCCCTCAAGCGTGAGCTTGAACGCCTCACCGCCGAAGAAGCCCTCAACCGTAAGGAGCAGGACTACCTTCAGTTCCAATACAATGAGCTTGCCGATGCGCGCCTGCAGCCCGACGAGCAGGAGGCCCTCGAGCGCGAGTCGCAGATGCTGGCCCATGCCGAGGCTATCCGCGAGGCCCTTGCCGCCGCCGCCGCGTTGCTCGACGACGAGGAGGGGCAGGCTGTCCTGGCGCGACTGCGCCAAGCCAAGAGCACCCTCGGCCATGTGGCGCCCTATCATCCTGGTGCCGAGGCCCTCCAGCAGCGCCTCGACTCAGCCCTTATCGAGCTCTCCGACGTCAACAACGAGCTCTGCTCGACGGCCGACGCCATCAGCTATGACCCTGAACGCCAGCAGCAAGTCGATGACCGCTTGGCACTGCTCTACCGGCTCGAGAAGAAGCACAGCGTGGACGATGTGGAAGCCCTCATAGCCCTCCGCGACGACCTCGACCGCCGCCTGCAGTCCATCGCGTCGCTCGACGAGCGTATCCACGCGTTGATGGAGCAGGTCGACAAGGCTTTCGGCCTTGTGCAGCGCACCGCTGCCGACCTCACGGCGGCCCGCGGCGCGGCGGCGCAGCGAATGACGAAGAACATCGTGCCCATCCTCCACGACCTCGGTATGCCCGAGGCCCGTTTCGCGGTCGAGCTCACGCCGACCGACAGCTATACCGCCACCGGCCACGACGCCGTCAGCTTCCTCTTCAACGCCAACCGCGGCGGCGACATGCGCGACCTGTCGCGCGTGGCATCGGGAGGCGAGCTGTCGCGTTTGATGCTGGCTGTCAAGAGTATGCTTACCTCTCACAGCCTGCTGCCCACCATCATCTTCGACGAGATAGACACCGGCGTCAGCGGCGACATTGCCGGTGCCGTGGCGCGCACCCTCTGCGCCATGTCGACGCACATGCAGGTCATCGCCATCACCCACCTGCCGCAGATTGCCGCCCGTGCATCCCAGCACCTGAAGGTCTACAAGGAGAACGACCCCGACCGCACCGTTTCGCGTATACGCCAGCTCGACGCTGACGGCCGTCTCACCGAGGTGGCCACCATGCTCAGCTCCGACCCGCCCACCGCCGCCGCCCTTCAGACGGCCAAGGAGCTGATGGCATGAGCATACACAGGGCACCCCTGCGCGGCTCGGGGGGCGGAACGACGGGTTTTTGTGTGCTCTTGGTCCGGGGATGGTCCGGTGATGGTCCGAGGATGGTCCGGGGATGGTCCGACGGAAAGCGGACGAGCGGCGGTGCGGAGGCGGAGGGACCGCGGGGGGAGCGTTGAAAGAGAAAGGCAACATCTGACCTGCGCCGGCGTTGAACATCAAACTATGGTATAAACTAAAAGCAAACTGCTGATCTGCGATGAATTACTATCTTGTTGGATATATGTACTGCGGCAAGTCGACTTTCGGGAGACGTCTGGCGGCCGAGCGCGGGATGGACTTCCTCGACCTCGACCGCGCTTTCGAGCAGCGCTACCACTACACGGTGCCGCTCTTCTTCCGACGCTTTGGCGAACAGGCCTTCCGCACCCTTGAGAGCCAGCTGCTGCGCTCCACGGCGGCCCTCGACAATACCGTCATCGCCACCGGCGGCGGCACTCCGTGTCACAGCGGCAACATGGACTTCATCCTCGCCCACGGCACGGCTATATACCTGAGAATGAGTGTGGACCAGCTTGTGGAGCGAGCACTGCGCAGCCGCAACCCCCGTCCGCTGATGCAGGGCCTTGGCGAGGCCGAGCTGCGGGCCACCATCGAGGGGCAACTAAAAGAGCGCGAAGCCTTCTATCTCCGCGCTCCTATCGTGCTTGACGGCCAGGATCCCCGGCTGCCTTAATACTGGAACGTGCTTCCGCCCAGGAACTCGCGCATGATCGAGTTGTAGGGGATGAACTTGTCGTCGATGGGCTCCAGCAGCTCTGAGAAATCGAGTATCTGGCGCGCTATCGAGTACTCCTCGCAGTCTTCGGGCACCTGCTTGAGCAGGGGTTCGGCAAAGCGCTTGAGGACGCCCAGCTCGTAGAGCAAGGCGCTGTTGAACATCACGTTGGCGTTCTCCTGGTAGGGGAAGATGTGCTGCCGTTCGCCGCGCACCACCTCGGGCCATCGCCGCAGGGTCTCGTAGGCGTTCCATCCGCGGAAGTTGTTGTCGCGCACGATGCGGCGCACCAGCCTGTTGTCGGTGCCGTGGATGATGTTCTGGTCGTCGATGGAGAGCTGCGTCAGGGCGCTGACGTAGACTTTGAACTTCATCGCTTCGTCGATCTGTGCCGTCAGCTTGGGGTTGAGGGCGTGGATGCCTTCGACCACGAGGATGCTGCGGGGGCCCAGCTTGAGGCTTTTGCCGCTGTAGTAGGGTTCGCCCTGGATGAAGTCGTAGGTGGGTATCTTCACCTCGTCGCCGCGGAAGAGGGCCAGGAGGTGCTCGTTGAGCAGCGGGATGTCGAGGGCGTCGATGCTCTCGAAGTCGTATTCGCCGTTGGGGAGCTTGGGGGTGCGTTCACGCCCGAGGAAGTAGTCGTCGAGCGACAGCTGGTTGACGTCGTATCCCAGCACCTCGAGTTGCACGCTCAGGCGGCGGCAGGAGGTTGTCTTGCCGCTGCTCGAGGGACCCGCCAGCAGTACCATTTTGGCGCCGCTGAAGTGCACCTGCTCGGCTATTTCGGCATACTTCTTTTCGTGCAGTGCTTCGGCCAGCAGGATGAGCCGCTGGGCGCCGCCGTCGTGGACGATGCGGTTGTATTCGCTCACGGTGGGCATGTGCATCAGCTCGGTCCAGCGGTAGTGCTCGCGGAAGATGGCGAAGAGCTTGGGGGTCTCGCTGAAGAGAGACAGCTTGTCGGGGTGCTCGGGGTCGGCGCACATCAGCAGGTAGCCGTCCTCGTAGGTGCGGAAGTCCCAGGTGGTGATGCAGCCGGTGGAGGGAGCCAGTTTGCCGTTGATTTTGTGCACCACGTCGTCTAAGAAGTTCATCTCGATGTAGATCTGCCTGAGGTGCTCCAGGATGTGGAGCGTCCGGGGGATGTCGCGGTCGCGGATGAGCTCGATGGCGTCTTTGAGGAGCATGGTGCGTGCCACGAAGGGGATGTCCTCGTCCTGCAGGGCTATCATGCGCTCGCGCACGGTGCGGCAGACCTCCATGTTGTCGGGCAGCGGAGTGGGGCTGTCGGAGGTGATGCGGCAGTAGAAGCCGTTTTGTAGCGAGTGGTCGATGCAGAGGGTGGCTTCGGGGTAGCAGTCGTGGACGGCTTTGTAGAGCATCAGCTGCAGTGCGTTGCGGTACATGCGGAAGCCTTGTCGGTCGCGGATGTCGAGCAGTTTGACGGTCTTGGGGTTGTAGATGCGGTATTGCAGCGGCTTGACCTTGTTGTTCACCAGGGCGCCGAGGATGGGCCATTGCATCTTGACGCCTGTGGCGAGCATGCGTTGGGTGTATTCTTCGGCCACGTCGGCCACCGTGGTGCCTTGCGGCACGCGTTTCCGCTCGCCGGTATTCACGAGCACGATCTCTACGTCGTTCATTTTTCTGTTATTTTTTTTAGGAGTTAAAGAAGTTAAAGAAGTTAAAGGAGTTAGAGACAAATGTGGCGTCTACAACTTTGATTCCTTGACTTTGCTTTGGCTCCCATTTTTTTGTTTTTTTGGAGTTAGAGGAGATAAAGAAGTTAAAGGAGTTAGAGACAAATGTAGCGTCTACAACTTTGATTCTTTGACTTTGCTTTGGCTCCCATTTTTTTGTTTTTTTGGAGTTAGAGGAGATAAAGAAGTTAAAGAAGTTAGAGACAAATGTGGCGTCTACAACTTTGATTCCTTGACTTTGCTTTGGCTCCCATTTTTTTTTTTGGAGTTAGAGGAGATAAAGAAGTTAAAGGAGTTAGAGACAAATGTGGCGTCTACAACTTTGATTCTTTGACTTTGCTTTGGCTCCCATTTTTTTGTTTTTTTTTTTGAGTTAGAGGAGATAAAGAAGTTAAAGGAGTTAGAGACAAATGTGTTGTCTATGGCCTTAGCTTCTTATTGTTTGCTATGACTCCCATTCTTTTCTGTTGGTTATTGCCTGGCAGTATGCGTTGAGCAGTCTGCTGGTGTCTTCTATTTCTTTTATCAGTTTTGCGGCGTCGCTGTCGGTGATATATCCAAGGTCGCAAGACAAGATGATATAGCAACGGCATTCTTCCAAGCTGCCTTGGGAATAGTTGAAGAAACGAAGTTTGTCGTCTTTTCCCAGCCGTTTGTATCCCTCGGCGATGTTGGCGCCGATGGATACGGCGGCTCTACGGAATTGCGACGTCAGTCCGAATTTTTCGTTGTCGGGGAATTTTTCTGTCGCCACGTACACGTCATAAATAAAGAGTCGTGCTTTTTGCCATGCGACAAGATCTTCGAATGTCGTCGTCATACAGACTATTGTCTTTAACTTCTTTAACTTCGCTAACTCCTTTATCTCCTTTGATTTGTTCAGGAGGCCATGGTGTCTTCGATTTCTTGGACGGTTTTGGGGATGGGTTTGCCGAGGATGCGGGCGCCGGTGTCGGTGACGAGTACGTCGTCTTCGATGCGGATGCCGCCGAAGTCGCGCCATTTGTTGAGTTCGTCGAAGTTGACGAAGTCTTTGCAGGTGCCTTCGGCTTGCCATTTGTCTATCAGTGCGGGGATGAAGTAGCAGCCTGGTTCGTCGGTGATGACGAAGCCTGGTTGCAGGCGGCGTCCGCAGCGGAGGCTGCCGAGGCCGAATTGTTCGCTGGGGCGTGTCTCGTCGTCGTAGCCGACGTTGATTTGGCCGTAGTTTTCCATGTCGTGGACGTCGAGGCCCATCATGTGGCCGAGGCCGTGGGGCATGAGGAGGCTGTGGGCGCCGTTGGCGACGATGTCGTCGACGCTGCCTTTGAGGATGCCGAGGGCGCGGTAGCCTTCGGCGAGTTTGCGGCTGGCGGCTTGGTGGACTTCTTTGTAGGTGATGCCTGGGCGTGTGACGGCGGCGGCTTCGAGTTGTGCGGAGAGGACTATTTCGTAGATGGCTTTCTGGCGTTCGTTGAAGCGGCCTCCGACGGGTACGGAGCGTGTGATGTCGGAGCAGTAGTTCATGGGTGTTTCGCAGCCGGCGTCCATGACGAGCATGCGGCCGAGTTCGAGTTTGTTGTTGTGGCCGTGGTTGTGGAGTGTTTCGCCGTGTGTGGTCATGATGACGGGGAAGCTTACGGGGCCGTTGCCTTTCCAGGCTTCGCCTTCCATGAAGCCTGCGAGTTCGTATTCGTAGCGGCCAGGCATGGCCATGCGCATGGCGCCGACGTGCATGTTGTATGCGGTGGCGATGGCTTTTTCGATTTCTTCTATTTCTTCGGCGCTTTTGATCATGCGTTGTTTGACGCAGGCGAGGGTGAGTTCGAGGGAGGCGTGGCGGTCTACGGTGGAGTATTTGAGACCGATGAGGTCGGCGAGGTCGGCGCGGATGTCGGCGCGGTAGGGGGGTAGGTAGAGTGGCATGGGGGTGTCGCAGGTTGGGGAGCGGAGGGCGTAGATCATGTCGTGGAGTGCTTTGAGGGAGCCTGTGTTTTCGACGCCTACGCTGGCTGCCAGTTCTTTGACGCTGGGGAGGGGGCCGGTCCAGATGATGTCGTCGATGTCGTAGTCGTTGGCGAAGATGTAGTCTTTGCCTGTTTCGCAGTCGAGGACGCCTACGAGGTCTTCACGTTGGAGGCCGAAGAAGTAGAGGAAGGTGCTGTCTTGGCGGAACCAGTAGGTGTTGTCTTTGTAGTTGCAGGGGGCTTCGTGGTTGCCGGGCATGATGATGAGGCCGTGGCCGACGTCTTTGCGCAGTTGCTCGCGGCGCGCGATATAGGTTTCTTTTTTGAACATGGTGTGCTTGTTTTTTTGTTTAACGACCTTGATAACGGGGATTGGGGGAGTTTATTATGTGGTGGTGAAAAAATGTCGCTGTGGGGGGTGAAGGGGAGGATAGTTGGGGGTGGATGGGGGCTATGATGTGCCTATGGTATGCTTAGGTTATGCTTAGGATGCGCCTTGGATATGCCTTGGATATGCCTTGGATATGCTTAGGATGAGGGTGGTGGAGGGGTGTGGTGTGGCGGGTGCGGGTGCGGCGGTCCTCTAAAAAAAGTTAAATTATTTCTGTTAATTGGCTGAGGGTCAGATGGTGGCGGGTTGAGAAATGGGCGTGGGTGCATTTTTTGTTTGGTTGGATGGGAAAGATTTCGTACCTTTGCACTTTGGAATGTAGTGTGTGGGGACGCACAGAAGGATAACGAAATCAGAGCGCAAACGACAGGTACAGAGGATGATGGAACAGGAGCAGGTGATAGCAAGGATCAAGGAGCTTGGGCAGCGGATACTGCCTGGGGGTGCTTCCTTGTGGCTGTATGGTTCGCGTGCGCGTGGTGATGCGCGGCCGGATAGTGACTATGATTTGCTGATATTGTTGGACAAGAAGCAGATAACGGGTGCCGATCATGATAGTTACAGTTATCCATTGCGTGAGATGGGATGGGATATGGGCGAGGCTATTAGTCCGCACATATATCCGAGGGAGGCGTGGGAGCAGTGGGAGTATGTTCCTTTTCATGATAATGTGGAACAAGACAAAATAGTGCTGCAATGAGTTTAGATGACAAGAAACGTGCTGTTGTTGTGGGTCTTGAGATGTCGAAAGCGTACGAGGCTCTATCGGATGCTGTGCTTTTGGGGGACAACAGTCGATGGAGTGGTGCTGCGGGTCGTCTGTATTATGCGGTGTTTCATGCAGTCAGCGCTTTGTTGGTACATGATGCGCATGTGGTGAAGTCGCATAAGGGAGCAGGGGTTTCGTTTCATCAATATTATGTCAAAACGAACAAGGTTCCGGCAGTCTACGGTGCATTGTTCGGACGGCTTGAGGACATGCGGGAGGAGGGAGATTATAACTGCCATTACACTATCAGTGCCGATGAGTTTACCACATCGTTACCTGCGGCGAAAGAGATGGTGGATGCGATAGCGGCGATGGTGGGAGTAGGGGAGGAGAAACAACGTTAAACAAACATATTTATTAACCAATTAAAAAACAAAACATTATGCTAAAGTTTCTACGAACTTTCGCGTTGGCAGCAGCCATGATGCTGCCTTTCGCGATGCAGGCGCAGAGTTCTCTTCCGTTCAGTGAAGAGTTCAATGCGACGACCATCCCGACTGGATGGAGCAGGTACACGGGACTTGCATCCAATGTTTTCAACGGTACGGCGCCGACTTCGGCGACTTCCGGTTGGAATTTTGGAACCAACAATGGCTTGAACAACAGCCATGCCCGTGTGAACATCTACGGCACCTCGTGCAACCGTTGGCTGGTATCGCCGTCGATTGCCCTGACCGGTGTCACCAACCCGCAGTTGAGCTTCGACTTGGCTTTCACCGCCTACAGCGGAGCGAGCCCTGCCGCGACCAGCAACATTGCTGACGACAAGTTCATGGTCATCATTTCGACCGATGATGGCGCTACCTGGAGCGAGGTCAATGCCACCAAGTGGATGATCACCGACAGCGTGACCGCCGGAGTGGCCGATTATGACCTCACCACTCTTCCCTACACCGACTACCAGACCTTCTACATCGACCTGACTCCCTATGCGGGAAGCACCATCAAGATTGCTTTCTATGCTGAGTCGACTGTCAGCGGCGGCGACAACAATTTGCATATTGACAATGTGTATGTCGGCGCGCCCATCACCTGCTTCAAGGTGACCGACTTGGCCATTGATGCCACGCAGACCAGCAGCAGCAGCCTGACGCTGACCTGGGCCGATGCCCTCAACACCGGTGCCACCTACACCCTCTACAACATGGCCGACAGCAGTGTGGTCGCCTCCAACATCAGTGGCACCAGCTACACGGTGACCGGCCTTGATGCCAACACTGGCTATACTTTCGCCATGACGACCGACTGCGGCGGTGGCGATGTCACCGACTTCACCGCTCCCGTCAGCGGTCGCACCAGTTGTGCAGCCTATGATCTTCCTTTCACTGAGAACTTCAGTGCTACCTTGGCGAACGATCCTTGCTGGCGCGGTGCCACGGGCACCACTGCCGACGAGGTGCTTGCGGGCACTGCCCTGACCCTCACCGCCAACAACCAGTGGAACTATGCAAGTTCCACGAGCAACGGTCTTGAAGCCGGCCACTACTATGTGAACATCTACGGCACCGGCTGCAAGAAGTGGATGATTACCCCCGAGATTGACCTCACCACCGCCAGCAACCCGTTGCTGACCTTTGGTGCCGCCTTCACGGTTTACACCAGCAGCAGTTCGAGTCCCGCTACCGGTTTTGAGAGCAACGCGTCGCAGAAGTTCATGGTTCTTGTGAGCACCAACAACGGCCAGACATGGACTTTGGCCAGCGACATCGCGCTGACATCGATAGCCAGCAGCAGCTATGTGCCTCAGTATGTGAGCCTGGCCTCCTATGCCGGCGAGACGGTACGCATAGCCTTCTATGCACAGTCTACCGTCACTGGTGGCGACAACAACCTGCATATCGACAACATCAACATTGAGGAGAGCACTGGCGATATCTGCTTCCCGGTGAGCGGTTTGATGGTGGATGCCACGCAGACCACCAGCAGCAGTCTGACGCTGACATGGACGAGCGATGCCACGAGCTTCGTTATCCTCAACATGGCTGACAGCAGCCAGGAGGGAACGAGCAGCACCAACAGCTACACTGTTGAAGGCCTCAATGCCAACACTGCTTACACTTTCGGCGTTGTCGTTGACTGCGGTGGCGAGACGAGCGACACTGTTATTGTCAATGGTCGCACGGCGTGCGGCGCTATTGCCAGCCTGCCGTGGAGCGACAACTTGGAGTCTGTGCCGAGCGGCAGCAATCCGATGCCTTTCTGCTGGAGCCGCTACAACAGCCTGGCTACCGGCAACAACTCCTATCCCTACAGCACGAACAGCAGCAGCTATGCCCACGGTGGCAACTATTCTCTTTATTGGTACTATAGTTCATACGGCACCTATGCCGACACTGCTATCGCCATCCTGCCGCAGCTTGATGTGACGACCTACCCGATGAACGGCAACCAGCTGAGTTTCTGGGGTCGCATGAGCGTGTCGACGCAGTCGATTACGGTGTATGTGGGCACGATGAGTGACCCCGAGGATGTGACGACCTTCACCACGTCGGGCACTGTCACTGTGAGCGGTGCTACGCATACCCGCTACGATGTGAACCTGACCGAGGCCAACGCCACGGATGCCTATGCCGCCATTATGGTGCTGAAGCCCACGGGTTCGGCATCGCTGTATATTGACGATGTGATGCTGCACGAGGCTCCCTCGTGTGCCTACATCACGGGCTTGACCGTTACCGGCGCTACCGCCGATAGCATCAGCCTGAGCTGGGTTGACGAGGGCAACACCGACGCCACCTACAGCGTGTATATGGTTACTCCGAGCGAGACCACCCTGGTGGCCTCCAACATTGCTGACACTGCCTACACGGTGGGGGACCTTGATGCCAACACTGCCTATGTGTTTGGTGTTGTGGCCAACTGCGCTGGCGGCGACGCCGAGATGGTCGTGGTCAGCGGCCGCACGGCTTGCGGTGCCATCGAGCTGCCTTACACCGAGACTTTTGCTGCCGCTGCCGGCACGCGCGACTGCTGGACGCTGGTGAGCAACAACACGACCAATGCCGTTTCCTCTCCGACCAGCAGCAACTATATGGGCTTTGTCACCTATAGCGGCCACGACGTGATGGTCTTCAATTCGTGGAGTAGTGCCAGCGACTACAACCAGTATGGCTACTCGCCGCTGCTCGATGCCAGCACGTTGACCGATGCCGACTCTATTCATGTGCGCGTGGTGTACAGCACTCACGGTACTGCCGACCAACTGAAGTTCGGCTACACCACTGCTGCCAGCACCAACCCGACCGACTACACTTGGGTTGGTCCGTTCTCCACGAGCGGCTATGATAACTGGGCGACTTTTGAGGCCAACCTGCCGCTGGATGCTGTGCAGCTGGCCGTGAACTATACTACCAGCAGCTCCAACTACAAGGCCTATGTGGACAGTGTGGTTGTGACGGGATACACCATTCCGAGCTGCCCAGCTCCTACGGGTTTGGCTGTTAGCAACATCAGTGGCGAGGGTGCCACGTTGAGCTGGAACGGCGAAGCCGGCAGCTATGTGGTCTATCAGGCTACGGCTACCGACACGACGGTCTATGACGGCAGCGTGAGCGACAACAGCCTTGAGCTGACCGACCTGCTTCCCAACACTGCCTACACCTTTGGCGTGGCCGCCGTTTGCGGTGGCGACGAGAGCGCACGCGTCTATGTGAGCTTCACGACGCTTTGCGCCACTGTTGCCGTGCCCTTCACGGAGACCTTTGAGGCTGCCAGCACGACGCTGGCCTGCTGGAGCCAGGAGAGCGTGGAGACCACGTCGACATGGACCTTTGGTGCCGGCACCACGGCGAACGGCATCACGACAGCCTACGAGGGCAGCGCCAATGCCAGAATCCAGATTGGTTCTTACACGGGTTCTGCCAAGCTTATCTCGCCCGTCCTCGACTTGGGTGGCGCTATGGCTATGCAGGTCAAGTTTGCCCACGTGCACAGCCCATGGGGTGACGACATTGACGACTTGAACGTGCTCTACCGCACCTCGGCCGATGGTGCCTGGACGACGATTGCCTCGTATGAGGACGGTCCCTCGACCTGGACGCTTGACTCTGTGACCCTGCCTGCCAACACCTACCAGGTGGCCTTCGAGATGGTTTCCGCATGGGGTTACGGTTTGGGTATCGACAATGTGGTCTTCACGGCTATGACAGAGGCCCCCTGCTTTGCGGTGGCTGGCCTGGTGGTTGACACGGCCTCTGCCAACGAGGTTACTATCAGTTGGAGCGGCGACGCTGCCAACTACAGCATCTACAATGGCACCACCTACGTAGGCAGCACCGCTGACACCTTCTACACCGTCAATGGCCTGACCGCCAGCACGGGCTACACCTTCGGTGTTACGGCCGTTTGCTCGGCCACCGACAGTGCCGACATGGTCACTGTCAGCGCCAGGACTGACTGCGAAGGCAGCAGCTGCAATATCACCATTGCCAGTGCCGGTTATGGTTTGGTGGGCGCCAGCATCGACGTGATGCAGAATGGTTCATTGGTGGCTAACGTTACGGACGAAAGCTACGCACCCTTCTCGACTGCTGTCAGCGTTTGCGCCAATGTTCCTGTGACATTGGTCTATCATCAGACTCCGTACGCGTCTTATGATTATGACGAGTATGTCAGCTTTACTGTCAGTGACGGTGCCGGCACGGTGCTCTACACCTGTGCAGAGGGTAACGGAGTTGCGTTGACCGAAGGACAGACGCTGCTCACCATCGCCAATGCCTGCCCGACCTGCCTGCCTGTGACCGACTTGGCTGTGGATACTGTTGAGACTACGAGCGTGACCATTAGCTGGAGCGGTACGGCTGCTTCATATAATGTGTACAATGGAACCACCTATGTGGCCACTGTGTCTACCAACAGCTATACTTTCACTGGCCTGTCGGCCGCTATGAACTATACCTTTGGTGTAGTGGCACTCTGCGACGACGAGGACAGCTCGGCCATGGCTACCATTGTTGCCAGCACGGAATGTGGTATTATCAGCACCTTCCCGTATACGCAGGCCTTCGAGTCTGCGCCAGCATGCTGGGCAACCATCGATGCCGATGGCGACGGCCACAATTGGGAGAACCTTCAGGGTGCCATGCACTCGGCTTCCTATGACAACGAAGTTGGAATATTGACTCCCGACAACTGGCTGATCACGCCTCAGTTCCAGTTGGGTGCTGGAAATAGCTACGAGGTGACATGGAACGCCAATCCTCAGGATGCCAGCTATCCCGCTGAGCATTATGGTCTCTATGTCTCCACCAATAGCACCATTGATACAGCGAACTTCACCATGTTGCAGGAATGGACGCTGACCTCGGCTGGCAACACTCCGGTGGTTGACCTGAGCGCGTACAGTGGTCAGACCATCTATTTGGCACTGCGTCACTGGAACTGCACAAATCAGTATCGCATTGCTATCGACAACTTCGAGTTGCGCGAGCAGGCTGGTGCCAACCAGGTGACTATTACCTTGAGTCAGAACAACCCGATGTACGGTAGCGTGGCCGGCGGTGGTGTCTACACTATCGGCGACAACGTCACTGTCACTGCCACTCCGAGTGCTGGCTACCAGTTCTCGAAATGGATCAACAGCGCATCTGTTACTGTCAGCACGGACAACCCCTACACCTTCGTGGCCAGCACCGATACAGCCTTGCAGGCTGTGTTTGTGAGCGCTGCTGCTACAACATACGATGTGGTTGTCACTGTGAACGACTCCACAATGGGTACAGCTACCGGTAGCGGTACTTATACATCCGGTGATGTGGTTGTTATGACTGCCACCGCCAATCCGGGCTACCACTTTGTGAACTGGACGCAGAATAACACCGTGTTGAGCACCAACAATCCGTTCTCGATGAGTGCTACCAGCAACACGGCGGCTTACCCCATTATTGCCAACTTTGAGGCTGATATGGTGGAGACGCCGACCTACACTGTCACTGTGAATGTGAACGACGCCACGATGGGCCATGTGGACGGTGTGCCGACGGCTGCTGTGGATTCCGGCGCTGTGGTGAACCTGACGGCTGTTCCCGAGTCTGGCTACCACTTTGTGAGCTGGAGCAACGGTCTGACGACCGCCGCCATCAGCCTCATTGTGACGAGCGACACCACTGTGACTGCCACCTTCGAGGCCAACCCCGCCAACACGTACACCGTTGCGGTGAGCGTGAACGACGCCGCTATGGGTCATGTGGACGGTATCCCGACGGAGCCTGTTACTGCCGGCACCGTGGTGAACCTGACGGCTGTGGCCGACGCTGGCTACCACTTTGTGGATTGGAGCAACGGTCTGACGACCGCCGCCATCAGCATCACTGTGACGAGCGACACCACGCTGGTGGCCAACTTCGAGGCTGACCCCGTGGAGCCGACGTACTACACTGTCACCGTTGTCTACGACGCGACGATGGGTACCGTGGACGGCATCCCGACGGAGCCTGTGACATCTGAAGACGATATCACACTGACCGCCCGCGCCAACGAGGGCTATGTCTTCAAGGGCTGGGTGATCGGCACCGACACGATGTCGACCGAGAGCACGTATACCTTCAACGCCACTGCCGATGTGACGATCGAGGCTGTCTTTGCAGCGAAGACCGGCATCGCCGATGTTGACATGGCCAACGTGAAGGTCTACAGCGTGAACGATGTGATCTACGTCAACGGCGCCGAAGGCCACCAGGTCTATCTGTTTGACGTGAACGGCCGAGTGTTGAACCACAGCGCCAAGGCTGGCGAGCACGTGGAGTTCCGCGTGGCCAACACGGGTGTATACCTTGTGAAGGTCGGCAACGCCGCCGCCAAGCGTGTGGTTGTGGCACGCTAAGCTGCAGCGACAACACTCTCAACGACAGAGGAGGCTCCCCTGATGGGGGGCCTCCTCTTTTTTTGTGCGCGGGGACAATAAAAGGGGGAAGATGGCGTTTTGAAGGGAAGAATAGAGGGGATAGAAGAGATAGAAGGGATAGAGGGGATAGATACGATAGAGGGGATAGATACGATAGAAGCGATAGAGAGAATAGAGTTTAAAATAAAAAAATAAAAAAATATATAGCTATGACACAAGAACAGTTGAAGTTCAATCCTAATCCGTTGGTGACGTTTTTGGAGAAGCCGAAGAGCGAGTTCACCAAGGCTGATATCCTCAAGGTTATAGAGGAGTTCCAGATAGAGATGATCAATTTCCGCTATATGGCGGATGACGGCAAGCTGCATACGCTGAACTTTGTGATACAGAGTTTGGCGCATGCCGACGAGGTGCTGACGAGCGGCGAGCGCGTGGACGGGAGCAGTCTGTTTCCCTATATCGAGGCCGGGAACAGCGACCTCTACGTCATACCGCGTTTCAGGACGGCCTTCATAGACCCCTTTGCCGAGGTGCCCACGCTGGACCTGCTGTGTTCGTTCTACACGAAAGACGGGGAGCCCTTCGAGCTGGCGCCGGAGTATACGCTGCAGAAAGCGGGGCGCGCGTTCCGCGAGGCTACGGGAGGCATGGAGTTTGAGGTGATGGGCGAGTTGGAGTACTACGCCATAGCGCCGAAGGAGGATGCCTATCTACCTGAGGACCAGCATGGATACCATGTGTCGAAGCCTTTCTGCAAGTTTGAGGACTTCAGGACGGAGGCTATGCGTCTGATAGCTGCCGCCGGCGGCGAGATCAAATACGGGCACAGCGAGGTGGGCAACTTCACCCACGGCGACATGATGTACGAGCAGAACGAGATAGAGTTTCTGCCGACGCACTTAGAGGATGCCGCCGACCAGCTGGTGATAGCCAAATGGATGATGCGCGAGCTGGGCTACCGCTACGGTATCACCATCACCTTTGCGCCGAAGATTACCGTCGGCAAGGCCGGCAGCGGCATGCATATCCACACGCGCGTCAGCATGGACGGCAAGAATATGTATATCGACGAGAAGGGTCTGACGGATGTGGCGCTGCGGACGATGGCAGGCATATTGAGCCTGGCGGGGTCGCTGACGGCTTTCGGCAACACCAACCCGACGAGTTACTTCCGCTTGGTGCCGCACCAGGAGGCGCCGACGAATATCTGCTGGGGCGACCGCAACCGTTCGGCGATGGTGCGTGTGCCGTTGGGGTGGAACAAGGCCACGGGCAACATGATGGCCCATTGCAACCCCTTGGAGAAGAACGAGGAGGTGGACTTCAGCCACAAGCAGACTATCGAGTTGCGCACGCCCGACGGCAGCGCCAACGTGTACCTGCTGCTGGCCGGCATGACGGTGGCGGCGCGCCACGGCTTCGAAATGGAGAACGCGGTGCAGTATGCCAAGGAGCGTTACGTGAGTGTGAATATCTTTGAGCACGAGGAGGTGCTGAAGCGCCTTGAGGTGCTGCCGGACAGTTGCGCCGCCAGCGCGGACCTGCTGGAGCGCGACCGCGCCGTATACGAGCAGGACGGTATCTTTGCTCCAGCGCTGATTGACGGCATCATCAAGGGTCTGCGCAGTCACAACGACAGGACGCTGCGCGCCGAGATAGGCAACGACAGCGAGAAGACGCTGGCGCTGGTGGAGAGGTTCTTGCATTGTGGGTGATGTTTTAGAAGATAAGGAGACAGGAGATAAGGAGATAAGGCAATAGTATTTTTATTTTGGAGATAAGGTAATAGGAGGTAAGGAGATAAGGCAATAGGAGGTAAGGAGACAGGAGATAAGGAGATAAGGAGATAAGGAGATAAGGCAATAGGAGGTAAGGAGACAGGAGATAAGGAGATAAGGCAATAGTATTTTTATTTCAGGAGATAAGGTAATAGGAGGTAAGGAGACAGGAGATAAGGAGATAAGGCAATAGTTTTTTTATTTCAGGAGATAAGGTAATAGGAGGTAAGGAGACAGGAGATAAGGAGACAGAAGATAAGGAGGTAAGGAGATAAGGCAATAGTATTTTTATTTTTGGAGATAAGGTAATAGGAGGTAAGGAGATAAGGCAATAGAAGGTAAGGAGACAGGAGATAAGGAGGTAAGAAGATAAGGAGGTAAGGAGGTAAGGAGATAAGGTAATAGGAGATAAGGAGATAAGGTAATAGGAGATAAGGAGGTAAGGCAATGGTATTAGTATAATTACAAGTTATATGATATGACAAACAGGTTTGAGGATGTGATTGCATGGCAGAAGGCACGGGTGTTTATCAACCATGTGTATCGGGAGACTAAAGGATTTCCTGCGGAAGAACGTTATGGGCTTGTCTCTCAGTTTCAGCGTGCAGCGGTGTCGATAGCGGCTAATATTGCTGAAGGGTATAAGCGTGCGGGTAAGGATGACAAGATGAGGTTTTTCAATTATTCACAGGGTAGTCTTGAAGAATGCCGGTGTTATATCTATCTTGCTCATGATTTCAATTATATCACTGACGATACGGCGAACCAGATGATTGCCGAAATTGAAGAGACGAGCAAGGTGCTGAATGGATACATGAACTCGATGTCGAACAGGCGCAAATGGGAGGACTGATTCATGCCCGGTTTTGTCTCCAATCTCTTATGCAGGAAAGACGATGAATAGGGTGGCGTTGCTGATTGGCGGGAACCAGGGGGACCGCAGGGCGCTGATGGCGCAGGCACGGGAGCTGATAGGGGAGCGGATAGGAAGGGTGGTGGCTGCGTCGGGGGTGTATGAGAGCGAGCCGTGGGGAACGTTTGGAAGTGAGAGTGGGGAATTGGGAGTTGGGAATTTTCTCAATCAGGCATTGGTGGTGGAGACGGCGCTGACGGCTCATGAGGTACTGGCGGCGGCGATGGATATAGAGTCAGAGCTGGGGCGTCGGCGGCCGCAAGGCGGCGCCGACGGCCCGAAGGGGGAGAGGGTGTATCACTCGCGGACGATGGATATAGACATCATCTTCTATAACGACGAGGTGATAGATACGCCGGAGCTCACGGTGCCGCATCCGCGGATGCACGAGCGACGTTTTGTGTTGGAGCCGCTGGCGGAGATAATACCCGAGTACCGCCACCCGGTGCTGAAGAAGACGGTGGGGGAGATGGTGGTTGGTAGTTGACAGTTGGTAGTTGGTAGTTGGCAGTAGGTAGTTGGTAGTTGGTAGTTGGTAGTTGGTAGTTGACAGTTGACAGTTGGTAGTTGGCAGTTGGCAGTTGGCAGTTGACAGTTGGTAGTTGGTAGTTGGCAGTTGACAGTTGGTAGTTGACAGTTGACAGTTGGCAGTTGGTAGTTGACAGTTGGTAGTTGACAGTTGACAGTTGGCAGTTGGTAGTTGGGAGTTGGTAGTTGGCAGATGGTAGTTGACAGTTGGCAGTTGGTAGTTGACAGTTGGTAGTTGACAGTTGACAGTTGGTAGTTGGTAGTTGGCAGTTG